>CALXTO010000008.1 GCA_944391425.1 uncultured Alphaproteobacteria bacterium | reverse complement strand
GAGAAAACTTTTCCACAGAAAATCCCGGCAAATCGTTGATATATAATGGATTAAAAGGGATAGAAAAAAGCCCCTCATAAGAGGGGCTGACAATTACATTTCGCCGGGTTTTTGGCGACGGCGGGCAATCGGATCCAATATCCGTTTGCGCAGGCGCAATGTTTTGGGCGTAACTTCTAACAGTTCGTCTTCCTGAATATAAGACAGCCCCTGTTCCAGCGTCAGTTTGCGCGGCGGAATTAAATCAATGGCTTCGTCTTTTCCGGCAGCGCGAATGTTGGTGAGCTGTTTGGCTTTGCAAGGGTTGACTTCCAGGTCGTTGGGTTTGGTATGTTCGCCGATAATCATGCCGACATAGACAGGAACACCGGGGTCGATAAACATCGGGCCGCGTTCCTGAAGTTTCCACAGCGAATAGGCAATGGCGGTTCCGGATTCCGAAGAAATCAGAACACCGTTGCGGCGGCTGTCGATTTCGCCTTTGTATGGTTCGTAACATTTGAAAATACGGTTCATGACTCCGGTACCGCGGGTATCGGTCAAAAATTCAGAATGATAGCCGATGAGTCCGCGCGAGGGCGCGTTGAAAATCAGACGAACCTTGTTTCCGGCCTGAGAAGGAATCATATCCGTCATTTCGGCGCGCCGCTGACCGAGTTTTTCAACAACAGCGCCGGAGAACTCTTCGTCAACATCTACGACAACTTCTTCTACCGGTTCCAGCAGATGGCCGTTTTCATCTTTTTTCATCAATACGCGCGGGCGGGAAATGGAAAGCTCAAATCCTTCGCGGCGCATGGTTTCAATCAAAACGCCGAGTTGGAGTTCGCCGCGGCCGGCAACTTCAAAGGAATCGCTGCTGTCGGTACGGGAAATTTTGAGGGCGATATTGCCTTCGGCTTCTTTGCAGAGGCGATCCCAAATCATACGGGAAGTAACCTTGTCTCCTTCTCTTCCGGCCAGTGGCGAATCGTTGATGGAGAAGGTCATAGCCAGTGTCGGCGGGTCAATCGGCTGGGCTTTGATAGCCTCGTTTACTTCCAGTGCGCAGATAGTGTCTGCTACGGTGCCTTTGACAACTCCGGCAATGGCTATGATGTCTCCGGCATGAGCTTCCGGCAGGCTTTCGCGGGTCAGACCGCGATAGGCAAGAATTTTGCTGATGCGGACGCGCTCAATTTCTTGATTGTCACCGTTGAGAACCTTAACGGTGTCGTTGACTTTTATGCTGCCGGACTGAACTTTCCCGGTTAACAGGCGGCCGATGAACTTATCTGCCTCGAGAGTTGTGGCCAGCATGGAAAAAGGTGCGTCCGGTTGGCAATTGGGTTCCGGAACGTAAGAACAAATCATTTCAAACAGAGGGGTTAAGTCTTTTTTCTCATCGGTCAGTTCGTTGACGGCCCAGCCGTTGCGTCCGGAAGCATACAAAACCGGAAAATCAAGCTGTTTGTCGTTGGCGTCAAGACTGACGAACAAGTCGAAAACTTCGTTGAGAACTTCGTCGCAGCGGGCATCCGGTTTGTCGGCTTTGTTGATGACAACGATTGGGCAAAGACCGAGTTTCAGCGCTTTACCAAGGACAAATTTGGTTTGCGGCATGGGACCTTCTGAAGAATCAACCAACAAAACGACGCCGTCAACCATTGACAGAATGCGTTCAACTTCGCCGCCGAAGTCGGCGTGACCGGGCGTATCCACAATATTGATATGAGTGCCTTTCCAGTTAACGGAAGTGCATTTGGATAAAATTGTAATACCGCGTTCACGTTCAAGGTCGTTGCTGTCCATAACGCAAGTTTCGACCTTTTGATTATCGCGGAAAGTTCCGCTTTGTTTTAAAAGTCCGTCTACCATTGTTGTTTTGCCGTGGTCGACGTGAGCTATTATGGCAATATTTCTCATGTTCATTTTTATTTTTTCCCTAAATGGTCGTCATGTTGCAAACCGGTTCGTTTGTGTACGCCTTTTTTGTACACGGCTCTCACCGGTTTGCTTCCAGCACGGCCATTTATGAAAAAAATGGAGTGCCGGGGTCGTCATGTTGCAAATCGGTTCGTTTGCGTACGCCTTTCTATACGCGGCTCTCACCGGTTTATTCCCGATACGGCCGTTTATGAAAAACGGAATACCGGTTTTACGTTGTAAATTCGACCTACAATACGCTTTTAAATTTAAAATTCAAGATTTTATATAAAATTTTTATAAAAAATACTTCCTGCCGCAGCATTTTTTATTATGCGCGTTTGCCGTAAGATAAAAGTTTGTTACGGACAAAACCGCGGAGGCTGACTTCCGGTCTGGCGCCGTAATGGGTGATGATTTCAGCGGCGGCAATTGAGCCGATCATGGCGCAGGTTCCGAGCGAGCGGCCCTGAGTGATACCGTATAAAAATCCGGCGGCGTATAGATCGCCGGCGCCGGTGGTATCGACGACGTTTTCGACTACTTCGGCTTCAACAAAAGTTTTGGTGCGACCGTTAACGACGACCGAACCTTTTTGCCCGCGGGTAATGGCCGCAATGTCGACCAGGGGTTTAATCAAATCAAGGCTTCGATAAAAATCTTCTTCGGCGAACAGAGCTTTGATTTCGTCTTCGTTGGCAAAAAGGATGTCAACATGCTCAGTGACGAATTCAAGCAGTTTTTCGCGATTGCGTTCCATACAGGTGGTGTCTGACAAAGTGAAAGCAACGTTGCGATTATGTTTGTGGGCAAGCTCGCAGGCTTTGAATACGGCGTCGTGACAGCAGTCGCTATCCCAAAGGTAACCTTCGATATAAACGATTTTGGATGCACGGATAATTTCTTCGTCAATGTCTTTTTCGCTCAGATGGGTTGCTGCGCCGAGATAGGTGAACATGGAGCGTTGGGCATCCGGCGTGACCAGGACGATGCTGCGTCCGGTGACCGGTCCTTGAGCCAGAGGTTTGGTGAAAAAATCAACACCGGCGGCGCCGATGTCGCGGGTAAACTCCTGTCCGAGCTCGTCGTCATGGATTTTGCCGATAAAAGCCGGCGCACTGCCCAAAGAGGCCAGTCCGGCAACCGTGTTGGCGGCAGAACCGCCGGGGACTTCGCGCTCGGGAACGATGTCGGCATAAATTTTGCCGGCTGTCTGGGCGTCCATAAGAGTCATGCAGCCTTTGGGCAAGTTGCGTTCTTTGAGGAATCCTTCGCCGACTTTGGCCAAAACGTCAACAATGGCGTTGCCGATGCCGACAACGTCGTAGTAGGTTGTTTCAACACGGTTTATCATTTTGCTTTTTATTCCTTGCATTATTGTGTTTTTCTTTTTGTAGCTTATATTTATGTTTTTCGCAACCATAAAAAAAGCCTCCTTGGCTTTTCAAGGAGGACTTTTGGACAGCCAACCGAAAATTATTCGTTGGCGTTGGGCCAATTCTTAGCGTTTTCTGCGTTGAATTTAATCCATTTTTCATCGGCTTCGTCTTCAGAAGTGATGGCTTCCTGCGGGCATTCAGAAATGCATACGCCGCAGTCGATGCAGGTGTCGGGATCGACAACCAGCATGGTGTCGCCTTCATGAAAAGCGTCTACCGGGCATACATCGGCGCAGGATTTGCATTTTACGCAAGCGTCGTTAACTACAGATACCATAGTGCTTAACTCCAGTGTTGTTATATAAAAGCAAAATCAATTTACTCAGATTGAGAAATAAATCAAGCATAATCTTGCAAAAAACGAAAAATGTTCCTAAATAAGCCTTAGATGCAAGCTTTTGAATTTGGAGAAAAAGAAAATGTCGGATAAAATGTCTTTTCAGGCCGATGTCAGCAAAATGCTGGATATTGTGGTCAATTCCCTGTATTCGGAAAAGCAGATTTTTCTGCGGGAATTGATTTCAAATGCTTCAGACGCCTGTGACAAACTGAAATATCTGGCTTTGACCAACCCGGGGCTGGTTAAGGACAGCGGGCAAATGAAAATTAAAATCACGCCGGACGAAAAAGCGGGAACACTGACGATTTCCGATGACGGAATCGGCATGAATAAGGAAGATTTAATCAGCCATTTGGGTACGATTGCTAAGTCCGGAACTGCCGATTTTGTGAAAAATGCCGGTGACAACGGCTCGGCCTGCGATTTGATCGGACAGTTTGGTGTTGGCTTTTATTCGGCGTTTATGGTAGCAGACAAGGTGGAAATCATTACCCGCCGCGCCGGCGAAGAACAGGCGTGGAAATGGGTTTCCGACGGTGCGGAAGGTTTTGAAATCAGCGAAGCCAAACGCGAATCGAACGGTACCGATATTAAACTGTTTTTGAAAAAAGATGAAAAGCAGTACACGGATACGATTTATCTGCGCCAAATTATCCGCACTTATTCCGATCATATCGGTTACCCGATTGTTTTGGACTTGGGCAAAGCGGGGGAAGAAACGGTTAACAGCGCTTCGGCTTTGTGGACGCGCCATAAATCGGAGATCAGCAAGGAACAATATAAGGAGTTTTATCACCATATTTCGCATAATTTTGACGAACCGTGGATGACCTTGCATTTTAAGGCTGAGGGAAACATTGAATATACAGGGCTGCTTTACATTCCGTCGAACGCACCGTACGACCTTTTTCAGCCGGACCGCAAAAACGGGCTGAAGCTTTATGTCAACAAAGTGTTTATTTCGGATAAGGTGGAAGAGCTGATTCCCAACTACCTGCGTTTTGTTAAAGGTGTTGTCGACTCTTCAGATCTGCCGTTGAATATTTCGCGCGAGATGTTGCAACATAGCGCGTTGATTGAAAAAATCAAACACGGAACAGTTTCGCGTATTCTTAAAGAACTGAAAAAGCGCGCCAAAAATTATGACGATTACATGGTCTTTTGGAAAAATTTCGGAATTGTGCTGAAAGAAGGCATTTATGAAGATTTCGGCAATCGTGAGGAAATTGCGTCGCTTTCTTATTTTAACTCGACGAATGACGAAAACAAGCTGACAACTCTGGACGAGTATATCTCCCGGGCGCAGGAAGGACAAAAGGCCATCTACTATATTACCGGTGACGATGTCAAAATTTTGCGTAACAATCCGCAGCTGGAAGCTTTCAAAGAAAAGGGAATCGAAGTTTTACTGCTGACCGAACCGATTGACGAATTTTGGCCGCAGGTGCTGCCGAATTACAAGAATTTTGCCGTCAAACACATAACGCAGGCAGAAACGGACATGGGCTGGGAACGCAAGGAAGCCAAAGCCGATGAAGGCAGCCTGAAAAAGCTGACGGATCTGATGACGGAGATGTTTAAGAATGAGGTTGGTAAAGTAACAACGACCGAAAAACTGACAAAATCTCCGGTCAGTCTGACGGTGGAAGACGGGCAGATGAGCCTGCATCTGGAACGTCTGATGCGCAATCACCAACAGCAGACGGCTTTTGCCAGTACCCGTATTTTGGAATTGAATCCGTATCATCCGCTGATTATCAGACTGGCGGATATGACGGCTGACGAGGGACAGCGCGCCAAAGTGGAGGAAATTGCCAAACTTTTGCTGGATCAGGCAAAGATTGCCGAAGGGGAGGCGGTCAGCGACCCGTCGTTTTTCAGCGAAAAAATGAGTGAATATATTTTGAAATCCGTCGCTTAATGCAAGAGCCGGGATTTGTTCCCGGCTTTTTTAATCAAATCTTATCTTTTCGAGGTTATGATCGGGTAAACGGCTGAAGAGAAAGGATTAACGATGATTTATGCGTTGTGGGGATTTTTGTTCGGACTTTTTGTTCCTTATACGGCAAGGCGTTTTGCCAAATTTATGCCGGCGACGGCGGCTTATGCTTTGTGGAGAATTTTAACGCCGGGAAAAAGAGCACGGGGAATCCGTGCCCACACGCATTACAAATCTTTTCTTTGGCGTTCGTTGATGAGCGGGCTGCTTACTGCCGCGGTGAGCTACGCTTTTTATGTCCGTTTCGGCAGCGGGCATTTGGCGTGGTATCTGGCTTATGTGTGGATTTTGCTGCTGTTGGCGGAAATTGACTGGCGGATGTTTTTGTTGCCGGATATTTTGACGGTGCCATTGCTGATTCTGGGCTTTTTTTCCGCAGCCGCAGGCTGGGGGTGGATAACCGCCGCGGAAAGCGCCGCAGGCGCACTGGCCGGTTATTTTTTGCCGGTACTGGTGAGTTTGCTGCTGGTGTGGAAAGACAAAAATGCTTTCGGCGGCGGCGATATTAAACTGCTGGCGGCTACAGGCGCCTGGCTGGGGGTGTTGCCGCTGCTGTATGTTATTGCCGTTTCGTCCGTGTTGCTGCTGGTTTATTCCCTGTGGCGGCGCCGTCGGTCGGCGGCTTACGGGCCGGCAATCGCTTTGTCGGGAATAATTATTGCATTCTGCTTTTTTTAGGTTACAATAAGTTGAAAGAAAATCATCAGAGGGTGTTTATATGATGGCAACGGCTAAAAAATTACTTGCTTCCAAAACTTCACAAACAAAGAAAAAAATCGTCAAAAAGCTTTTTTATAAGGATGACCGCCGCCGTTTGGCCAAGCTGGTTACCGGTTTCAGTTTTGACATGTTTATCATGGGCGTTATCCTGGCCGATGCGGTTGTTTTGGGCTTGATGACCTCTGATATGATGATTTTGTATTTTGATAACGGGCTGTTTTTGTTGGACAGGCTGTTTATGGGCATCTTCATCGTGGAAATGTTTTTGAAGATCTATGCGCTGAAACAGAACTTTTTTAAATCGGGATGGAATATTTTTGATTTGACGATTGTTGCGCTCTCGTCCATACCATCGGCGAGCGCGTTTATTGTTCTGCGGACATTCCGTCTGTTTCGTCTGTTGAAGTATGTGCATCATTTTTCAAAAATGCACAATATGGTGGAAATTTTTATCGCTTTGTTGCCGACATTTGCTTCTTTTATCGCGATATTTGCCATTTTTTCGTATGTGTTTGCCATTATTGCGGTGAGTATGTTCGGTGATGTTTTTATCAGTTTTTCGACGCTGGGTTCGGCCATGTTTACTCTGTTGCAGGCATTTACCCTGGACGGCTGGGCTTCGACGATTGCCCGCCCGGTAATGATGGTGTTTCCCGGTGCCTGGCTTTATTTTGTCAGCATGGTAGTTTTGGGCTTTTTGATGGTTGTCAGCTTTTTGGTCAGCGCCATCCGTCAAATTATGGATTTGAAGTAGTTTCCTGCCGTTTTGAAAAACAGCCTTTTTTCGAGGCTGTTTTTTTTGCAATAAAGCATAAAATTTTGCCGGAGAGCTTGACAACGGCAATTTGAGTAACTAACTAACGGTATAGATAAAAATATGTATAAACTAACGGAGTGATTGAAGATGAAAATCAGACCTTTACATGACCGCGTTTTGGTTAAGCGGTTGGAAGAGAATACAAAGACAGCCGGCGGAATCATTATTCCCGATACGGCTAAAGAAAAGCCCAGCGAAGGGTTGGTCGAAGCCGTTGGCGACGGGTTCCGTGCCGAAGACGGAAAAATCATCCCGATGAGCGTTAAGCCTGGCGACAAAGTTTTGTTCGGCAAATGGTCGGGCAGCGAAGTCAAAGTTAACGGCGAAGAACGGCTTATTATTAAAGAGAGCGAAATTTTAGGCGTAATTGAAGAATAAAAGGTAAGGAATTAAAACAATGGCTGCAAAAGATATTGAATTTGGAACAGATGCCCGCGCAAAAATGCTTAAAGGTGTTGAAACGCTGGCTAAAACCGTAAAAGTTACTTTGGGACCCAAAGGCCGCAACGTTATTTTGGATAAATCTTACGGCGCGCCGAAAATTACCAAAGACGGCGTTTCGGTTGCCAAGGAGGTTGAGCTTTCGGACAAATTTGAAAATATGGGTGCCCAGCTGGTAAAGGAAGTTGCCCAGAAGACCGCAGATAAAGCCGGTGACGGTACAACGACGGCTACCGTTTTGGCCGAGGCGATTATCAAAGAAGGCTGCAAAGCCGTTGCCGCCGGAATGAATCCGATGGATCTGAAACGCGGTATTGATATGGCGGTTGAAGCCGTGGTTGAAGATATTAAATCTCGTTCGGTGGCCATTAAAACCTCGGAAGAAATTGCCCAAGTCGGCACAATTTCTGCCAACGGTGACCGTTCAATCGGCGAATATCTTGCCCGGGCGATGGAAAAAGTCGGCAACGAAGGCGTTATTACGGTTGAAGACGCCAAAGGTTTGGAGACTGAGCTCGATGTGGTTGAAGGTATGCAGTTTGATCGTGGTTATTTGTCGCCGTATTTTATTACGAATGCCGAAAAAATGACCTGCGAATTTGAGAATCCTTTTGTATTGCTGTGTGATCAGAAAATTTCCAATCTGCAGCCGCTGATTCCGATTTTGGAAACGATTGTACAATCCGGACGTCCATTGGTTATTGTGGCGGAAGATGTTGAAGGCGAAGCTTTGGCAACTCTGGTTGTTAACCGTCTGCGCGGCGGGTTGAAAGTCTGTGCGGTTAAAGCTCCGGGCTTCGGTGACCGTAGAAAGGCCATGTTGGAGGATATTGCCATCTTGACCGGTGGACAAGTTGTTTCCGAAGAGTTGGGCATGAAGCTTGAAAATGTTACTCTGGAAATGCTGGGTACGGCTAAACGTGTTGAAATCACCAAAGACGAAACGACTATTATTGACGGCGACGGCGAGAAAGACATGATTGAGGCCAGAACCGCCCAAATCCGCAAGCAGATTGAAGAGACTTCGTCTGATTACGACCGCGAGAAACTGCAGGAACGTCTGGCCAAGTTGTCCGGCGGTGTTGCCGTTTTGCGCGTCGGCGGTGCTTCTGAAGTTGAAGTTAAAGAAAAGAAAGATCGTATTGACGATGCTCTGAATGCTACGCGTGCCGCAGTCAAAGAAGGTGTTGTCGCGGGTGGCGGTGTTGCTTTGCTCTATTCTGCCAAGGTTTTGGATAAGCTGACTCCGGCCAACCAGGACCAGCGCGTCGGCATTGATATTATTCGTAAGGCGACCCAGGCTCCGATCCGTCAGATTGCCGAAAATGCCGGTGTGGACGGCGCGGTTGTCGCCGGAAAAATTCTGGAAAGCAATGATACCAACTTTGGTTATAATGCCCAGAGCGGCGAGTATACCGATATGGTTAAAGCCGGTATTATCGATCCGACCAAGGTTGTGCGTACGGCTCTGCAGGATGCCGCGTCTGTCGGCGGGCTGCTGATTACGACCGAAGCCATGGTTACCGAAGCTCCTCAGAAAGACTGCCATTGCGGCGGTGCCGGAGCTCCGGCCGGAGGAATGCCCGGAATGGGATTCTAGACGGAAGTTCTGAATTAAGCCCTGTCTTCCGGACAGGGCTTTTTTTGTGCTTGGATATCTGGAAATATGTATTATATTAGAAAAACGGAGGATGTCATGATAGATGCCGATAAATTGAAAGAATTGCGGGATACGCATGCGATTTCGGAAGAAGAATATTTAGAACAAAAAAAGAGGTTGGCTGCGGCAGTATTGCGGGAAGGTCGCCGAGCGGAAAGAAAGAACGGCATTGTTTATATTTTGCTGGCTTTCTTTTTGGGCGCGATCGGGATTCATAATTTTTATGCCGGTTACTGGGGACGTGCATTGTCTCAGCTCTGTCTGAGTGTTATTTCGCCGTGGTTTTTGTTTCTCCCCCTGATGATGGTGAGTCTGTGGGTTTTGGCAGAAATTCTTTTCGTCAACCGTAGTGCTGACGGCAAACTTTTTGAAGGAAGCCGGCGGATCGTCTGGTGGCTGCGGATTGCAACGGTAGCTGTTTTGGCACTGGGTTTTTCTTATAACGGATTGGTAGTTGATGAAGCCGGGGTTGAAGAAGTTTTTGTGTATTAGAAATTTTTTTAAAAAAAGTGTAAAAATAGGCTTGCAATTTTTTTAGGATATGGTATTAAGTATTTCGTTCTGTCGATGCGGGCGTAGCTCAGGGGTAGAGCGCAACCTTGCCAAGGTTGATGTCGAGGGTTCGAATCCCTTCACCCGCTCCAATTCAAAGCCTTCCCAACCGGGAAGGCTTTTTTGTTGCGTGTGCCGTTTCAAACGTCGCCGGAGGCTTGTTTTCAACGGACGGGATTTATCCCTTTCTGGTTCGGTAACGGCTGCTTGCCGCATCCGTAACTCGCTGCGGTCACTCAGTTTGTAACATTTGCTTGGTTGGCTTTGTCAGCCAAGCCGCAAATTAACAAACTTTCGCCTGTCGTTAAACTCAGCCGGAGCAGCGGCTGAGTTTTCCTCCAGCCCGCTCCAATTCAAAGCCTTCCCAACCGGGAAGGCTTTTTTGTTGCGTGTGCCGTTTCAAACGTCGCCGGAGGCTTGTTTTCAACGGACGGGATTTATCCCTTTCTGGCTCGGTAATGTTTTTGTATTCCGTTATGAAGTGCTTTTATGATTTTTTAGGAATTGTCCGCTATAATCAAAACAATGTTATATTAATAGGGGAAAATTTATGAAAAAGGTCTTGGCATTTGATATCGGCGGAACCAAAATTGCGTATGGACTTATTGATGCCGGCGGAGATTTTGTTAATGAAATCATTAAAGTAACCACGCCCAGAACTTCAGAGGGGATTTATGAGCTTTTGAAAACGGTGATTAAAGGTTTTTATGATGAAATTGACGGGGTGGCGATTGCGACTGCCGGCGCCGTTAACAATGACAACAATAAGATCATCAGCCATGTCGGTAATTTGCCGGAAGGGTATAACAAACTTGATTTTATATCTTTGAGTGATAAACCCATTTTTATGGAAAATGATGCTAATTCAGCGGCGTGGGCAGAGTTTAAACTGGGGGCGGCTAAAGGAACAAAGGATGCCGTGGTTTTGACGCTGGGAACAGGTGTCGGCGCAGGGATTATCGTTAACGGACGGCTGTTGAAGGGGAAGTCCGGGGCCGCCGGAGAAATGCATGTGCGTTTTGGCTGCGGGCATGAGCGAAAGTGTACCTGCGGTTTGTGGAATTGTCTGGAAACCTATGTGTCCGGCAATGCGCTGACGACAGATGCCAAACTTTTTATGAAAGAAGATGCCACCAGCTATGATGTTATCCGCGGGTTGAAAGAAAGCAATGCCAAAGCGCGCGCGGCATTTGACCATTGGCAGGAATGTTTGGAAAATGCGTTGGTTATGGTAGGAAATTTGTTTGATCCCGAAGTGGTGGTTTTATCCGGATCAATGGCACAGTTTGTAGAGTATAAAAAACTTAACAAGCAGGCTAACGACGACATTTTGACACAGCCGTTTGAACTGAAACAAGCCCGGTTTGAAAACAACGCCGGCATGTTGGGCGCGGCGTTGCTGTTATTGGAAAAAATAGCATAATAACTATTTGTTTTTGAAATAATCTTTGGGCTTTAAGTTCCAGACCGTACAAACCCATGGCGAATCCGGCGTTTCTTTTTCAAAAATGCAAACGCAGCCGGTACCGACCTTAATGTCGTGTTCTGCGGAGAATTTTTTGAAGTCTCCGGTCAGGTATGGCGCAAATCGGATAATACCGTTGGAGGAAACGACGAGGATGTTTTTGTCGGTATAATCCCGGGCAATTTTTTCGCCAAATTTGAGCCAGGTGTCTATGGTGCCCGGAACATCGACTTTCCAGCCTTCGGGAACAATTGCTTCCTTGTTCCATTTGTCGATGGCTTCCTGCCCAATACGGGCGATGACTTCGTCTTCGGGTTTGTTTTCATCGGGGCCATAGTCGATTTCGCGGAAAGAATTATCTTCTTCCACCGGCAGGCCGATACCCATGGCTTTAACGGCTAGCTGCGCTGTTTGCATGGTGCGTTTAAGCGGCGCGGCCCATATTTTTTGCGGGATCAGCCCGGCATCAGCCAGATATTCTCCCAGCAGAGTGCCGCGTTCTTCTTCGACCAACGGCAGGTCAGTGCGTCCGCCGACACGTGTCGGCGTTTGTTCTTTGGTAAATGTGTTGCCGTGGCGGGCAATGATAATTCTGGTGGTCATTGATTTTCCTTCCTTAAAATTCGCCGCATTCAGCCAAAGCAGCTTCTACACGGGTGACATCTTCGGGCGAATCGACCCCGGATAAAGAAGACATTTTTTTGAAACCTCGGTAGTCGACCTTAACACAGCGGACTCTGAGGCCGTTCTCAATCCAGCGGAGTTGCTCCAGTCCTTCCAGCTTTTCATAGGTGCCTTCCGGCAGACGGGAAATACGGTCTAGAATATCCATGCGGTAACCATAAAGCCCGATTTGACGGTAAACCGGGGAACTAACTTCAGCGGCGCGGACTTTTTCTTCTTTGCGGATAGCCGGAATAATGTTTTTGGAAAACCAAAAAGCATCGCCGTGCTTGTCGAATACGGCAGTGGTACCGCTGAAAGGCGTCGTTTTTTTGTGTTCACGCAGATTGTCCAGTTCTTCCCAGCTGAGGTTGACGACCGGGGTGACGGTTTCAACGTTATTATCTTTATAATATTCGGCAATGACAGCTTCAACAAACCAGGTCGGGCACAGAGGGTTGTCACCTTGCAGATTGACGACGAATTCCGGTTTTTCCGGCATTTTGTGTGCCAATTCAACAATACGATCGGTGCCGGTGAGGCAATTTTCGGAAGTCATCATAACATTGATGTTATGCTGTCGGCAAAAATCGACAATACGTTGGTCATCCGTGGCGACGCAGGCCTCGCATCCTTTAAATTGGGAGGCGGCTTTAAGAGCATTTTCCCAAACACGGAGAAGCATTTCTTTGCCGGCGATTTTGGCCAGAGGTTTGCCCGGAAAACGGGTTGAACCGTAGCGGGCGGGAATTCCAATCAGGGTTTTCATACTGCAGGTCCTTTCTTTTTTGTTTTTCAGTGTAATCTTTCGCAAGGGGAAAAGCAACATAATTGACTAAGATATACAGTGCCGAATTAAAGTTCTGGAACTATTTGAAAAAGCATCATATAATAGCGAACGGGAGGTGCAGATGAGATATAGGATACCCGTTCATGAATTTTCTTTTAACAAAATAAAAAACGGCAGCCGCCGGGTAGGCGTGCATTTAATGGATAAGAAATGTCAGAAAATAAAGCTGCACGATATTTTGGAGCTGGAAAACTCCGCTACGGGGGAGCGGATTGACTGTGAAGTAAAGGGTCTTGCTATTTTTGAGAATTTTGAGGATTTGGTAGAATGTATTACGCCGGAAAAGCTCGGATATGACAGTAAGCAAGAAGTCATGGTGAGACTGAACCGCGTTTACAGCAAAGAGCAGCAAGATGCTTTTAATGCCGTGGGAATTTATTTGTCTCCGTTGTTTGGAAAAATTAATGTAAAATTCCGAGATGAAAATGAGCGATAGTTTTGATAATTATAAAAAATGTGCTTGCAAATTATAAATAAAAAAAGTATTAAAGAGCGCATGGATGAGTGGCAGAGAGGCAGGAATCGCAGCAAAAGCGAAGATCGGCGAAGCGAGCTGCTCTGTCAGCGGCGAGCCAATTAAGCGCGAGAGGACAATAGTCCGAAGAAGCGCGCATAAACGGGATTTGTTGTCGTAAAGAATTATGGATTATGTGGATGAGTGGCAGAGAGGCTGAATGCGCGCGACTCGAAATCGTGTATACGGGGTGACTCGTATCGGGGGTTCAAATCCCTCCTCATCCGCCAATAACAAAAGAAGCACCCTTGTGGTGCTTTTTTTGTTATTGATGAAGATCGGCGGGTTTGAATCCCCGAGGAAGGGGGTTCACTACAAAGCGCAGGCAGACGAAAGTATGCCGGTGGCTTTTAGGCCAGCGCTGCAGAGGCAACTCAAGCGGAAGCGCCGAGTAAATCCCTCCTCATCCGCCAATTAAAAAACGCCCTAAATAAGTTGGGCGTTTTTTTGTCGGATGAATCCGTTCAAACATCGCCGCAGGCTTGTTTTCACGGGGAGGGATCCGAGTTTTCATAGTTTCGCCGCAGTTGCTGCCGCTTCCTTTGCTTAACAATGAAAAGCTAGGGATACGTGTCAAAAATCTGACGTTGGTCAGCTTTTTGCCTCTATCCCGGCTCCTCATCCGCCATTTTGATTAAAAAGACGCTGGTTTGCAGCGTCTTTTTTCGTATCCGGCGGAAATGCGTGCTTTGCGGGCGATTGACATCGGTATGTTTTATTGTAAATAATGGAAACGGAATTTGTTTTGTGATAAGAAAGGAATAAAGGCGTGAAGTTTATGGTGACATTATCTCCTGTGGTATCTCATGATGATGGAGAATTGTATTTTAAGGTTGATGACGGAAAAGGAAATGCAGATGAGATAAAAGATAATGAAGAGGCTTTGAATTTTCGCACCTGGTATGTGGAATTAATGGAAAGCGATATCTCGGGAATTGGTTTTGAAGTGTTTGTTTTGTCTGGCAGAAAAAAGAAAGTACAAGTTCGGGACGTTTTTTCTACTGACGAAAAAATATCAGTCAAAGCATTTACGGAAAGAGAAATAGAACGGATTCAGATTGCCCGTGACGGGGATGTTGAAGCTATATGTGAAGATGCAGAAGCTTTATACGCGTTTTTAAAAGAGAAAGGGCTGGAAAAAGAAGATTTGATATATATTATGGAAAGGTAGAACATATCCCGTAGAGCCAGAATGTTGAATGGAGATTTACCGGTTTGTCAATTTAAATTTCCGCCGCCGTTTTTTGAGGTGTGATATCTATGATGACAAACTCGGATTTGGTGCCGGTTTTGAATTTTATTGCCCAGTCGGAAAGGCCTGAAGTTACGATAAAATTTGTTTTGTTTCGTTTTTCCAGACCGTAGGTTTTATCGTTGGCTCCGATCCATTCGCCGACTTTATTCAACGGCCAGAGCTGTCCACCGTGGGTATGTCCAGAAAGGACAAGGTCGGTTTCTGCCGCAGCCTGGTTTTGGTAATCGTTGGGCTGATGATCAATGACAATGACGAATTTGCTTTTATCCAATTCAGATACAAGCTCTTTCATATTCACCCTCGAATCGCCGCGCAGAACTTCCGATGAGTCTTTTCTGCCGATGATGTAAAAAGCGTTGTCGATCAGCTCCGTTTCATCCTGGAGAATCCGAACGTTGTTTTTTTGCAGTTCGGTAATCAATTCTTGTGCGGTAAAGCCCCTGATGGCCGGATTATGGTAGCCTTTGTCATGGTTTCCGAAAGCAAAGTAGATGCCGTAGGGGGCTTGGAGCGAACCCAAAATCCGACATGCTTCTTCCATTTCCCGCCGGGTTGTGCCATCATCTACAAAGTCGCCGGCAACAAGGACAATATCCGGTTTTTGCTGCTGTATTTTTTGGATATGATGGGCAAAGCCTGCGCCGGAAAAGGTTGTGCCGATATGGGAATCGGCAAACATGGCTATTCGCAGCTTTTTTATGTTTTTTTCCGTTGTTATTTCGTAAGCCGTCATCCAAACATGGTGGTTCAGATACCAGCCTGTCGTGAGGGCAGCAAGTGTGGCAATGACGGCTGTCCAACCGGCATAGTAATGTTTGAAAGTTTTTTTTCTGACACATTGTATTGCAGCGAAGAGTAAATCGCTTAAAAGCCACAATACGGAAAAATGCAGCAAGCAGACGACCGCGTTCATTAGGTTTATTGTCGCCGCGATTGCCGCAAAAACAAAAATAACGATGGTCAGGCTAAGCAGTTTGCAGCGTTTGACGCTGCTGCGCGCCAGCTTGTTTATTATGCCGAATTTGGTCAGACGATTGCTCAGGTAAATCAAACAAATTCCGGTTGAAACAATCAGCAAAATGAGAATTATGTACCACATAAACATGTTTATTCTCCGATGTGTCTATATTTACGGGCAGCGAGAAGTCCTGCCTCAAACAACAGGTAGGTCGGAATTGTCAGCATCAGCTGGCTGACAATGTCCGGCGGGGTCAGAATGCCGGCGATAATTAAAATGCCCACAAAAATATACGGGCGTTTGTCCTTGAAACTTGCATAGGAAACAATATCCGCGCGAATTAACGCGTAAGTAACAATCGGAAACTGGAACATTAATCCGAAAATAACCGAAAGCATCAACGCCAGATTGATGATGTTGGAAACGCCAAACAACGCTTGTATGTCCGATGTTGCAAAACTGAGCCCGAAGCTGACGATGAGCGGCAAAATGAAGAAAATGCAGAAGAGCACGCCAATAATAAAAAGTCCGGACGAAATCAAAACCATAGATTTGATGAAGCGGCGTTCGTTTTCATACAGCGCCGGCAGCAAAAAATTCCAGATTTGCCGGACAATGTAAGGAAAACAGACCAGCAGGTCCAGAACGACGGCAATTTTGATTTGCAGAATAAAAACCTCCATCGGCGAGAAGTAGTTTAAAGAAACACGATTGCTGCCGATAATTGTTTTTACCAGCCCTTCCATGGCATAAGGCGCAGCCAAAAACATCGGTACTACTCCCATGCCCAGGGCGATGAAACATTTTATCAGCATTGTGCGCAAGGCTTCAAGATGCAGAATCAGGTTTTCGTCTTGCTCTTCTTGCATATTTATTCTTTGTTTTCTTTTTCTTCTTCTGCCCTGGCTGCCTTATCGACGCTTTCTTTCAAATCCCGGGCTTCGTTTTGCAGGGTTTCTTTGGCTTTTTTATATTCATACTGAGCTTTGCCGAGCGCTTTGGCCAGTTCGGGAATGCGTTTGCCGCCGAACAGAACCAAAACGACGACCAAGATCAATGCTATTTCAGTTAATCCCAAAGACATTTTTTTCTCCTTTTATAAAAGTTTTTGTTCTGCCGCGGCGGAAATATTTATAGCTTTTACCGGGCAGGCGTTTTGACAGGCGCCGCAGCCGATGCATTTTGCCGCGTCGATTTGCGGGATGGCGCCGTCTTCTTTGGTAATTGCTTCCCGCGGGCATTTCATGACGCACAAGCCGCATTTGATGCAGGTTTCTTCATTGATGACCGCCACTCCGATTTGTGTTCTTTGTTTTTGGGCAAGGGTAATTTTTTTGATGGCTCCCGACGGACAAACCTGCGAGCACCTGTTGCAATCATAGTCGCAAAAACTGTTTTCATAGTCAATATGAACCACCGGGTAATCCTCATTTGCTTTGCGTAGAATTTTCATCGGGCAGCTTTGTACGCACAGATTACAATTCAGGCAGCGATTGGCAAAATCTTTTGCATTGCCGGCGCCGGCGGGAAGAATAACGTTTTTGACTTTGTCCGCAATGTTTTTACCCAGTTCCATTCCGTATTTTGCGGCAGCAATGAAAACGGCTGCGGTCGCACCGCCGATAAGCATTTGCCGTCGCAGCGGGCTGAAAGGAATGTCCGTTCCGGGTTCCGTTCCGAAACGAATACTGCTTTTAGGGTAGGCGGACAGGCAGGCAAGGCATTTTACGCAGGTTTCGTTATCAACGGTTTTGTTTTTGAAATCAATGCATCCGGAGGGGCATCGGGAAGCGCAGCGGCCGCAGGATATACAACTGTTGCGGTCGATGTAAATTTTGTTGACGGCATGGCGGGATATTAAGCCCAAAATAGTCCCGACCGGGCAAATATCCGTGCAGAAAAGGCGCTTTTTGAACCATACCAAAACGGTCAGTAATATCAGCGCTGCCAGTCCCACCCATGCTCCGGAAGCGGCGGAACCCGACAGAGAATAGGGATCAACTAAGCGAATCAGAAAAGCGGTGCCTCCGACCAGTGAACCCCATAAAGCCGCCGCCAAAAAATATTTGCAGGGCCGGTTGGGACGTAAGGTGCCTTTGCGGCGGAAAAACAGCAGCAAAATTTCCTGATATAATCCGAGCGGACACAAAAAAGAGCAGTATATGCGTCCGCAAAACAGGGAAAGAATCAACAGTGCCGCCAGCAGGATTGCAGCGGCAAGTGAGAAATTCACCATTATCCGCTGCAATAACGCTGTGGCCTGGAGATCAAAAAATTTAAGCGGATAAAATATGCCGGCGAACGCCAGGATAAATAAAACCGCAATTAAAACTTTTATGACAGGCAGTATTTTATTCACTTTTGAATCCTAAATCTTCAAGCCAACCCGCAATGCCCATGGTCCGGCTGCCGTAACCGACCCAAGCGTCAGGAGATACGCTGCAACCTCTGCACTGGGCGTTCATGTCTTTGACGGTATTTTGGACACCGCCTCCGCCATGCGTTATAAAGGGGATAACTTTTTTGCCGGCTAAATCATAGCTATCCAGGAAACTGCTTACCTGCGGCGTGATGGTTCCCCACCAGTTGGGCGAGCCCAGAAAAACGACATCATATTGAGCGATGTTATCAAGGCTGGAAGTAAGTTTGGGGCGGTATCCCCGTTCAATTTCCTGTTTGGCCTGAACAGTCATCGGCCGGTATTCTTCCGGATAAGAGCCTTCGGTCTTTATTTCAAAAAGGTCTCCGCCGATTTCTTCATGGATGGCTTCGGCAACTTCTTTGGTGTTGCCGCTGTATGAATAATAAGCAATCAGAATTTTTGGGGTTTCCGTGTTCATTGTATTATCCTTTGCAACATCTTGAGCAAAAATTTTCGGGGCGATAAAAGCCGAAAGTGCCAGAGCGCCTAAAGCCAGTAATGTTTGTTTTTTCATTTTATCCTCCATTATGCTTCAAAAGTTTGAGCCACTTTTTTCATCCAGCTGCTGATTTCGATATGCTGAGGGCAGTGTTTTTCGCACAGCCGACAACCGATGCAGGCGGAAGCTTTACCGTGTGTTTTGGCCAAATTGCCATAATATACCATTTGTGCCGTAAACGGTTTGTCGGTGCGTTCCTGCTGTTCGGCGTTATATAAAGCAAAATAGTCAGGAATGGCAATTTTCATCGGGCAGAATTCAACGCAATACCTGCAGGCGGTGCAGGGAATCGAAACCGAAGCGTGCAGTGTTTTAACGGCTTGTTCGACAACCTGTTTTTCCTTTTGGTCAAGCGGCTTGAAGTTTTGCATGTAAGCCGTATTATCCTCCAGCTGCGGCAGGTTTGACATCCCGCTTAAAACCATCATGACGCCGTCGAGGCTGGCCGCATAACGAATTGCCCAAGAGGCAACGGACATATCCGGTTCGGCGTCTTTGAATATTTTTTCGACAGCCGGCGGCACCTGAGCCAGCGTTCCGCCTTTGACGGGTTCCATGACGATGACGGGTTTGTTGTATTTTTGAGCGATTTCATAGCAGCGGCGGGATTGGATACTGGCATTGTCCCAGTCAATATAGTTAATCTGCAGCTGAACAAATTCAACTTCGGGGTGCTCTTTTAATATTTCTTCCAACATTTCGGGCGAATCATGGAAGGAAAAGCCAATGTGTTTTATTTTTCCTTCTTTTTTCTTCTCGGCAATGAATTTGAAGCTGTCATATTTGCGGACGTTGCCGATGGTATCTGTATTGATGTTGTGGATGAGGTAATAATCGAAATAGTCCAACCCTGTTTTTTCAAGTTGTTTATTGAAAATTTGCTCCTGTTCTTCGTGACTTTTCAGGTAGCCGACGGGAAGTTTGCTGGCAACGGTAAATTTGTTTCGCGGGTGGCGTTTGACCAGGGATTCCCGCAAAGCGACTTCACTTTCATATCCCATGTACATCCAGGCGGTGTCAAAATATGTGAAACCGCGCTCCAAAAACAGGTCGACCATTTTATTGAGTGTTTCGTAATCAATGGAAGTTTGGTCGTTCGGATTTTTGAGCGGCAGCCGCATAAACCCGAATCCAAGTTTGTTGCCGGGATTTATTTGAGCTTTGACCGTATCCGAAACTTTTATTTCTTCGGCCAAAGTCAGCTTCGGCAGTGCGGAGAGTGCAAAAAAGGCTAAAGAGTTCATTAAAAAATCACGCCGGTTCATCAAAATACCTCCTGATAAAATTGATTTTTTTTGAGTTTAATTCTTGGAGTATACTCTAAGTCAAGAACTTTTTTATTTCGTCGTTTACTTTTTGCGGAAAATTAATTATACCTTGTTTTATGGAAAGAATTCGGGGTTTGCGATGATTGGGAAACAAGGTGAAAGTCTGGCATCTTTGCCAGTAGGAAAAAGTGCGGTTGTTTTGTCTGTCGATTGTGAAGACAAGGCTTTGCGCCGTCGTATTTTGGATATGGGACTGACGCCGGGGGCGGAAATTTCTTTAATTAAAAGGGCACCGCTGGGAGATCCGTTGGAAGTTTGTATTCGCGGGTATGAGCTGACGCTGCGCAAGGCTGACGCCGCCAAGATCAGAATCCGGAAAATATCCGGAAAGCCAAAGGTTTTATGTTCCGGTTCGGGGTTCGGGGATGTCGAACATTCGCGGATAGGCGAAAAAAATGCCTGCCAGCCGCAAAAAGAATGCGTTTTGCCGGCGGGAACCAAAATCAGGCTGGCTTTGGCCGGAAATCAGAATTGCGGGAAGACAACTTTGTTTAACCGTTTGACCGGTTCTCATCAGCATGTGGGAAATTTTCCCGGCGTAACGATTGACCGCACGGACGGCATCGTGAAGAACCATCCCGAAGTTGTCGTTACGGATTTGCCCGGCATTTATTCCTTGTCACCGTACAGCAAAGAAGAAATCGTGGCGAGGAATTTTATTTTGCAAGAAAAGCCGGATGCCATCATCAATATTGTCGATGCCAATAATATTGAAAGAAACCTGCTTTTGACCATGCAGCTGATAGAATTAGACGTGCCGATGGTCATTGCTTTGAATATGATGGATGAAATCGCCCGAAACGGCGGCAACATAAATATTAACGGTCTGGAAGAAATACTCGGTGTTCCGGTCGTGCCGATTTCGGCCGCCAGAAACGAAGGGCTTGAAGAACTGGTGGAACACGCGATTAATGTCGCCAGGTATCAGGAACATCCGAAACGTTTGGATTTTTGTGATGCCGAAAGTGAAAAGGACGGCAGTGTTCATCGTTGTATCCACTCCATTGTGCATTTGATTGAAGACCATGCCAAAAGAGCCGGATTGCCGCCGCGTTTTGCGGCAACCAAGCTTATTGAGGATGACGTGCCGGTGATTAAGTCGCTGGGGCTGACTTCCGACGAGCGCAAAACCTGCGCTAGAATTATTGCCGAGATGGAACGGGAGCGGGATTTGGACAAAGACGCCTGTCTGGCCGATATGCGTTTTTCCTTTATTGAAGGGCTGTGCGGGCGTTTTGTGACAAAGCCGGCAGAAACTTCCGGCCGACGGATGACGGCGCGCGCCGATACTATTTTGACCGGAAAATATACGGCACTGCCGGCATTCATCGGTATAATGGCCTTGATTTTTTATCTGACTTTCGGGTCGTTCGGATTGTTTCTGGCTGATGCGACTGAAGCGAGAATCGCCTTTGTTACGGACAAGACAGACGGGCTTTTAACAGCATACGGTTTAAATCCGGTGGTTCATTCTCTGATTATTGACGGTATTTTTGCCGGCGTGGGAAGTGTTTTGAGCTTTTTGCCGGTTATCGTGGTCTTGTTCTTTTTTCTTTCTGTTTTGGAAGACAGCGGCTACATGGCGCGCGTGGCTTTTGTGATGGACAAGCTGTTGCGCAAAATCGGGCTTTCGGGGCGGAGCTTTGTGCCGATGCTGATTGGGTTTGGCTGTTCGGTGCCTGCGATTATGGCAACCCGGACCCTGCCTTCGGAACGCGACCGCAAGATGACTATTTTGCTGATACCGTTTATGAGTTGTTCAGCCAAATTGCCGATTTATTTTCTGTTTACGGCAGCCTTTTTTGCCCAAAGTCAGGTGACGGTTATTCTGGGATTATATCTGATCGGCATTGTGACGGGGATTTTATTTGCTTATATTGTCAAAACATTTTTGTTTAGGGGTGAACCGGTGCCTTTTGTGATGGAGCTTCCCAATTACCGGATGCCCGGTGCTCGTAATGTATACCGATTGATTTATGCCAAGTCTAAAAGTTTTGTAACCAAGGCGTTTACGATTATTTTCTGGGCAACGATTTTGGTGTGGTTTTTGCAGACATTTGACAGTCGACTGAATTTGGCAGGCAATTCGTCGGACAGTATGTTGGCCGGTTTGGGAAATTTGCTGGCGCCGGTTTTTGAACCTTTGGGGATTAATGACTGGCGGATTTCGACCGCTTTTATTACCGGTTTTATGGCTAAGGAAAGCGTTATCAGCACGTTGGGCGTTCTTTTGGGCGGAGATATTGAAAAACTGCCGCTGTTGTTTACGCCGCTGACAGCCTTTGTTTTTCTGGTCTTTTCCTTGCTATATACGCCTTGTGTGGCAGCAATTGCAACAGTACGTCGGGAACTCGGGCGCAGTTATGCCGCCGGGGTTGTCCTGCTGCAATGCGTGATTGCATGGCTGGCAGCTTGGCTTGTGTATGTGATTGGAGTTTCTTTGTAAAAAAGTTTTGACTTTTATAAAAAACATCTTGACTTAGAGTTAACTCTAAAGATTATGATGCGCTTAATCAATGTTTCACCATAAAGCAAGGAGAAAAAAATGGCTTATCTGGATAATATTCATTCACCGCAGGATATTAAGAATCTGACGACAGCGGAACTGGAAAACGTTGCGGCAGAAGTACGTGCTGCTGTTTTGAACCGCGACAGCAAGGTTGGCGGCCATGTGGGGCCGAATCTTGGAATCGTGGAAACGGTGATTGCGCTTCATTATGTTTTTGATTCCCCGAAAGACAAAATCGTTTTTGATGTTTCTCACCAATGTTATCCGCACAAGATTTTGACCGGAAGGCAGAACGGCTTTTTGGACGATGCCGGCATGATCGCGATTTCCGGCTATACTAATCCGGCAGAAAGCGAGCATGACCATTTTGTGGTCGGACACACTTCGACATCGGTCAGTCTGGCCTGTGGTTTGGCCAAAGCCAGAGATTTGCAGGGACAGAAACATAACGTCATTGCGGTTATCGGTGATGGTTCGCTGAGCGGCGGAGAAGCTTTGGAAGGTTTCAGCAATGCGGCGGTTTTGGGCAGCAATATCATTATCATTTTAAATGACAACGAAATGTCAATTGCCGAGAATCACGGCGGTTTGTACAATAATCTGCGCCTGCTGCGGCAGACAAACGGCACGGCTGAAAACAATATGTTTAAGGCTTGGGGGTTTGATTACCGCTATGTTGCGGACGGTAATTCGCTGTCGGACATGATTGCGGCTCTGAAAGAAGTTAAAGATTGCCGTAAACCAACGGTTTTGCATGTCCATACACTGAAAGGAAAGGGCTATGCTCCGGCGGAAGAGGCTAAGGAACGCTGGCACTGGAGCCTGCCATTTGACATTAACAGCGGAGAAGTAACATTTAAGCCTGAAGGGGAAAGCTATAATGATATTATTCCGGAATATCTGATAGAAAAAGTTGCCGAGGACAATAAGGTCGTGGTCGTGAACGCCGGTACGCCGGGCGCTGTCGGGCTGACGCCGGAAAAAAGGCGGAAACTCGGTAAAAATTTTGTTGATGTCGGTATTGCGGAAGAACATGCGGTGGCAATGTCATCAGCTTTGGCCAAGGGCGGCTGCAAACCGGTATATTGCGTTTGGAGCTCGTTTGTGCAGAGGACTTACGATCAGCTTTCGCAGGATTTGGCAATTAATAATAATCCGGCGGTAATTCTAGTGTTCGGAAACGGGATTTCAGCCGGTGACGTTACGCATCTGGGCTGTTTTGACATTCCGTTGATTTCCAATATTCCGAATATTGTTTATCTGGCGCCGGCGACTAAAGAAGAAACTTTGGCGATGCTGGAATGGGGAATCGAACAAACCGGGCATCCGGTTGTTATCCGTGTTCCTTCAAGTGTTGTTGTGGACGGAAAACCTGCCGATACGGACTTTGCCTCTTACCAGGCGGTGCGCAAAGGCGAACAGGTTGCCATACTGGCGCTGGGAAGCTTTTTGAAGCTTGGTTTGCAGACGGCAGACAAGTTAAAAGAAAACGGCATTGAGGCAACCGTCATCAATCCGCGCATCGTCAGCGTTTTGGATGAAAAACTGTTGCATGAGCTGAAGCAAAAACATGAGATTGTCGTTACGCTGGAAGACGGCGTGCTGGACGGGGGTTTCGGCGAAAAGGTCGCCCGGTTTTACGGCGCCGACAATATGAAGGTGCTGAATTACGGCGCCAAAAAAGAGTTTACCGACCGCGTGCCGCTGGATAAATTGTATCGGCGTTACCGCTTGATGCCGGATTTGATTGCGGAAGATGTTCTGAAAATCAAATAAGTTTTTGACAAAGCCCGCGGTTTGTGGTGCACTGATTCATAGTAAAATTTTGAGGAAAAAACAATGAATGGGAATCCTTCAGCCACGCCGCGGGCTTTGCGCACGGTTATCAGCATTGTCGGTTGCCGCAATGCCGGAAAGTCTTCTTTGATTAATGCTCTTGCCGGGCAGGATGTGGCTATAGTTTCGGATCGGCCGGGGACAACAACGGACGCGGTGGCAAAACCTTATGAGCTTTTGCCGCTGGGGCCGGTAACTTTTTTTGATACCGCCGGACTGGATGATACCGGCGAGTTGGGCGCGCTTCGGGTTAAAGCGGCCAAAAAAGTTCTGTACCGTTCAGACGTGGCGGTCATTGCCGTTTCCGAAAACGGGCTGGGGCAGTTTGAAAAAGAAATTATCGTCGAAGTTCAAAGACTCAAAATTCCCTTTGTCGTTGCTTTTAACAAAAGCGACATAAAGGCGCCGACGGAAGCGGATATTGAATTCTGCCGCGATACGGGAATCCCGTTTGCGGAAGTTTCTGCCCGGACGAAAAAAGGTATTGATGAACTGAAGAATCTGATTATTGACGCCGTGCCTGAAGATATTAAACGAGAGCCTCTGCTGGCCGGAGATTTGTTTAACCCCGGCGATGTGGTGCTGCTGGTCGTGCCGATTGATTTGTCGGCGCCGAAAGGGCGGCTTATTTTGCCTCAGGTGCAGGTGTTGCGCGAGGTCTTGGACCGCGGTGCTAAGGCTGTTGCCGTCAAAGAAAGCGAATTGACGGAAATGCTAGCGGAGCTGAAGCGAAAACCGGCGCTGGTCATTACGGATTCTCAGGTTGTGACGAAAGTGGCGGATGAGGTTCCGGAAGATGTGCCGATGACAACTTTTTCAATCTTGTTTGCGCGTAATAAAGGCGATATTGCCGAAATGTATCGCGGGGCAGAGATGATTGACCGGCTGCGCGACGGCGACAGAGTCCTGATTGCCGAAGCTTGTTCGCATCATGTTTTATCTGACGATATCGGCAAGGTCAAAATTCCCAATTGGTTGAGAAAATATACCGACAAAGAGCTGACATTTGAGTTTTGCCAGGGCAGTGATTTTCCCGAGGATTTGGAAAAATACGCCTTGGTTATCCACTGCGGCGCCTGTATGCTTAACCGGCGGGAAATGGTACACCGGATTAAGGAATGTGCCGGCCGCGGCGTGCCGATTACCAACTATGGTTTGGCGATTTCAAAAACCCAGGGCGTTTTGGAACGAGCCATCAGGCCTTTGGGACTTAGTCTTTAAAACAATTATTTTTCTTCCAGAGCGGAAACAATCTCTTCGGTAACGTGTTTGGCATCACCATAGAGCATGATGGTGTTGTCGGCAAAAAACAGCGGGTTTTCGACGCCGGAGTAGCCGGTATTGAGCGAGCGTTTGACGAAGAATACTGTTTTGGCTTTTTCAACATCCAAAACGGGCATGCCGTAAAGTGGTGAGGCGGGATCCGTTTTGGCGAGAGGGTTGGTAACGTCGTTGGCGCCGATGACGTAGGCAACGTCGGCAGTGGCAAATTCGCGGTTAATGTCTTCAAGTTCAAAAACGTCTTCATAGGGAACGCCGGCTTCGGCCAGCAGGACGTTCATATGCCCGGGCATGCGTCCGGCAACGGGGTGGATGGCATATTTGACTTCAACGCCGTAAAGCCGGTGCAGATCATCAGCCATTTCGCGGAGAACGTGCTGCGCCTGGGCAACGGCCATGCCGTAACCGGGAACAATAATAACTTTGTTGGCATTTTCCATGATGAAGGCCGCGTCCTGCGGGCTGCCGGATTTGGCCGTTTTGGCTTCGCCGGCTGCTGCTGCGGCCGATTTGTTTTCAAGCCCGAAACCGCCGAGCATAACGCTAAGCAGGGAACGATTCATAGCCTTAACCATGATATAGGAAAGAATCGCACCGCTGGCACCGACTAATGCGCCGATGATGATTAGCAGAGTATTGCCGATGGAAAAACCGATGCCGACAGCCGCCCAGCCGGAGTAAGAGTTAAGTACGGAAATAACAACCGGCATGTCGGCGCCGCCGATAGGCAGAATCAACAGGAAACCAAGCAAAATTGTAATTGCGGCGAGCCAGTAGAAAAGTTCTGTATTTCCGCTGAAGACAAAAAAGCCGCATAAGGCGACGCTTGCCAGTCCGAGGATAAGGTTCAGGAACTGTTGGAGGGGAAAAACAACGGCGCGGGCGCTCATCAATCCCTGAAGTTTGGCAAAGGCAATCATGGAGCCGGAAAAGGCAACGGCACCGATGATAAGGCCGACGGCATTGTCGAGCAGAGCCTGCGAACCGCCGATGATTTCGGCAAGGGCAATCAATACGGCGGATAATCCGCCCAGGCCGTTGAAGGCGGCAATCATTTGCGGCAAAGAAGTCATTTTGACCTTGAGCGCAAAAAAGATGCCGACGGCAGCGCCAAGCAAAATGGCCAGAGAGGTATACAGAACATCGTTAACCAAAAGCATGGTTGCCGCAATGGCAATCAGCATACCGAGCATACCCAGGAGATTGCCGCGGCGTGCGGTTTTTGGGGAGGAGAGGCTGCGGACGGAGACAATAAAAAAGGAGGCCGCCAATAGGTAGGACAGAGATATCAGCATTATTTTTTCTCCTTTTTCTTAAACATTTCAAGCATGCGCTGGGAAACGGCGAAACCGCCGAAAATATTAACGGAAGCCAGGAAGACGGCAGTCAGCCCCAAAAAACGCACGGCTCCGGTCTCGGCATTGCCGGCGACAATCAACGCTCCGACGACAACTACGCCGGAAATTGCGTTGGAAACGCTCATCAGCGGAGAATGCAAAGCCGGTGTAACTCCCCAGACGACAAAATAGCCGACAAAGCAGGCGAGGACAAAAACGGTAAGCAGCATCCAAAAATCCATTATTTATTCTCCTTACAGCAAAATTTGCCCGTTTTTGAAAACACAGGTTTTGTTAATGATTTCGTCTTCAAAATCAAAGGCAAAGGTATCGTTTTCCCGCTTAAACCACGGTGTCAGAAAATTGTAAATGTTTTGGGCAAACAGCCGGCTGGCAGAATGCGGAATTTCGGCAGCCAGATTGCTGTTGCCGGCAACGGTCACACCGTTGATGTCAATTACGGCATTGTCGCGGGAACCTTCGACATTTCCGCCGGCTGCCGCAGCCATGTCAATGACAATTCCGCCGGACGGCATGGCTTTGAGCATTTCGGCGGAGATAAGGCGGGGCGCCGGTTTGCCTGGAATAAGCGCGGTGGTAACGACTATGTCGCTTTTGGCAAGTTGGGTCGCAACGGCTTCCTGCTGGCGGCGGCGATAATCCTCAGAGGTTTCTCCGGCATAGCCGCCGGCAGTTTCAAAAGTTTCGTCGGTTTCGATTTCCAGAAATTTTCCTCCCAGAGATTCGACCTGTTCTTTGACGGCCGGGCGGACGTCGGAGGCGAAGACTTGTGCGCCGAGGCGTTTGGCCGTGGCAATAGCCTGCAGCCCGGCAACACCGGCGCCCAAAACCAAAACTTTGGCGGCCGGAATTGTTCCGGCTGCGGTCATCATCATCGGCACGGCTCGGTTGAGCAGGCCGACGGCGTTGATAACGGCTCGGTAGCCAGCCAGAGAACTTTGCGAAGACAAAATATCCATATTTTGGGCGCGCGAAATTCGCGGCATGAGTTCCAGAGCAAAACCGGTCAGACCGATGTGCGCAAGCGTTTTGAGACGTTCTGGTTGATTACGAGCCTCCAGATTGGCGACCAGAATTTGCCCGGAATGCATCAATCCGTCTTCTGAGGGCAGCGGTGCGCGGATTTTGATGATGACATCGGCATCGCGGCAAGTTTCGGCGGCGGAATTTTTTATTTCCGCCCCGGCTTCGGCATAGCTGGAATCCGCGAATCCGGCGGCTTCGCCGGCTCCCTTTTCGACAAAGACGCGCAAACCGAGAGATTTATATTTTTTGACAATATCAGGCGTTGCGGCAACCCGGGTTTCAAAAGGGGCAGTTTCTTTGAGAACGGCAATAATCATGGGCAACCTCAAATCTTAACCATATAAAAACTAAATAAGAATATAGTACAGGCAGATTTAATTAACAAGCGCGGACAGACAGTTATGAAGAATTTGACGGATTTATTTTTGCTGTTTTTTAAAATCGGGCTGTTTACCTTTGGCGGCGGGTATGCGATGCTGCCGCTTTTGCAGGACGAACTGGTTAAAAAACGCCGTTTTTTGGAAGATGAAGAGCTGTTGGATTTGTATTCGGTCGGGCAGTGCACGCCGGGGATCATTGCCGTTAACGTTGCTACATTTATCGGTTATAAACGATGCGGCATTAAAGGTGCCGTTGCTGCCACGGCAGGGATGGTCATGCCGTCGCTGCTGATTATTACCCTGCTGGCCGCGGTGTTGGAAAAATATATGCATAACCGTTATGTTTCTTATGCTTTTGCGGGTATACGCATTTGCGTTGCGGCACTGATTGCCGATATTGTTTACGGGTTGTGGAAAAAAAGCGTGACCGGTTACGGGGCGGCGGCTATTTTTGCGGGAGCTTTACTGCTGCTTGGAATTTTTAACCTCTCGGCAGTGTGGATTGTTATTTTGGCCGCTATGTTTGCATTAGGGCTTAAGGAGCTGAAAAGGCAATGATTTATCTGCTGTTGTTTTATGAATTTTTTAAAGTCGGCCTGTTTGCCATTGGCGGCGGACTGGTGACGGTTCCGTTTTTGTTTGATTTATCGGAAGAATACGGTTGGTTTACAGCCAAAGAACTGGCGGATATGATTGCCGTTTCGGAATCGACGCCTGGTCCGTTGGGAATCAATATGGCGACGTTTTCAGGTTTTAAAACTGCGGGAATTTTGGGTGGAATTGTGGCAACGGCCGGGCTTGTCACACCGTCGGTTATTGTGATTGTGCTGGTGGCGAAACTGATGGCAAAATATAAGTGCAATACCCGTGTGCAGGCGGTTATGTCGGGAATCCGTCCCGCGGTGATGGCTCTGATTTTGTTTGCCGGACTGCAAATCGGAAAGCTGGCGATTGTCAATATGCTGACCGCTGTGGTTTTTGCGGTGCTGCTGGCTTCAATTCATTTTTGGAAAAAAAGCCCGATTTTTTATATCATGTTGTCTGCTGTTGTCGGAATAGTATTGAAACTGTAATGTTTTTACTGCTAGAACAATCTCAAAATAGACTGGGCGGCCTGAGAGGCAAGCGAGAGGGAATTGGTTGCCAGCTGCTGTCGGGTTTGCAGAGCCAGCATGTTGGCGCTTTCTTCGTTCATGTCCGCCAAGGTCAGTTTGTCCGCGCCTTCCTCCAGAACATTAATCAGGTTTTCGGTAAAGTCCTGGCGGTTAAGGACAATGTTGTAATAGCTGCCCAACTCCGCCGACATGGAGCGAATCTGATTCAATGCCGAGGATATTTCCTTTAGGGATTGAGCGATGTCTTCAATGGTATTCCACTCGCTGGTGGTTAATCCCAGAGCGGCTGAGGAAGCGTCTTTGCCTTTGACGTCTAGCCAGGCGCTGCGGCTTTCGTTGAAGGTGACTTTCAAATCCTGTTCTTGGAGTAGGTTCACGCCTTTGTAAGAACTGTCTTTGATTAAAGAATCATACTGAGATAAAATATTCTGATACTGTTGTTCTTCTGCGGAGGGCAAAGAACTTTCCGCTACGGCTTCCTGGATGGCAGTTAGAAATTGACTTTTGTGATAATTGTCTATGCCGGTGACGTCCTCAGCATATTTGGCATTGGTGGTGTGTTGAGTATATGCTTTTGTTCCGGTATAAGGATCATCTGGGTTGAAGTTGCCGACAGTATCTATGGAGCTAAATTGTAAATCTTTGAGGTTGACGATTTTAGCAGATTTCCCGTCTTCCGAGACCCAGGTGACGATACCGACCGCAGTTTTGCTGCCGTCATAGTCGTCGGCTGAACCGTAGCTTAAATCTGAATACATGACATCGCCGATTTGCGGTGCCGATGCGGCATCTGTCGGATTAAATTTATTTTCTAAAAGCTGGAAACACCTGACGTAGGTGTCGTAGTACTTATAGCCGTAGTTTCGGTAGCCATTAACCATATTGAGTTCCCATGAGGTGTTATTGCTAGACTCAGAAGAAGACCAATAATAGCCATCCGTTAAAGTTGCACAATCAACGCCGGCATCCCTTAAGGTTGCAATGGCGTCATTAATGGCTGTTTTGTTTTCACCATTTGCTCCGGTTGTGCCAGTTCCGACGGTTATTCCTGATGCGTCTGTACCATACATTTCCATTAATTCGCCGATGGCGGGGAGATACCATTGCCCCTGACCGAAATTGGCGTCGTTCTTATCCACGCCCGGGGCATAAAATTGATTACATGCCGTTGCCGCCAAGGCATCAGCGCCAATCTGATCCAACATTGCCTGCGTATTTGCCTTACCGTCAAATAAGCTTGTATCGCGAATAGCCGCGTCATCACTGATACCGCTCGGCTGTGCGATATAAATTTTTTCAGCACTTTCCAGCGCCTGTGTCGCTACTGCCGCGGCCTGCTCCAGAAAATCCGCGGCCGTTTCCAAAGATGTCGTCGCCGCTTTGATTGTTGATACCGCCTGTCCCATAGAGTCAAGCAAAGCGTCCAAATCATTGGCTCTATTGGTAAGGGTTCGCGCGGTATAATAGGAAGAAGGATTGTCAATGGCAGAATTAACCTTTTTACCGGTGGATAATCTGTTCTGGGTAACATCAACCTGCCTGCTGATATTTTGCAGGCTCAACAGATTGCTCCTCATGCTGGCGGTCAGGCTTACTTTATCCATGGTTGTCCTCTTTGATTATCTATATCGACAATATATTAATCATCACCAAACAAGCAACAAACAGAGAAAACTTTTCCACAAAAAAATCTCTGCAAATCGTTGATACATAATAAATTACGAAGGATAGAAGAAATTTGAAAAACAAGAGGAAACCAGATAATTGTTTGAAAGATAATTATAGTAGAATTTTAACCAATCCCTGTTATACTTTTTAAAACAAGGAGAATCGCCATGACACGAGCAATCATTTTAATGCTGGATTCTTTCGGTATCGGCGGCGCGCCGGATGCGGCGCAATTTGGCGACCGCGGCGCGGATACTCTCGGGCATATTGCAGCACATAATTTCGGGCTTAATATTCCCAATATGGTTAAACTCGGCTTGTTGCAGGCCGCGCGCGAAGCTGCCGGACATTCTCCGAAGCTTGGTATTCAGGATGAAGCCAAAATCGATTTGCCTTCCAAGTTCGGGCATGCCAAAGAAATCAGCCGCGCCAAAGACACGTCTTCCGGCCATTGGGAAATGGCAGGTGTTCCTGTTTTGACGGACTGGGGGTATTTTCGCCGCGAATATCCTTCTTTTCCGGCAGATTTGGTGGATGAAATCTGCAAAGAGGCCGAAATTCCCGGTATTTTGGGCAACAAGGCCGCGTCGGGAACGGTGATTATCCAAGAGTTGGGCGAAGAGCACATTAAAAGCGGCAAACCGATTTTTTATACTTCTGCCGACAGCAATATGCAGATTGCCGCACATGAAAAATATTTCGGATTGGAAAAGCTTTACCGGTTATGCGAAATCGCTTTTGAGAAGGTTAAACCCTACCATATTGCACGGATTATCGCCCGTCCGTTTGAGGGCGAAAAGGCCGGAGAATTCGTGCGTACCAAAAATCGTCACGATTATTCGGTCAAGCCTTTGGAACCAACGCTTTTGGACAAGTTGTCGGCGGCCGGCGGAACAGTGGTTGCCATCGGCAAAATCAGCGATATCTATGCCGGCTGCGGCGTGAGTAAAAAAGTTTTGGCCAGCGGTTTGGAGGAGTTGTGGAACGCAACGTTGTCGGAATTGAAAAATGCGCCGGACAACAGCCTGGTGTTTACCAATTTTGTGGATTTCGACATGCTTTACGGACACCGCCGCGACGTTAAAGGCTATGCCCGGGCTTTGGAATATTTTGACCGGCGGTTGCCGGAAATTGCCGATTATCTCAAAGACGACGATATTGTCATTTTGACGGCCGATCACGGCAATGATCCGACCTGGCAAGGTACTGACCATACCCGCGAGCAGGTGCCGGTGATTATGTTCGGCAAAAAGGTGAAACCCCAAAACATCGGCCAGCGCGCCACTTTTGCCGATATCGGACAGACTTTGGCGGAATATTTCGGATTAGAGCCGTTTGCGTTCGGAACTTCTTTTCTGAGGGAAGACTGATGAGTTATCAGGCTTCTAATCTGGACAGGCGGCGGCATTGTTTTTTCGGTTCGCAAGGCGGATTTTCCGCTGGGTTTTATGCCGGTTTGAATGTCAATACCAAAAGCGACGACGACCCCGAATCGGTGCGCCGCAATTTGCAGACGGCCGCAGAATATTTCGGGCTGGGTTATAACAATCTGCATTTGCTGAATCAGGGGGTGAGCAGCCATGTCGAATATGTGGAACAGGCATCGCAGGACAAAGTGACGGCAGACGGCGCGGTAACCGACAGGCCGGAGGTGGTTTTATGTATCCGCACGGCGGACTGCGCTCCGGTGCTTCTGGCTGATTATGAGCACGGCGTTATCGGTGCGGCGCATGCCGGCTGGCGCGGCGCGTTATCCGGCGTGATTGAAAATACTTTGAATCTGATGCGGCAAAAGGGGGCCGTCAAAGAAAATATCGCAGCGGCGGTGGGGCCGTGTATCGGGCAAAAATCCTATGAAGTCGACGAAGCTTTCTACCGGGCTTTTGCTCGTCCGGAGTATTTTGTTCCGGGAGCAAGAGACGGGCACTATTTGTTTGATTTGGAAAAGTTTTGTGCCGGAAGACTCCGGGAATACGGAATTGAAAACGTGACGGTTTCGGGAAAGGATACATATGCCTTGGCGGAAGAATATTACAGTTTTCGCCGCTTTACACACCAAGGGCTGGTTAAAAAGCCAAAGTGTTTTCCGACCGAATTGTCGGCAATCGTTTTGTGAGGAAACATGATGTCACCACTCGGAAAATTTACACTGGCGGCAATCGGACTGCGTCTTTTCGGCGCCGACGGCTTTTTTGCAGGCATGTTTCTCGGACATATGCTGATTGACAAAACCCGGGTTATTGACGTGATTCAAAAATGGTTGAGCAGTATCGACGACAATATCCGTATTATGCTGCCGTATAAATATTATCATTTTTACAATATGATTGACGGCAATTTTTGGGGAAAAATCTGGGGAACGATTTTAGGAAGCGTTTTATACGGTTTCAACGGACTGATTTTCTTTTTTATTCTCGGGCATTTTGCCTTTGATACGCCAAACAGCCGCCACGCCCGCAGGTTTCGCAAGAATTTTGACCACTTCTGGGACAATAACTGGGGAAAAATCGGCGGTGCGATTACAGGCTTTGTCTGCCGGAGCAGTGTTTTGGTTTTTTCAGGCGTAATTATCGGCTTCTTTATTGATTATTATCGTCTGGAACGGGCAAGCCTGCTGCCTTTGGAAGCAGTGCGCCGGTTTTGGCAGCAGATTAATCCGCTTAAGTTGTGGCGGCATTCTACAGAGGCAAGGCATGTCGCTTTTCTGAAGGCAATGGCCGGGCTGGCGGCCAAAGTGGCAAAGGCGGACGGGGTTGTCAGCGAAAAAGAAATCCGCGTTTTCAAGCATTTGTTTGCGGTTAAGGAAGAAGAACATTCCAGAGTGGCGAAAGTTTTTAACGAAGCCAAAAAAAGCACCAAAGGTTTTGAGGAATATGCCCGTCAGCTGGGCAGGCTTGCGGAAGGGAATCTGGAATTGCAGGAAAGCTGCATCGACAATTTATTCAAAATTGCCTGTGCAGACGGGGAGCTTCAGGAACAGGAATTGGAAATTTTGCAAAAAACGGCAGAGATTGCCGGATTGCCAGAAGGAAATTTTGACGTTATCAAAAAGCTGTATCTGCCGAAAAGCAGTAATAGCACCGAGCAGGGCTATTATGAGATTTTGGGCGTGTTGCGGACGGCATCGGATGCCGAAATCAAAACCCGGTGGAAAAAACTGATTATCCGTTATCATCCCGACCGGTTGCAAGCCAAAGGGGCAACAGCCGCCGAAATTGAAGCCACAACCCAGAAAATGGCGGAAATCAACTATGCTTATCAGGAAATCATGAAAATGCGGAGGCTGCGATGAGAGAGATGCTGCTGCCACATTTTAACGAACGGCGACTTCCGGTAGATATGCTGGTTTTGCACGCAACGGCGCATTGCGGCGAAGATGCCGTCAGATGTCTGGATACCTGCAAGCTGTCGTGCCATTATGTGGTGACGCAGGAGGGTGAGATTTTAAAAGTCGTGGATGAGAGCAAACGGGCCTGGCATGCCGGCGTGAGCTGCTGGCGCGGCGACGATGAGGATTTGAATTCCCGTTCGGTGGGCATAGAAGTCTGTTCTCCCTCTCTGGGGCAGGAGCCCTTTGCCGAAGAACAGATTAATGTTTTAATTCCTTTATGCCGTGATATTATCGGCCGGTACGGCATTCCGCCGCAAAATGTGGTCGGACATTCGGATATTGCTCCGTTGCGCAAGCCGGATCCCGGATTGGCTTTTCCGTGGCGGCGGCTGAGCCGAGAGGGAATCGGGCTATGGTATGACGAAGAACGGTTGCAGCCGGAGGATGACATTGTTTTTTTGCTGGGCATGATTGGCTATGACGTGCGCAGCAAAGCCGTCGTTCAGGCGTCTGCCTATGCTTTTTGCCGCCGGTTTGCACCGCAGTTTGTACAAAAAGACGCAGACATACAGCATTTGGTTGAGCATGTTTTGCCAGATGACTTCGGTTTTATGGCCGACCGGGAATTTCTTAAAATCTTAAAAGCCGTTGCTTTTGCCTATAAATAGCGCAAAGCATCCAAAACACCCTGCAGGATGTAGGCTGCGGCAGAACTGTCGAGGATTTGTTTGCGCTTGGCGCGCGACATGTCAGCCTCTTTGATGAGAAAATTTTCGACGGCTTTGGAGGACAGACGTTCGTCCCAGAACAGGTATGGCAGAGGGATACGTTCGTTGACGGCGGCGGCAAATTTACGTACGGCCGCAGCGGTTTCTCCTTCGCTGCCGTCCATTTGCAGCGGCAGTCCGTAAACAATGGCGCCGATTTCTTTTTCTTCAATTAATTGGCGGAGTGCGGAGATATCCTGTTCAAATGCGGAGCGAAAAATGGTTTTATGGGAAGAAGCGACTAGCCACAGCAAATCCGATACGGCGGTGCCAAGGCGTTTTTCGCCGTAATCAATCCCTAAAATGGCTTTACGGGGCGGAATTTGTTGTTTGAAGGTTTTGATGTCCATAAATATCTCCTGATGAGAATGTAGAGGAATATTCTGAAGAGTCAAGCCTCGGATTAAAACCAAAATATAGTAAAGTAATTTGTTCCTGCTAATTGAATTTTAATAAAAGCTGTTTACTATAGGCTTAACATTAATGTTTTTTGAACGGAAAAAAGAAATGAAATTGAAAAAAGTTTGGTTGTTTTTGGCCGCTTTGATGATGGCGAATCCGGCAAAAGCCGAATTGCAAATTGATGTGACCGGCGCTATGCGCGACCCCATGCCGATAGCTTTTCCCGAAATGATACATGACGGCTTTTTTGTCGGACAGTATGCGCGGAAAATCCGCGATGTGGTTATTGCCGATTTGGAACGTTCGGGTTTGTTTAAAATCGTCAATGAGAAAAGTTATATTCAGGAATTTTCCTCAATGGAGCAGGAACCGAATTTTGTGGACTGGAAGGCTATTAATGCTCAGGCATTGGTGCAAAGCGCCGTTGTGGAAACCGGCAACAATCTGAGGGTTGAGTTCCGTTTGTGGGACGTGTATGCCGAAACGCAGATGAAAGGGCAGTCTTTTACCACGACCAAAGACAACTGGAGACGGATTGCGCATGTGATGGCCGACGCCATTTACGAACGCCTGACCGGTGAAAAAGGTTATTTTGACACGCGTATCGTTTATGTATCGGAAACCGGCCCGGCAACGCGGCGCGTTAAACGTCTGGCAATTATGGATCAGGACGGCGAAAATCACAAATTTTTGACGTCAGGCGCGTCAATGGCTTTGACCCCGCGTTTTTCGCCCAATTTACAACAGATTACCTATATGTCTTACAGCGGGAATACGCCTCGGGTTTATTTGTTGGATATCGAAACCGGCAAGCAGACGCTGCTCGGAAATTTTCCGGGTATGACGTTTGCTCCCCGTTTTTCGCCGGATAGTTCAAAAGTTTTGTTGAGTTATGCCTCCGGCGGCAAAACGAATATTTATGAAATGGATTTAAAGAGCCGAACCAGCAAACGACTGACTTGGGGAAATTCCATTGATACGTCGCCGAGTTATTCGCCGGACGGTTCGCAGATCGTGTTCAATTCCGATAGGGGCGGAAACCAGCAATTGTACGTTATGGATGCCGACGGCAGCAATGTAAAGCGTATCAGCTACGGTTCCGGGCGCTATGCCACGCCGGTATGGTCGCCGCGCGGGGACTATATCGCTTTTACCAAGATGGCCGGCGGACAATTTTATATCGGCGTAATGTATCCTGACGGCAGCGGCGAACGTTTGTTGGCCAGCGGATATCTGGTTGAAGCGCCGACTTGGTCGCCTAACGGACGCGTGCTGATGTATTTCCGTCAGGAAAAGGGCGGTCGCCGCAGCAGCGCGCCGGTTAAACTCTATTCGATTGATTTGACCGGTTATAACGAACGTCAGATTATTACGCCGGCGGACGGTTCTGATCCGGCATGGTCACCGCTTTTGCCATAAGGTTGCCGTAACGGCGTTTGTCCGTGGAAAATATCGGTCGGCGTTTGCAATTATGAAATTTTTTCAATAATCTCAGGCGTCGGCTTCGGTTTTTCGGCATCAATGCGAATCAGCTTTTGCAGCGTGGCGGCGGCACGTTCGTATTGTTCTTCATTTTGCGCATGGACAACGGCCAGCGGCCTTTGATTGTCAGCGTATTCGCCAATTTGGCAGAAATTGCTGTAGCCGGTGGCATAATCGAGTTTTTGTTGCGGCGTCGTGCGCCCGCCTTTGAGTTCAATAATGCTCAGGCCGATGCCGCGAGTATTCATTGCGGAAACGTATCCCGGTTCAGATGCGTAAACGGGGCGGACAATTGCGGTATGGGGCAGATATTTTTCCGGCTTGTCGCAAAAGTCGGCAGGGCCGCCGAGTGCATTGACCATAGCGGCGAATTTTTCAAGGGCGCGCCCGCTGTCGAGCGCCTGTTGAAGCATTTGTGCCGCAGCTTCCGGGTTGGGTGCCAGGCGGCTGATGATCAAAAGTTCGGCACAGAGTTCCATGGTGATGCGGAAGAGGCGTGGGTCCGGATTTTCTCCTTTGAGAAAAGAAACGGCTTCGGCAACTTCAAGCGCATTGCCGACCGTGCGTCCGAGAACCTGATTCATGTCGGTCAGCACGGCGCGGGTTTTGGTGCCGGCAGCATTGGCGACATTGACAATAGAGCGGGCCAGGCGTCTTCCGCTTTCAAGGTCTTCCATAAAGGCGCCGTTGCCGCATTTCAAATCCATAACCAGACAGTCTAATCCGGCGGCCAGTTTTTTGGATAAGATGGAAGCCGTTATCAGTTCGACGGATTCAACTGTACCGCAGACGTCGCGCAGAGCGTATATTTTTTTGTCTGCCGGCGCCAGGTTGCCGGTTTGGCCGATAATGGCGCAGCCGATTTCTTGCACGACTTTGCGGAAAAGTTCGTTGGAGGGCGCGGTTTGGTATCCGGGGATGGAATCGAATTTGTCCAACGTGCCGCCGGTATGGCCCAGCCCGCGTCCGGAAATCATGGGTACGTAGGCGCCGCAGGCGGCCAGCAACGGGGCAAGCATCAGGCTGACCTTATCGCCGACGCCGCCGGAGGAATGTTTGTCAACGACAGGGCCGTTCAAATCCGACCAATGAAGAACATCTCCAGAATCGCGCATGGCCATTGTCAGCGCAGCAGTTTCTTCGGTGTCCATACCGTTTAGAAAGACGGCCATGGTGAGCGCGGCGGCCTGAGCGTCAACGATTTTGCCCGAGGTAACGCCTTTGATAAAAAAGTCGATTTCAGCTTTGTCAAGCCGTTGTCCGTTACGTTTTTTGCGGATGATTTCCTGAGGGAGCATATCAATATCCTCTTTTGATGGTTTCCAATAAGCTGTCAAGCAGAGAGCTGGCGCCGATGCGCAAATGTTTCGGGTTTATCCATTCGGGGCCCATGACGGAAGAAGCCAAAACCAGATATTTTTTTGCGTCGTCAATGGTTTTGATGCCGCCGCTGGCTTTGAAACCGACATTGTCGCGACGGCTGGCGCGGATTGTTTCCAAGATAGCGTTGGCAGCTTCCGGCGTAGCGGAGATTTTGCTTTTTCCGGTAGACGTTTTAATAAAATCAGCGCCGTTTTCTATGCAAAGTTCGGAGGCTTTGCGGATGTTGGAAACCGTTTGCAGCTCGCCGCTTTCAATGATGATTTTCAGCGGGCGTTCCTCGCCACAGGTTTGACGCGCCAGACGAATGAATTCGGTGCAGAGAGCGAGGTTTCCTTTCAGAAAGTCCTTATATGGCAAAACGGCGTCAATTTCATCGGCTCCGGCCTTGACGGCTCCGGAAATTTCTTTTTCCAGTTTGGTAAAATCATGTCCCCCTTTGGGGAAATTTACCACAGTGGCGATTTTAACTTTGGGCGGAACGTATCCGAGCGCTGCGGGAATAAAGCCCGGGTATATGCATATGGCGGCGGTATTGCCGAAAGGCGTGCGGCTGCGGGAGCAGAGAGCGGCAATGTCTTCTTCTTTCTCACTGCCGGAGAGCGAAGTGAGGTCAAGAAGGCGAATCAGCATTTTGGCGGCGGTTACGTCATCCATTGGGCATCTCCCGGATAAATTGTTTGACCAGGCGCGACATATCGGCGGCGGCTTTGTTTGCATTTTCCAGCGTTTCGGCATGGCTGGGACTGCCCCCTTCAATGCCGGTGCAATAATTGGTGATGGCGGAAATACCCAGGACTTTCATGCCGCAATAGGCGGCGCTGATGGTTTCCGGAACCGTTGACATGCCGTTGGCATCGGCTCCCAAAAGCCGATAAGCACGGACTTCCGCCGCGGTTTCAAAAGAAGGACCGCTGAGCATGCAGTAAACGCCGTCATGCAGCCTGATGTTCAAACGATCGGCAATTTGATGCGCCAGCCGGCGGTATTCCGGCGTATAGACGGTTGTCATTGACGGAAAACGCGGGCCGAAGCGGTCATCATTGGGGCCGATAAGCGGATTGAAACCGCTGAAATTGAGATGATCATAAGTCAGCATCAGGCTGCCGGGAGCCATGTCAGTACGCAAGGAACCGGCTGCATTGGTAACAATCATGTCCATAATGCCCAGAAGTTTAAAAGCTTTGATGATGTCGGCCACCGTATGGGGAGCATAGCCTTCATACAGATGAAAACGCCCTTGCATGCACAAGACTTCTTTGCCGGACAAAGTGCCGCTGATGAGGCGTCCGTTATGTCCGGGAACGGTGCTTTGCGGAAATCCGTCGATTTCGGCATAAGGGATAACCAGAGAATCCTCTATTTCATTGCCCAGAGAGCTAAGACCGCTGCCGAGGATTATTAAAATTTTGGGGCTGCGGTCGGAGAGGCGTTCTTTGATTTGGGAAAAAATATAACGGGATACATCAACCATGGCATATTCCTCAAAAGCTGAAAGGCAGAAGTTCGTCAATCGTGAAAGTTTTGCGGATACCGCCGGCGTCAGCCAGATGAACAAGCGTATTTTCGGCGGAAAATTCCTTAATGCGCTGGCGGCAGGCACCGCAAGGCGAAACCAGTTTGTTCGCATCGGCAAAAATGATCATTTCGATGATTTTCCGGCCGCCGCCACAGACCATGGCGGCAATGGCGCCGCTTTCGGCGCAGGTACCTACCGGATAAGAGACGTTTTCAACGTTGCAGCCGCAGTAAATCCGTCCGTCGTCGGCATAAACTGCCGCGCCGACGGCAAAGCGGGAATAGGGGCAATAGGCGTTGGCCGCCGCTCTTTGGGCGGATTCAAAAAGTTTTTCCCGAATATTCATGACTTGCCTTCCGCGGTTAAAAGTTTTATTAATGATTATATGCTTATAATAATGCAGTTTGGTAAGATTGCAAAGACTATTTGCGTCGTATGCAATAACTCTTGAGGAGATGTTCTGGTGAAGAAATTTTTGCTTGTTATCGTCGGGTTGATTGTTATTGCCGCCGCCGGTGCGGGTATTTACGTCGCGTCAATTGACTGGAATCAGCACAAGGATAAAATTGCAGCTCAGTTTCAGGAACTTACCGGGAAAAAAATTGTTTTTGCGGGGCCGGTGTCTTTCAGAATCCTGCCCTCGCCGTATCTGAGCGCTTCTCTGGTGAAAATTTACGGCAGCCAGGATGTCAGAGAAAAGCCTTTGGTTGAAATGGACCGTTTGGTGGCGGATTTGGCTTTGGTGCCGCTGTTAAAGGGCGAGTTTGACGTTAAGCGGATGGTTTTGGATAAGCCGCAGATTAATTTCGAGTTCCGGGCGGACGGCCGTCTGAACTGGCAATCTGACATGACACCGGAGCAGCGCCGAAATATGGAAAACGCAAACGTGAAGCTGAACAGCGTCAGTCTTCGCGATGCCGTGGTGACTTTTGAGGACTTGGAACAAGGGATAGACGTACGGCTGGACAGCCTTAACGGTGAAATTGTCGCCCAAAGCCTGACGGGGCCGTACCGTATAGAGGGGAATTATGTGAAGGACAATCGCCCGGAAGGTTTTGCCATTTCGTTGGGGCAGCTTTCGGACAGCTTTTCAACTTCTTTGAATATGGTTTTTACGGACCCCGGTTCGGAGAGTTATGTGCGTTTTGACGGAAGTTTTCAGCTGGCCAATAAAGTGTTGAACGGGAATGTCATCATCGAATCGGAGAAACTGCGGGAATTTGCTCGGGCAAATGTTAAAAGCGTTGACTTTAAGCCTGAATATGATTATCCGCTGGCACTGACTTTTGATTTAAATGCAAACACGCAGCAGCTTAATCTGGCCAATGTCGTGGTCAAGTACGGCGAAACACAGGGAGCGGGGACAGTTCAAATCCCGCTCAATGACGGACTGAGTCGTGATGACGCTTCAATTAAACCGAGAGTGAACGTCGCCTTTAATTTTACCGATTTTAATTTGGATCCGCTGGTTTATACGGTTGCTTCCTTTATCCAGGAATACAAGAACGGCGAGAAAAGCTACCGTCCGAACTGGCCTTTTGACGTTTTGGCGGATTTTAAATCGGTAAGGACGGTTTACAACGGTCAGCCGGTCAAAAACTTTGAAGCCAGTTTCGATGTGATTGATAACACTGTCACGCTCAATAATATGACGGCGACCCTGCCGGGAGATACGGATATTAAGGTTAAAGGAAACCTTTCCGGCTATGAGGATGAGCCTTTTTATAATTTTGACTTTTCGTTTAATTCCCGGGATTTTTTGAAAACGCTGAATTGGATGAACATTAATCCTGATGTGAGCGTTGCTTCCACTTACCGGAATGCGGTGGGCAATGCTAAACTTTCGGGAACTTTCAATAAAATACAGGTTTCTCCTTTTTCCGTTACCGTGGATAAAAGTTCTTTGTCGGGAGAAGCCGGACTGAAACTCGGCGCCAGAAACGACATCATGCTGATTGTTGATGCAGACATGATTAATTTTGACAATTACATTCGTCCGCTGCCGGCAGAAGAAAAAGCCAAGAACTGGGCAGGACGAATGAAATACCGTTTTGCAAAGCTGGGAATAATCAATGATTTTGATATGCAGCTGCAGGCAAAAATCGATTTGGGAATTTATGAAAGCATGCCTTTTGAGCGGGTCGATTTTAAGGCCAATTTGCTTGACGGCAAGCTGGATGTGGAAAATCTGTCTATCGGTTCGGTTGCCAACGCACAGCTGGAGATGAGCGGGCGGCTGCAGGGATTCGGCGGAACGCCTCAATACGAGAATCTTAAGTATACCGTGAAGACCAAAGACGTGGCGGCGCTGATGAATAAATTGGAATTTAAGGCGCCTGATCTTAATTATGCCAAATTGAAAAATTTTGAAGCCCGTGGCATTATGACTGGAAATTTGGAACATTTTGCTACCAAGACCATTGCCGATTTGGAAAAATTGAACATTAATTACGGCGGGCAGGTTAAAAACGAAAACGGCGGCTGGCTTTTCAGCGGCGATTTGGAGCTGAAACATCCGGATTTTGTAGAAATGCTGCATGACTTTAACATGACGTATTCTCCGCAGGCATATTCTTTGGGATTGTTTGATTTTCGTGGAAAATTTGACGGTAGGGCAGAGGCTTTTAAGATTAATCCCGCCGCATTTAACATCGGGTTTAATACTTTTAACGGCGAAATCAGCTACAGCAAGCCGCAGAATAAACCCGAGATTACGGCCGAACTGGATATAAACAAGCTGGAGATTGAACGTTTTTTGAATGAGAATGCCGTTTCTTTTCAAGCAGTGGTTTTGGCTCCTGAAGACAATACGCCAGCGGAGTTTTTGAGACGTCCGATTTGGAGCAAAAATAAAATAAACTATGATTTTTATAAAAAGTTCAACTTGAATGGGCGGTTTACCGTTCAGGATTTGTCTTATCGAAATCACGGATTCAGAGATGCTTCGTTTGAAGCCGTTTTGACGGATGGTTCCGCCGAGGTGCGGAATTTTAAAAGCCTGTACAAAAACGGTAATTTGGAAGCAGGGATGAAACTGCAGATGTCAGATGAACCGGCCGTGGAAGGAAACGTGAAGTTAAACGGGGCGGATACGGGGTTGTTTGGTCTGGGCGGAAAAGTTTATGCTCTGAATAAAGGCAGAGCGGACTTGTCCGCCGGATTTAAAGGACAGGCGGTCAGCGAAGACGCTTTTGTTTCTTCCCTGACCGGGGATTTGCAGTTTGTTTTGACGAATCCGACCGTTAAAGGCTGGAATCTGCAGGCTGTTTATGAAGATATTGTCAAGAGAGAAGACACCGAAGGGCTGGCGGCGATGGTTTCGGAAAATCTGAGTTCCGGAGCCAGCAGCTTTACCCGGGCCGAGGGCAAGATTTCTGTCCGGAACGGCGCGTTCTCTTTTGCCGATGCAAAAGTTGCCGGCGAAGGGGTGGATATCAGCATTTACGGGGATGGCAGTCTGCCGTCCTGGGATATGAACATGGTGTTTAACGTCAAATATGACGAACCTAAATATCTGCCCGGCTATTCTTTTGCCCTGAAAGGGCCGATGAACGCACCGTTGGTTGATGTTAATGTCAGCGCACTATTTGACTTGTATAAGAGCCGGCAGGATAAGGAAAAGGCCGATATCCGGGCAGCGGAAGAAGCAGAAAAACAACGTTTGCAGATGCTTGCCGACAGTGAGAAAAAAGTTTCCGACGACATGATTCAGGATATTCGCAATAATCTGGAAAAGGGTCTTGATGCGCGGATGAAAGCGTTTTTTGATATTGAGAATGCTAACCGGTATCAGCTTTTGAAACAGGATTTGGCCGGAGAAGCCGCGAAACTTGCGCGGAATGCTGCTTTGGCCGGAAGCCCGGAAATTGACGATGCCCTGATTGCCAAAATGAAAGAAGCCAACCAAAGGGCTGCCGCGCAGCTGGAAACCATCCGTCAAAAAGCAGAGAATATTCGTCTGCAGGATGCCAAAGAGCATGGCAAAGACGTGTATGCGCAAGTGGTGGAAAGTTATAACAAATCCAAACAACTGATTTTCGGATACAGTGCAGCTAAAGATGCGTTGAATTCGCGTCTGGCGGCCGTTATAACCGACTATAAACCGGACGAGGACGAGAAACTGACCGGCTGGACGAATTTTATTGAAGATAAGGCTGCCGGATTTGAAAACCAAAACAAAGAACTTCTTGATGCTTTCGGAAAAATGCAAAAATCTTCCGATGCGGCCGAAATCGAACTGTATAATCAGGAACTTTCTTATTTGCAGGAAGCTCTGGCAAGCGATTTGAAAGCCATGGAGGAGAGTATCGGGAACTTTAAGTCGTACAGCGACCAAAAAGCCGCGGAAGAAGAACAGAAATATAAAGATTTTCTGCGCGAACAGGAAGTAAAGAAAAAGGTGAAAGAAAACACCGGTTCCATCAGCATTAAAAAGACAGGGCAAACAATGACCGTGGTGCGCGATATTGAAGAAATCGAAAAAGCCGAGGAGCTGACGACAAAAGAGGCGGTAAAAGTTTTGGACTTCTCGAAACCGCGGCAGCCACAGAGGGCGGAAGAGGAAAAGAGTAACGTAAATGTTGTGAAAAAAGGGAGAATAAAAGCCAAATAATCTTGTCGAATTGTTTTTTTATGTTATAGTCTGCTTATAAAATATTCGTTATTATTTGGAGTTTTAAAATGAATAAAAAACCTGAAGTTTGTATTATTCCCGTCGCGGGGCTTTCAACCCGTAATCTCCCTTCAACCAAAGCTTTGCACAAAGGTTTTTTAACCCTGCACAGCAAACCGATTATCCAGTATGCCGTTGATGCCTGCGCCGAAATCGGCATTAAAGAAGTTGTTTTTATTTACAGCGACCAATCCTGCAAACATTTGTTTGAGACGCATTTTTCGCCGTATCCGTGGTTGGAAGAACACCTGCGCGAAAAGGGCAAGCTTGATTTGTTGAAGGTGGTGCAGGATATTATTCCAGCCGGTATGAAATTTTCGTTTGCCGAGCAAAGAGAACCAAAAGGAAACGGGCATGCGGTGCTGATGGCCAAGGATATTGTCGGCGACAGGGATTTTGTCGTGATGTGGGCTGATGACGTTTATGTTAACGTTCACGGCGGCAAAGGCATTTTGGCCCAGTTGTTGGAAGTTTATGAACAGTATGGCGGCATGGTGGAAAATATTATGGAATTTCCGCGTGAGCAGATGGTTCGCTACGGTGCGTTGATTGGTGCTGTGCGTGACGGGCGGATTGTTCATGCCAAAGGAAAAATCGAAAAGCCTGCTTTGGCGGATGTACCGTCAAATTACGCCAGTATGGGGCCTTACATTCTGCCTAATGCGATTATGGATATTTTGCCGGAGGTTCAAAAAGGGACAAACGGCGAGATAAATCTGGCCGATGCCATGGGGCTGGCTGCCGAACGCGGCATGAAACTTACCGGCGTGTTGTGTGATACCATGCGTTTTGACTGCGGTACCAACAAAGAGCTGGAAAAAGCCAACATGAAACTTAGTCTGATGGAGGATCCGGAGCTGAGGGCTTATTGCAGCGAACTGCTTAATACGATGATGGTATAAAATAAAAAACGCCGCTGGAAACAAGCGGCGTTTTTTCTGTTTAATCTTTGTGGCGAAAAGTAATGCGACCTTTGGTAAGGTCATAAGGAGTCATTTCGATGTCTACTTTGTCTCCGACCATGACGCGAATACGGAATTTGCGCATTTTTCCGGCCGTATGGGCCAAAATTTCAACACCGTTTTCCAAACGGACGCGAAACATGGCATTAGGCAGCTTTTCAATGACTTCTCCGGTTAATTCCAGAAGCTCTTCTTTACTCATAAAATATTCCTTTTATTGATTAATTTGTGCTATTAATAAACCCTGTTTTATTTTTTTGCAAGTTTTTTTATCGGCGGAAAAGACAAAGTGAAGCAACTGCCTTTGCCGAGGGTGCTTTCAACACTGATGTGTCCGCCGGTTTTTTCGACGATGGATTTGGCAATGGAGAGGCCAAGGCCGGTTCCTTTCTTGGAACCGTCTTGTCCGTTGGAAAAGAAAGGATCGAAAATGCGGCTGAGGTTTTCCGGAGCGATGCCGACACCAGTGTCGGCAAAGCTGACCTTGATGCTGCGGCTTTTATCCTGCCAAAGGGATATGGTTATGCTTCCGCCGTTGTTTGTTGCCTTCAAAGCGTTGAGGATGATGTTGATGACAACCATTTTAAAATCGGCTTCGTTGCCTTTTATGAAGAGGTCTTTGCGTTCCGGCCTGAAATCAATACCGATACCGGCGCTTTTAGCTTCAAAGTCAACCAGGTTGATAACGTCGCAAATGCTTTCAGCGCAGTTAATCTCTTGGTATTTTTCGCCCGAAGAACGGGTCAGCTTCAGCAACCTTTCCGGAACATCAATACAGTTTATCAGTTCGGAATAAATCAGCGTGAGCATTTTTTTGTCGTCGCTGTCGTCCGGTTTATCCTGATAAAATTTTTGAATCAGACGCTCCAGAATGATGCGCAGAGCACCCAGATGATTTTTCATTTCATGGGCGATGGAAGTTGACAAAAAACCGAGAGAAGACAGTTTTTGCTGGTGGGAAAAATTGATGTCTTCGCTCAAATCGCGGATAGATTCAACAATATATTGCCGCGAGCCGGAATAGATAAGCGGTGCGGCGTTGATGGAAAGATGCCGGTCGGGGTGTCCGCAAAATTGTTGAACAACTTTGACGTTACCGCGTCTTTTGTGCATGATTTCACGGACCGGGCAGTGAAACAGCTCCGGACTGCATGGTTTGTCTGTCCCTTGCGAAGCTTCGTAACATTTGAGACTGTTTTGGGCTTTGGTTCCGGCCTGTCGATAGTAGGCTTTGTTAGCAATGATGATGTTGTAGTCTTTGTCAATGACGCGGATGCCGTCCGGAATGCTGTCAATCAGCGCCTGCAAAAATGCTTCTTTGTCTTTGACTTCGGAGATGACGTTTTGCAACGCGTCCAGCATTTGGTTGAAAGTGTTGATCAGGTAATCCAGCTCGTCGACAAAGAGTGAATTTTTCTTTTGTTCAATGCGGAGATTCAGGTTACCTTTGGATACTTCCGCGGATACGGATGAAATTTTGTTCAAGGGAGCCAGAATCCACCAAGAAATCAGATAACCGAGCATAATGATTGACAAGACCAGCAAAACGGAACTGATGCCGAAGATTTTCAGACTTTCGTAAATTGCATTGTATCGTTTGTCAAAGCTTTCGCTGGTTTCTGAAATTTGTTTTTGTTCGGCTGTGAGCTGGTCAAATTGTTTTTGTTCGTTGTTTGAAGAAAATATGCTGCTGCGGACGGCAGGGTCTATTTTGATATGCGGGTTGTCGGTGACAATGCGGCGTAGTTCTTTAGAGGTGTTTATGTTTTTATACAGCAGGTCGATATATTGCTGGTTGCGCTGAATGTTATACAGCTGTTCTTCTTGAATTTTGGTTCCGTATATCAGGTAGAAAGTGTATACAAAGATAATGGAAGTGATTAAAAAAAGCAGGAGAATGCTGTAGATAATTTTGCGATTCAGGCTGACGAACATTTTATTTTTCCTGTTTGTGAGAAATGTTAGGTAATATTTAATAATATAAAGCTAAAATGTTTCTAAATCATAAACAGGAGTTATTTATGTCACAGAAGAGAGAAATCAGCGAAGCCGAACGCCTTTTTTATACGGAGTTGCCGCAATGGCATGATGAAAAAGCAGCCTTTGTCAAACATGATATTTACGAAGGCCGCCCGGTATGGATGGTTTATGATGCTGATGGCGAAAAGATTGCCGCTACGGATGACCGGGAGTTTGCATTTATTGTTGCCCGGCAGAATGATCTGGTCCCTCACAGTGTGCATTAAGCAGTTATCCGGTTGTGGTGCAAGATGGATACGAATGAAAATCCCGCCTTTCGGCGGGATTTTTTTTATTCTTCGTTATTGAGAAGCGCAAAGATTTCGACAGGCTTGTCGATTTGCCGCAGTTTGCCGCATAAAGCCTCGTCTTTCATAATGCGTGAAAGTTTAGCCAGCGCCGTCAGATGGTCGGCTCCGTTACCTTCCGGTGAAAGCAAAACAAATGCCAGATCAACGGGCTTTCCGTCTATGGCGTCAAATTCGACAGGATACGCCGCTTTGGCAAATAAAACGCACACCCGGTCCAGGCCTTCAAACCGGCCGTGCGGCAGGGCAGTCCCTTCGCCGAAACCGGTAGAACCGAGATTTTCACGTTCCAAGAGCGTGTCAAAAATGGTCCTTTCGTCCAAGCCTGAAATTTTGGCAGCAGCCGCAGCTAATTCCTGCAAAAATTCGCGCTTGGAATTTGCCTTAATGCCGAGAATGATATTCTTTTCGGTCATTATATCAGAAATATTCATTGATTTTAAGCCTCTCGGTTTTAGAACTATTTGTCGTTTTTCGGCTCAACCCAACCAATATTGCCGTCTTTGCGGCGATATACCATATTGAAACTGCCGCTGACAACGTTTTTGAACATAAGAGCACATTCGTTGTTGAGATCCATGTACATAACGGCTTCCGATACGGAGCAAACGGGAATGTTTGCTTCCAGTTCGGCAATGGTCAACGGTGCATCGTCGATGTCAATTTCTTCGGCTTCTTCATTCAGGGAAAATACCGCTTCGTTGGCAACTTCGGCCAAGCCGGTTTTACCTTTATGGTCGTTTAATTTGGTTTTGTGGCGACGCAGACGGGTAGCAATGTGTTCATTGGCTGCGTCAAAGGCGGAATAAGGGTCACCAGCCGTTCCCGTTCCTTTTAAAATGATGTTTTTGGCAGGATGAACCGTAACTTCGGCGTTGAAGCTGTCTTTTACTTTGGTGAAGCTGACACTGCAGCTGACAGGAGCCGGAAAATATTTGTTGACGGCGTTTAAGACGTTTTCTTCTACGTGTTTGCGGAGTCTGTCTCCAATATCAACCTGATTGCCAGATAATGTGATTTTCATGATTCTTCCTTGCAAAAATATTATAAAATCTTTTGAAATTTATGTTTCAACCGAAACAATGAAATACCTCCTTATTTTAACAAAGTCAACATAAAAGTCAACAAACACAAAAGCATTACCCACGTTTTTGGCGCTTACGTTCGGCGGATCCCGGGATATTCATGGCCTCGCGGTATTTGGCGACGGTGCGGCGGGCAATTTTGGTTCCGTCGGCGGCCAGAAGTTCGGCGATTTTATCGTCGGAGAGGATTTCCTGCGGCGTTTCGTTTTCAATCAAGCGGCGTATTTTGTGCTTAACGACGGAAGTGGAAACATCTTCGGCACCGATATAGCTTCCGGCCGCAGCAGAAAAGAAAAATTTCAACTCAAACAGTCCCCGCGGAGTTTCCATAAATTTGTTGGCCACGGCCCGGCTGACCGTGCTTTCGTGCATTTCCAGGTTATAGGCAATATCTTTGAGATTCAGAGGCTTCAGGGCTTCAATGCCGTTTTCAAAGAAGTCGTACTGCAGGCGGACGATTTCTTCGCTGACCCGCAGAATGGTGGCGGCACGCTGGTGCATGGCGCGAATCAGAAAACCGGCGTGACTGAGGTTTTCTTTCAGATAGCGTTTGGCCGACTTGTCCGTTTCCAGAATGCGGCTGTAGTAACTGCGGTTGACAAGCAGTCGGGGCAGGGACATACTGTTGAGTTCTACGCCATATTCGCCGCTAGGGCGCCGTTTGACGAAGACGTCCGGGATGACGCAGGTGTTTGTGTCGTGTTCGAATGCGGCCGCGGGTTTGGGATTCAACGAACGGATGTCGGCAATCATGGTAGCCAGATCTTCTGCGTCGGCGTCACACAGTTTTTGCAGTTCTTTGAATTTACGCTGTCCGAGAAGCTCAAGGTTGTCCAGCAGGACGGCAATGGCCGGATCATAACGGTTGCGGTCTTGCAATTGGATTTTGAGGCATTCGCTCAGGCTTTCGGCAAAAATGCCGGACGGTTCAAAGGTTTTCAAGACATTGAGGATGGAATGCAGATATTGTTCCGTACATTTAAGGCGCAGAGCCAGTTGGGGAATGTTGCCGCGGAAGTAACCGGCCGCATCCAGTTGTTCGCTTAATATATGGGCAGTCATTTTGTCTTTGGGAGAAGCAAAAGCCATCGAAATCTGTTCGTTTAAATGTTGGTAAAGAGATTTACCGGCTGCCAGTTTTTGCTGGTAGTAGTCGAAATCGTCTTCGGCAGGCAGGCCTTTGTTTTTGTTGTAGTCTTCCCAGGCGTAGTCGCTGTCTTGCCCGTAACCTTCACGGTCGCTGGCATAGTCGTCGAAAGAGTTGTCATAATCAATGTCTGCGGCAAATTCTTCCGGAGAATCCGGCGCGGCATCATAGTCATCAATTGTTTGTTCCCGAGGATCCGGTGCATCGGCAATACTGTCTTCTTCCCGCTCCAGCAGAGGATTGCGCTCCAGCTCCTGTCCGATAAGTTCGCCGAGTTCAAGGTTGGACATTTGCAACAAACCAATCGCCTGCCTAAGCTGAGGCGTCATTAGCAGCGACTGCGATTGGCGTATTTCCAGCTTAGGGGTTATTGCCATGCCCAAAGCCTCCTACATGGAGAAATTGTCGCCGAGGTAGACTTTTCTGACTTCTTTGCTGGCTACGATTTCATCGGGTGTGCCTTCCATCAGCACCGAACCGCCGTGGAGAATATAAGCCCGGTCGGTAATGTCAAGAGTTTCGCGGACGTTATGGTCGGTAATCAGAACGCCGAGACCGCGGTGTTTGAGCTGGGAAACCAGATTGCGGATTTCTCCGACGGCAATAGGGTCGATACCTGCCAGCGGTTCGTCCAGCAGGATGTAGTGCGGCTGGCTGGCCAAAGCACGGGCGATTTCCAAGCGTCGCCGTTCACCGCCGGAAAGAGCAATGGCAGGACTTTTGCGCAAATGGGCGATTGAAAATTCCGAAAGCAGTTCTTCAAGCATGTTTTCACGGCGGCTTTCGTCGTCGACAACAATTTCCAAAATGGCTTTGATATTGTCTTCCACCGTCAAAGAGCGAAAAATCGAAGCTTCTTGCGGCAGATAGCCGATGCCGAGGCGGGCGCGACGATACATCGGCAAGCTGGTAATATCCTGTCCGTCAATATGAACATCTCCGTAGTCCGGGGTAATTAGTCCGGTAACACAATAAAAGCAGGTGGTTTTGCCGGCACCGTTGGGACCGAGCAGGCCGACCGCTTCGCCACGCTTGACATTCAGCGAAACATTGCGCAGCACGGGGCGGTTTTTGTATTTTTTGCCGATGTTGAAAACTTCAAGCTTTGATTCCGGATTATAATTACTCATGACTGCTGTTCCTTGTTATCTTTACCTTTCTGCCCGTCTTCTTTTTCTTTGAATACGCCTTTGACTTTTCCTTTGGAAGAAGACAGCAGCTTGCTGATACCGGTGTTTAAGTCCGTTTCGGCTTTTTCGCCTCGCAGCAGGTTGCCCTGTTGATTAATGACAACGTTGTTGAAGAGGTAAACCTTACCGTTACGCGGATAGTAGCTTCCTTTGTCCGAGGTTACGACCGTATCCGGCGTGACGATTTTGACATTGCCGAAAACGTCGACTTTGTCTATGGTCAGGTTGGACGATTTTTCGTTTTCCCTGATAAAATAGGCCGTCATTTTATCCGAGTAGATTTTGTTACTGTCTTTGTCCGTTGCCTGAACGTTGCCGAGAGCAACGGCTTTTTGCTGAGACGGGTAATAAGTGATTTTTTCTTCGGCAGTAATGATTTCTTTGTCGGTGGTTATTTTAGCCGGTTTTCCGGTTAAAACGGCTTCGTCTTTCTCCAGATCGTAATCCAAATTGCTGCCGAAAGCGTCGGCCCTGGGAGAGTGCATTCTGACGTTGCCATCGGCGATGACCCGGTTGATTTGCGTTTTTCCGGTTTGCGCCTGTTTGGCGTAATAACCAGTCAGCGTATCCGATTTTATGTTCATGTCTTCCCTAGTTGCGACAGCGTTGCCGCGAGCGACGACTTTTTGTGATTTTTGATGCCATTCGACACGGTTATCCGCGGTAATGTTGACATCTGCCGCCTGTGCGGAAAACGCGAGGAAAAAGCTCAACAGAATAAGCGCGGGAGTGTTTTTCATATAATTATTCCTTTTCAAAACTTTCTTCTTTGATTGTGATGTCGCTGTGCCCGGTAAAGACTAAAATATCATCAGCGGTTGAAAATTCAAATCCTTCGGCTTTGAGATTTCCGAAAACACCTTGGGCGCTGACCGGTTTGCTGCCATATCCTTTGGAATTCGGAAAGTCGAAAAACGCTTCCGTTGTATGGACGGCCATGCCGGCGCTGTAGAACATTTCGACATCGTCATCCAGACGAAGAAGGTTATTTTTCTGGTTGAAGAAGCCAAGAGGCGCCTTGACGGTGTTCCATTCGCCGTTTTCGAGAGGGATGATGCCTTCCGGTTTGGTCAGTTTGATGAGTTTGGAACCGGGTTCCGTTTCGTCAATATTTTGAGCGATGAAATTGTTCACTTTGTTGTTTTTATCCGTGATGTAAAAAACAGTATCTTCAACATGTAGCTTTTCAAGTTCGCCTTTTTTGGGGCGAGTGATATCAAGCTTGAAATCCCGGACATCTTTGTGGATGGTGGGAAAAAGCAGCAACAACCCAACCAGTATGGCCGCAAGGCTGGGCAGAAACAGTTTGGCAAAACGAACGATGCGCGTATGCCTGTTTACCTGTTTCTTGTCCGGTCGGGCAGCCGGAATTTCAGAATCGGCGTTAAAGTATGTGTCCAACTTTTTGATATCAACCAAGGTTTATGCCACTCCTGCGCGCAGACAATCGTGAATGTGGATGATTCCCACCGGCTTATTATTTTGAATGACAAACAACTGGGTAATGCCCTTGCCCGTATTGTTCATGATACCCAAAGCTTCAACAGCCAGAATGTCGGGGGCAATGGTTTTAGGGTTTTTGGTCATGACATCGCTGGCTTTGCGGGTGAGAAGTTCGGGCGTTAAGCAGCGCCGCAGATCGCCATCGGTGATCATTCCGAGCAGTTCGCCTTTGTCGTTGATAACACCGACACAGCCCAGCATTTTGGAAGTCATGGTCAGCAAGGCTTCCTGCATGGAAGCTTTGTCACTGACAATCGGCAATTCATCACCCTTGTGCATCAGGTCGGAAACTTTTTGCAGGATAGCGCCGAGTTTGCCGCCGGGATGACGCTGTTTGTAATCGACTTTTGAAAAGCCGCGACGTTCCAGAAGGCAAATGGCCAAAACGTCACCCAAAACAAGAGTTGCGGTGGTTGAAGAAGTCGGCGCCAGACCCAGAGGACAGGCTTCCCCGGTATCCGGCAGGCGCAACAGCAGATTGCCAGCTTTGCCAAGAGAACTTTCGGGATTTTTGGTCATGGCAATCAGCGGAATACCATAGCGTTTGCAATAAACTAAAATGTCAGAAAGTTCGCGTGATTCACCGCCGTTGGAGATGGCGAGCACAACGTCGTTTTCTGTCAGCATACCCAAGTCGCCGTGGCTGGCTTCCGCCGGATGTACAAAGAAAGACGGTGTTCCGGTTGAAGCAAGAGTGGCGGCGATCTTGCGGCCAATGTGTCCGGATTTGCCCATGCCGGTGACGATGACTCGGCCTTTGACGTTTTGCATCATGTCCAGGGCTTCGGAAAGAGAAGCACCCAGAGATTTTTCCATAACCCGCAGAGAATCGATTTCGCGGTCAATGGTTCTTTTGGCCGAAGCCAGATCCTGTTCATTTTTGGTCATAAAAGAAAG
>CALXTO010000007.1 GCA_944391425.1 uncultured Alphaproteobacteria bacterium | reverse complement strand
CCGGATGCGTTTTGTAAAATTTCGCCATTTTGGTTAGCGGCGATTTTTGTTGCTTTATTAGCCATTTTCTTATTTCCTTTTATTATTAAATGTAAAGCAGTCCATCTGCCTTACTTCCATCACCATTGATAATTTAATATTAAAAGGATTGTCAGCGACTTGGGGGAAAGCTGCTAGTTTTGTTGTTTAGACTGATATTTTATTTTTTTATTCTGTGCGTCTCTGAACAGACGGGTGTTTTTTAAGTACTCTAAATCAGGCTTATAATATTTACGGTATTTATATTGTTTTTTATCTTCGGCTGGGTATCTTGGATCATCAATGTAATTCAAATATGAGCAATTATTGGGTTTAACCAAGGTATGGAAGCAATTGTGGCTTATTTCCAAAAAATCTGTGGCATCTTGTCTGTTTACCCAATCCTTATAAGCGTCTAAATTTTTATCATTGTTAGTAGGTGTGTTTATTTTTTTATGAATTGAATGGTAATGTCTCTCCAGATATGAATTGGTAGAATCAATACAAAAATAAGTCCGAAGAACAGTATTTTTCCTGTCAATATTAGAAATTTCACTTCCTTCTGTTTGATTAATTGTGTTGTTCCCTAAAAAATATTTAGACACGGTTTTCTTATCAAGATTAAAAATATGTACCAAATCAGCAATTATCAGAACAAACGAAGGCTTTTCTTTATTATCATGATTATAAACCCGTTCATCGTCTTTAAGTTTTATTTGTAGAGGTGTCTCACCTGTTAAATTTTGGTCAATTTTATAGTTGCCACCAATTTTACTATTAGGATTTTCAATCAGGATATAGGTTACCATAAGGTTATTTTGATAATCATATTGTGCTAATCCTGTTTGATTATACAAAAAACTGCAATAATGTGTTAAAGCCGTTTTTTCTAACCTAGCACTTCGGTAGGGGTATATAATATGTAATGCAGAATCATATACAGATGAATCTTTTATATTATTTTCAGCAATAATTTTTTTTATTTTTCTTAAGAAATTTCGGATTTCTTCAGAGGAAAGATGTATTGACTGTTTATCTCTTTTATAACAAAATGAATTAAACAGTTGGACATAATCCCGAAGATTTTCAAAGCTAACCGAATCAATTTGAAAATCACCTTCATAACAATAAAAATATAATTTTACAGTCTGGTTGTTATTTAAGTGTTTTGATGTATTTATAGCTTCAAAAATTCGTGAAAAATAGTCTAGTGCGTGCCAGATTGTTACTCTATCTATATAATACTCTTTATTGGAGAATTCATAGGATTTGACAAGCAATGGTATTAAGTTTTCAGTTAGGATGCCCAAATAGTTATTGCTAAAATGAAAATTTTCTTGAACAAAATTTTTCTTATAGACAGCAATTATCCGACGAATATAAGTGTTAACGGTACTATCTTTATGTTTTTCAGATAACCATTTTCTAAAATTTTCTTTCAAGTCAGTCATAGTAAAATTCTCCTAAATTTATCTTATATTATCGGGATTTAAGAAAACGTAAAGCCAAAAATATGTAGGGATAACCTGTGACCTAGCTATGTCATAAGTCGTAAAAATATGGCTTACTAAAAAAGGCTAGGAGATTTTTTTATCTCACGCGTTATAAGGGGCTAGTTGAAAAATAGCCTTTTTTTGAAGATGTACTGTTTAAGCAAAAAAAATTTAAGAGAAAAAGGAAAGCCAAGATGAAACGGTCGTCCTAGCTATATCCTGCTGATGTTAGCAAAAATAAACTGTCTTCAACGTCAAAAACTTTTATTTTAAGCAAGTTTCAAATCTGACTTTTGAATAAATGATAATCCCAAGACCTAACGAGATTCAAACCAACTTAAGTTGTTGAAAAATAAAGGATTGTCATCAAGCGAGTTCGGAAAATTCTCCCAAAACGCAATTTTCAAAAAACAAACATTCGAACTCGATTAAGTGCTTGATTTATAAAAGAAAAACGGCAGTTTTTATACCTGCCGCTTGCATTGGTGATCCCAACGGGATTCGAACCCATATTACCACCGTGAAAGGGTGATGTCCTAACCATTAGACGATGGGACCATCTAAAGACAAAAGCATATATAAAGGCAAAATTTCTTTAGGTCAAGACATTTTTTACATTAAATTGATTTTTTTGTTTTTTCTATTTAAATTCGGGATTCAGGATTTGAATAACTTCGCTTAACGGCTTTAGAAGAATGCCTTTTTCTTCTAACTGCGGAAGCCATTCTTTCAAAGCTTCAAAGGTTTGTGTTTTGGGATGCCCGATGGCAATGGCATAGCCGTTTTTACGCGCCACGTTTTCAGCTTTGGCAAGTTGCCCGAGAATATAGACTTTATCATTGTTGTTATCAATAAAGACGTGCCGGTGAGCATAGGCAATGCCGCATTCTGCCGCCGCGTCTTCGGCTTTTGATTGAGCGGAAGTTTTGGAATCCAAAAAGAACATATTTTTTTCCTTCAAAACTTCCATAACGGCGGTCATGCGCTCTTTGTCTTCGGTCAGTTTGCTGCCCATATGGTTATTAATGCCGCGTGCATTTTTGAATTTTGCCAACATATGTCTAAGTTTGTTTTGAATCTCCAATGGCGACATCCGGGTTGTCAAAACATCAGGAGCCACATCTATATTCTTCTGAGCCTCCATAGGGACATGGATTATGATTTCCTGTCCGTTGCGCCGGGAGTTTTCAATCTGCTGTTCCAAATTGGTGCCGTAAGTCAAAAAAGAAGCCGTCAGCGGTGCCTGCAGGCTGGCAATATCTGCTGTCCGACGCTTGCTGATGCCCATGTCGTCAATAACAATGACAATAACGGGCTTCTCGCCGAAATAAGGTGGTTTGTGCCCCGGAATAATCGTTTTCCCTTTTAGTTTGGGATTGACAACGGTACGTGGGAAGATGATGTTGTCAGGCAGTTCCTCTTCATATATCCGGTCCAGAATATCCTGGTTTAACAATTCGATTTGTGCAAAAAGTTCGGCGTTACCGGAAATTTTTTGTGCGGGAAGGGGGTGCTCGGCTTCGATTTTAATTCCTTCCGCCAGCCGGCGAACTTCCTGCGAAACAGAGGGGCGCATAGCTTCCTCAAGTATTTCGGCCGAAAATTCTTCAGCTTTAATAACGGCCGTTTGTACGTCTTCCGCTGCATACATAAAATCTGTTGTTTGGCTGTTGTCCCAGCATAAGCTGATTGGGTTGCGGCGACAATACTCCTCAAAACTGATCTTGAGTTCTCGTTCTTCTTCGGGCGTCTGTTCTTCAAATATGACTTCCACCGTATCGGCCGGAGCCGGTGCAGAGGCTTCTGTTGACCTTTTTTTCTGAGAAAAGATAAAAAAGAGCATCATCAAACAGGCCAAAAGATACAAAATTTTCACAACGGCAACTTTATGCTTGGAAAACTTGCATTCTTTCAGCCATTTATGACGATTTTGTCCGCTCAAGGTTAGTCTCTTTTACGCAGTGTAGGGAAAGCAATGACGTCGCGGATCGTCTGCGCGCCGGTCAAAAGGATAGCCAGACGGTCAATTCCCATACCCATACCTCCGGTCGGCGGCAGGCCGTTTTCCAATGCGGTAACAAAATCTTCGTCCAGCATTTGCGCTTCGTCATCCCCGGCTTCACGCTCAGCGACCTGAGCATCAAAACGTTCTTTCTGCTCCAGCGGATTGGACAATTCAGAATAAGCGCAACCGATTTCCATACCGCCGATGTATGCGTCAAAATGCTCAACCAGCCGGGGATTGGAGCGGTGCGTTTTGGCCAGCGGCGAAATATCCCGCGGCATATCCATAACCAAGGTCGGCTGAATCAGATGCGATTCGACTTTCTCGTCAAAAACTTCCTGAACCACTTTACCCCAGCAGGAACATTCGTCGGCATCAACGCCGGCAGATTTGGCCATGGCTTTGGCTTCTTCCAGATTTTGCGCCTGCAACAGATCAATTCCGGCATATTCCTTAATCAGGTCGATAATGGATTTGCGAGCAAAGCCTTTGCTGAGGTCGACTTCTTCTTCACCGATTTTGATGATTTTGCTGCCCAGAACCTTTTCGGCGACATAAGGAATCATGTCTGCAAACAAGTCTGCCATATCATTATAGTCGGCGTAGGCTTGGTAGGCTTCCAAAGCGGTAAACTCAGGATTATGGTTTTTATCAATGCCCTCATTACGGAAATTTCGTCCGATTTCAAAAACCCGGTCAAATCCGCCGACAACCAAACGTTTAAGAAAGAGTTCCGGTGCTACGCGCAGATATAAGTCCATATCCAACGTATTATGATGCGTGATAAACGGCTTAGCGCTGGCGCCGCCCATAATGGTATGCAAGATCGGCGTTTCGACCTCCAGAAAATGATGCTCCTCAAACCAGCGGCGGATAGCGGAAGTAATTTGGCAGCGTTTTTTGAAAACTTCGCGGCTGTCATCGTTCATAATAAAGTCGACATAGCGTTGGCGGTAACGAGCTTCAATATCCGTCAGGCCGTGGAACTTCTCCGGCAGCGGTTGTAAAGACTTGGCAATGATGTCAAATTTTTCCGCCGCGATGGAAAGTTCGCCGCGCGGCGTCCGACGGATATAACCGTACACGCCGACAATATCGCCTACGTCCAAAGACTTAAGCCGTTCCAACTCTTCTTCTGCCAGATGGTTTTTATGACAGAAGGCCTGAATTTTTCCGCTCATATCCTTAATATCGATAAACATGCCGTTATTGCGCACGGCCATGGCTCGTCCGGCGACTGTAACTCGGTCTTCGGTATCCGTTCCGGCTTCCAGATCTTTATACTTCTCCTGCAAGTCTGCTGCAAACGCATCGGGCTGAAAACGGTAGGGATAAGGATTATAACCCCGTTCCAAAAGTGCATTAAGCTTTGCCAGCCGGGATTCTCTGTGGATGTTTGTTTCGATTGTCATTTTTTTTCCTAATTATTCGGTTGTTCAGTTTAATTTAATTGCTTAAACTATAAACAATGCAGAAAATTTTTCAATAAAATAATTAAGAAAAACAAGTTGACATAAAAAAAGAACTAAAGTAGAACAAAATAGAGGCTTTGTTTTGCAAAAAGGATTGAAACCATGCTGACACCCAAACAATACAAACTCCTGATGTTCATCAACAAAACCATTAAAGAAACCGGCTGCTGTCCATCATTTGATGAGATGAAGGAGGCTATCAGCCTGAAGTCAAAATCCGGCATCCATGCTTTGATTGAGGCTCTGGTGGAACGTAATTTTTTACGCAAGCTTCCGCACAAAGCTCGTGCGCTGGAAGTTGTGCGTATGCCAAAACTCAAGCCTTCGGCAATTATTGAGGAAGAAAAGAAAAAGGAAGAAGCGCTTAAAGGCGGGATGGTCGAAATCCCGCTGTATGGTAAAATTGCCGCCGGTACGCCGATAGAAGCTATTGCCGACCAGAGCGAACAGCTGCCCGTTCCTTATGAGATGGTTGCATCCGGCCAGTATTATGCGCTGAAGGTGGAAGGCGATTCGATGATAAACATCGGCATTATGGATGGCGATACCGTCATCATCAAAAAGTCCGACGTGGCTCGCAACGGCGATATTGTGGTGGCTTTGGTCGATGACTGTGAGGCGACGTTGAAGCAGATTAAAAAAGAAGGCGGTGAAGTTCTGCTGATTCCCAAAAACGACGCTTACGAAACCAGACGTCTTGATGCCCGCCGGGTAAAAGTCCAGGGAATTTTGAGTTCTTTGATTAGAACTTATCATTAAATTGAAAAATATTTTTCAGTGTTTATCTCATCAGATGTCCGCCATATTTTTTGAAAGGATTTTCCGATGAGAAATTTAAGTTTGGTACTGATTACGGCTTTTTTGCTGTTTGCCTGCGCCACGCCGGCCAAGTATGACGCCAGGCTCAATTCTCTGATAGGTGCAAACAAGGAAGCGTTGGTTCAGGAAATGGGACAGCCAAGCGCGGTTAAGATGTTGCCCAACGGGGACGAAGTTTTGGCTTACGTCAAAGCCAACAACGTATATGTCCCTTCGGAATTTTATCTTTATAACCAGGGGGCGCTTTCCAACGAAGGTGATTTATACGCACCGTTTTTAAGCGACTATGATTATTCGCCGTACGGGGCAAGTTTCGGTTATGAAGTCGAATATATCTGCCAGACGGTTTTCCTGATTCAAAACGGCGTTGTAACGGGATGGAAGTGGCGCGGCAACAACTGCGTCGCCGACTGAATTTTATCCTGAATTTATCCCGGAGGCAGTCCTCCGGGATTTTTTTGTTTGATTCATTTCGGACTAAACCAATTGTTAACTTAAATCTGTTTCACTATACCCGATGAGTAAAATAATCCGCGAGTCTTTTCGCCTTATAAATAAGGAATAATAAAAATGGGGCTTTTTTCAGAAATTCATAACCGTTTGCGCAATTCCGGACTGTGGATTGTCGGAGCATTTCTGATTGTATATTTTGCTTTCCATGCCATAAACGGCGACCGCGGCCTGCTCAAATACCTTTATCTTCAGCAGGAAATTGCCGATGCCCGGCAGATAGCGCAAAAATACAGCCTGCAAAAAAACAAGTTGGAAAAAAAGGTGCGCCATCTTTCCAACAGCAGTCTGGATTTGGACTTGCTGGAGGAACGTGCCCGTATCGTGCTGAACATGGCCGATAGCGACGAATTTGTTATTTTAGATGAAAACTCCGCCAAATAAATCGCACAAAAACAATGTGTTGAGGCTGAATTTTGGATAACTTGATAAAAAAAGCTGTATTTTTAAATTTTTTTTGCTATACCTAATTTGTTACGCCCGGAACCTGTCATGGGTTCAAGGTATTGTGTCAACAATTCGGATCAGTTTATGAAACGTAAAACCCGTTTAATAAATCAGAAGGCTTATTCTCCGCAGTACACCGAAAAAAAGCCGTTCTTTTCAGAAAAGGAAATTATCTTCAGAAGCGCCGGCCGGGCAAAGGTCTTTCAGATTTCTTCCCGCGCGCAGGTTATCTTTCTGACGCTTGTCTGCCTGATCGGGGTATGGAGCTTTTATTCATATCATTTGTACAATAAGTCAGACCGCGTCATTACCCGCAAGAATCAGGAACTGGTCGAAACCCGCGATGCCTTTGTGGATCTGATGAGCGACTTTGTAACCATTCACAAAAACATCGATTCCGTTTTGAATTCAATTGAAAAAAAAGGCGGAACTTCTGAGCGTGAACTCAGCCGCTACAAACGCCAGGCCATGGTGGTTGAAGACAAAATCAAACAGATAACGGCTGAAAATTCTTGGGCAGATGACAAAAAACTCAATGAAAAAATGAGCCTGAACGAAGCGCTGCTACAGCGTGATATTGCCGTTTCCGAGCGCGACGAACTGCGCCGCCAGTTGTCCGAGCTTGAGGATTCGGTAAAAGAAATCAAAGCGGCGGAACTGGAAATGTTCAATCGCATTGAGGCCGTTGCCGGACGTGAAATCAGCAAAATCAAAAACGCGTTCGGAAGCATCAATTCTTCTTTGAAAAAGCGCGGCCTGTATTTCAATCCTTTGGCCAACAGTAAAAAGAAAAGTTCGGTTGGCGGCCCGTATGTTCCAGAATCGGTTTCAAAACTGCGCGATGAAGCTATGAACAAAAAAATATCGAGCATCTATCAAGCTTTTGACGATCTGGAATATTATCGTGAGGTTGCCAGATCTGTGCCGATGGGAAAACCGGTTTGGAGTTACTGGGTAACGTCCCGTTTTGGCATCAGAAACGACCCGTTTAACAAGAAAAAAGCCGGACATAAAGGGATAGATCTAGCCAGTCGGACCGGCAACCGGATTCAGGTTATGGCCGATGGTAAAGTAATCAAAACGCAGCACAGCAACCGCGGCTATGGGAACTTGGTAGTTATTGATCACGGCAACGGTTTCCAGACAAAGTATGCCCATATGCATAAAATATATGTAAAAAAAGGTGAATATTTAAAAAGAAATGATACAATAGGAGAGGTTGGGAATACAGGACGTTCGACAGGTCCGCACCTCCATTATGAAGTCCTCTACCGGGGTACGCCGGTAGATCCCTTGCCGTTTATCCAGGCTAAAGCGTCGTAATTTTTTAGATCGAGGGTAATATGAAAAAAATTAAAAGGCTTATTTATTTGAAACTTGCCAGACGGCTCAGCCGCAGTTCCACCGGGGCTCCGGTTCCCAGCATCATTAGCGAAAATGCCAAGCTTCAGGGCGACATCATCAGCGAAGGCATCGTCCATATTGACGGACATGTCGAGGGCGATATCAGCTGTGATGAACTTGTTATCGGCGTCAAAGGATCCGTTATCGGTTCCGTAAATGCAAATAATTTGCAGTTGTACGGAGTTTTGAACGGTAAGGCTGCCGTTGATACATTGTTCATTGCCAAAACGGCCAAGCTGATTGGCGACGCGACGCATAATACCATTGCAATTGAGCCGGGAGCTTACGTCGACGGAAGATGTATGCGCGTTGGCGCGCCGATTCCGGCGGAACAGGGAAAGCCAGACCTGATGCTGGTTGACCGTCGTTCTAAAAAGGCAGCCAATAACGAATAAATTTCCAAGCCCCTCAACTGAGGGGCTTTTTTCTACCCCTTGTAATCCATTATTCATCAACGACTTGCAGGGATTTTTTTGTGGAAAAGTTTTCTCTGTTTGTTGTTCTTTGTTTGATAAATAATATATTCTGAAACAAAGTTAACAAAAGAGATAATCATGGATAAAGTAAGCCTGACCGCAAGCATGAGGAGTAATTTGCTGAGCCTGCAGAATATCAGCAGGCAGGTTGATTCTACTCAGAACAGATTGTCCACCGGTAAAAAGGTCAATTCGGCAATTGATAATCCTTCCTCTTATTACACCGCCCGCAGTTTAAGCAATCGCGCCAATGATTTGGACGCTTTGCTTGACTCTATGGGGCAGGCGGTGTCGACAATCAAGGCGGCGACCACATCCTTGGAAACGGCGGCTGATTTCTTGGAGCAAGCTTCGGCGGTTGCCACACAGGCGCTGGAAAGCGCGGAAAGAATTTATATTCGGCAACCGAGCGGCATTAGCGATGACGCTGCCATCCGTGACACCAGCCTTTTTGACGGTAAGGCAAATACGCAGGCAATGTTGGATCAGATTGGCGATGATGCTCTGGCAGCGAAGGCATGCAACCAGTTTTATGCCCCGGGCGTGGATAAAAATGACGTTAACTTCGGTCAAGGACAATGGTATTTGCCCGCCATTGGCGAGTTAATGGAAATGTACGGTACGGACGCATCCGGAATGACTGGCGGAACCGGAGCAACAGGGGTAATTGGCGATAATAAAACAGCCATTAACGACGCGCTTACAACCTTAAAAAATTTAGGCGTTGATTGTATAGCTTTAAAGAATGTATATTATTGGTCTTCTTCTGAAGCCAATAATAACAATTCATGGATATTCGGTTTGAATAGCGGGGATCGAAGCTATGATGCTAAACACGATAACGCTTACATCCGATGTTTCCAATTTTTAGAAAATAAATTTAATCCGGCGGATGCAGCTTCAGCACCGCAAATCGGCGACGTGATGTATTCAGATTTGACCTATGGCTCGGCCGATGATTATGACGGTAGCAAAACTGCGGTCGGTATTGTCACTTGGGTTTCGGAAGATGGTAAATCTGCTAAAATCATCAACCTTAAGGATTTGACTTTCAGCTCCATAGATACTGTAGGCAACTTCAACCCCGATAATCCTTATACTGGAACACAAGCATATACTCAACACACCACCAATGCCAAATACAGCGAGGATGTCACCGGTATAGACAATTATCATTCCAGCCAGTTCCTGGCTGCCATTCAGGAGGCCGTAGCGGAAAGTTCTTTGCCCTCGACAGAAGAACAACAGTATCAGAATATTTTGTCTCAGTATGATTCTTTAATCAAAGACAGTTCCTACAAAGGCGTGAATTTACTGCAAAATCAGGATTTGAAAGTCACCTTCAACGAGAACCGCAGCGCCTGGTTGGACGTCAAGGGCAAAGACGCATCTTCCGCCGCTCTGGGATTAACCACAACCGAGTGGAATACTATTGAAGATATCGCCCAATCCCTAAAGGAAATATCTTCGGCCTTGAATCAAATCCGCACCATATCGGCGGAACTGGGCAGTTATTACAACATTGTTCTCAGCCGCCAGGACTTTACCGAAAACCTGATTAATGTTCTGGAGGAAGGCGCGGACAAACTGACCTTGGCGGACATGAACGAAGAAAGCGCCAACATGCTGGCCTTACAAACCAGACAACAGCTGGCAACCAATTCCTTATCATTAGCCTCCCAGGCCGCGCAGAGTATTTTAAGACTGTTCTAGCGAAACGAACTTCGTGAGTTGAGCTTTTATTGCCCGTGCGGCTTCGCACCATCCGCCCGGGTGTGGCACGGAAATTGCATTTAAAACTGTAAATAAATTAAAAAGATGAGGTTTGCCATGGCATTAAGTATATTTCTTCCGTCGACGACCGGCATGGAGGCTCAGGGACACGCTTTGGGGCAGGTTGCGACAAACATTGCCAACGTCAGTACGGTCGGTTACAGAACAAACGAGACGTTGTTTTATACTTTGTTGGGCTCTAACCCGGTAGTGAAAAGCAATGCCAGCGGCATTAATTCTTCCCGGGTAGACATCGACGGCGTCGGCTATTATGACCGCACCAATATCCTTGACCAGGGTGTTGTCACCAGCACGGGGAACAACTATGATGTGGCCATTTCCGGAGAGGAAAATGCCTTTTTTATGGTTAAAGATGAGTTCAACAACACTTATTATACGCGTGCCGGTAATTTTGCGACCCGGACGGAAAACGGCGTAACCTATCTTGTTTCACAAAACGGCTTAAAAGTTCAGGGGTTTCCATCAATAGACGGCAAGGAGGAATTTTCTGCCGCCCCGGAAAACATTGTCATCAAATATCCTGAAACTATTCCGCCGGTACCGACCACCGAAGCGACAATAACGGCCAACGTGCCGGCAGAAGGGGTCGACAGCAGCAGTTATGCCATGACGATTTATGCGGAAAGTCATGATGGCGAAACCATGAACATGATTTTCAAAAAAGTCGAAGGCAAAGCCAATACCTGGGAGCTGTCTTTCCATGTTGAGGGCGGTACGGCGACAGGTTCGGCGACAGAAGTTGTTTTTGACAGCCGCGGCAATGTCGAAACGCCCAAGGTTTTGGATGTGGCAATTAACTGGGATGACGGAGATACCAACAATATTCATTTGGACATTTCCAATATGACGCAGCTGGCCGGCAGCCAGGGAACGACATATGTCAAACAGGACGGGGCGGAAGCCGGGCATTTTATGAAAAGTTTTATCGACAAGGACGGTATTGTAAAAGCTTATTACAGCAACGGCGATACCTACAATTTTGCCAAATTGACGTTGGTTGGCTTTTCGGCGCCGGAAAACATGACTCCTTATGAAGGGACAATGTTTGAGGCCAACGGCACGACCGGAAACAGCTTTTATGTGGACAACGGCATTTTGGTTCCGCAGTCTTTGGAGAGTTCAGCCGTAAATATTGAGGAAGAATTTTCCAATATGATTATGATTCAGCGCGCTTACAGCTCAAACGCCCAGACGTTCACCACGGCAAACGAAATGTTGGAGCTTTTGGTTGATCTTAAAACCTAGCGCCGGAAACAAAAGTGTTTTCCCTTCTGCCGGCTGTTGTTGTCAGAAGGGTTTTTTGGCGGTTAAATTGATATAGGATTTCAACATGGAAAGATTGGCCGTTTGCTTCTTTTGGGCTGAAGCGATTTGGGCCGCCTGATTCAGTGCCGCCGTTGCAGAAAGATGATTAATGGCGCTGTTCCAATCCCGGCTTCCGGTGTTTGACGGACGTCCGTTGTTTTCCCAAATGTAATAAGCGGCTTCCTGTATGGCTTTTTCACTGAACTTTGTCATAGCGTATCCTCCGGATGTTCTCTCTCATATTAAAGGTAAAAAATTAAAAAACCTTTTATACGGACACAAAAAAACTGCAGATAAAATCTGCAGTTTTTTTCCAGTCACCGGACTATTTGGATTTTTTTGCGGATTTTTTGGCTGTGGTTGTCTTTTTTGCAGCAGCCGAAGTCTTCTTGGCAGAAGAAGTTTTTTTAACGGAAGCGGCGCTCAGGGACAAGCTTTTGATGGAAGCCGTCTTCAGAGAAGAGCGTACGTTGCTCAAAGCTGCCATAGCCGAAAGCTGGTTAATGGCGTCGTTCCAGTCCTGCAGGCTGGAGTTGGCCGGACAACCGTTGTTTTTCCAGATGTAATAAGCAGCTTCTTTGATAGCGTTTTCATTAAAATTAGTCATTTTGTAGTCTCCATAAATCAATCATCAAAAATAGCAATATATCAAAAAGTTTAAAAAATTATTTATAGGAAAAACAAAATATAAAAAAATTTTTAAGCTGTTGCCTATGTGCAAAAAATCATAGCGGCACAGCACCATTAAAAAAACCTCCGGTTGCTGCCGCCGCCCTCGCTCATTAAGAAAACGGCACAGCACCATTAAAAAAACCTCCTTAATGGAGGAAATGGTGGTTCGTTATGTAACGGCCGGTTTGGCGGAGCCATTCCGGCCTAACAACCTCACGAGGTTTGTTTTCTAAATTCGCGTCGGTTGCTGCCGCCGCCCTCGCTCATTAAGAAAACGGCACAGCACCATTAAAAAAACCTCCTTACGGAGGTTTTTTTAATGGTGCTCGGGGACGGGATCGAACCGCCGACACGAGGATTTTCAGTCCTCTGCTCTACCAACTGAGCTACCCGAGCATTCAAGATTCGTCAGCAGACTTTTAGCCTTATAAAGCAAAAAAATTGCCTTGTCCAGTTTAAATTTGCATTATGGGAAATTTTTTTTGCAGATATGGTGCCAAACCGCGCGGGTTCACATTTTAATTGCTTTTTAACTAAAACTGCCGTAGATTGAACTCAGGCAAAGGGGCTTCCTCTTTGCTTAGCCCCGGAGACGGGGCGGGGGCTTAAGAACCCCTACCAAGTGCGGCGCTCGGATATAGCGTCGTGACCGGTTGACCTGTAAATCGGGTCTGCCGCGAATATATCCCCGACTCTCGGTCGGGGAGCTTCAGCGTATGTTCAGGAACTTTCGGGTTCTAAAGGCTGAAGGGTCATCTCACTTGGTATGATTTCTTAACTCCCCGGCCGCCTTAATTCCGAGGCGGCCATGCTTGGGGTTGAAGGTCATTGTCTAAGATATGCTCGTTTTTCGGCCATCGAGATGCGCCGGAAAGTATTTTTCCCGCTTTGATACAACAAACGGAAATACAGATTGCCCGCGGCTGTACCGAATTTTGGTGCGGCGGTTACGGGCATTTTGACGCTATGGCGGCAAGGGCGGTACGCCAGCTGCAATACAGTCACAAAAACATCCGGCTGTGTTTGCTGCCGCCCTATCTGCCGGTTGAAAAAACAGAGGAATTTGAGTGGCAAAAGCAGCGGTATGACGATTTGATTTTTTTGCCGGAATTGGAATTTGTTCTGCCCAGATTCGCCATTGCCGAACGCAACCGTCTGATGGTTTTGCTCAGCGACTATATGATATTTTATGTGGAACGAGAGTATGGCGGCGCTTATGCGGCCTTGAAGCGTGCAAAAAAGCAAGGTAAAAATTTCGTTAACCTTGCTTCGTCCGGGGCTGCGGAAATTTCTTGCCGGACATCAGTGCCGGTTTTTCAAATGTAACATTCGTACGCGCAAAAAAAATCCCGCTCTCAGGAGAAAGCGGGATTTTCTCGTACATAAAGCTTAATTATGCAGCTTTGTTTTGCTTTTTGGCGGCAAACGCGTTCATCGTATTGATGATATAGTCCAAATCCTGATCGTCCAAATAAGGAGTCATCGGCAGGGAAAGAACGGTCTTGGACAGCTTTTCGCAAACCGGAAGGCTGCGGGTGTTCCATTTGGCATAAGCCGTCTGGGTATTAACCGGGCGCGGATAATAAGCGCCGCAGGGAATGCCGTTTTCTTTCAAATATGCCATCAGTTCGTCGCGGTCTTCGCAGTGAATAGTATACAGGGCATAAGCTGATTGGCAGTTATCCAAAATCTTCTGTTTGCCGAAATAGTCGCTCAGCTCGCTGTCATAACGTTTGGCAACCCGGGCGCGCTCTTTCAGCTCTTTGTCAAATACAGTCAGCTTCAGAAGCAGAACGGCTGCTTGGAAAGAATTCATGCGTCCGGTCATGCCCAGACGGACATTGTCGTAGTGATCTTCGGGGCTCATGCCGTGAACACGGCAGGATTTGACCAGTTCGTTTTCTTCATCCGTATTGGAAAATACCGCGCCGCCGTCGCCATAGCAACCCAAAGGTTTGGTCGGATAAAAAGAGGTTGCAGACATGTCGGCGATGCTGCCGGCTTTTTTGCCGTGGTAGACGGAACCGTAAGACTGGCAGGAGTCGGACAAAACCTTCATGCCGTTGGCATGGGCGATTTTGATGATCTCGTCATAGTTGCAGGGAGAACCGAAAATATCAACGGCAACAACGGCTTTCAAATTGAGTTTGCCTTCTTTTTTGACTTCATCGATGGCGCGCTGCAGGTCTTTGGGATCCATATTGTAAGTTTCGGGATCAGAATCAACGAATATCGGTGTGGCACCAAGCAAAACCGGAGCTTCAGCCGAAGCAACGAAAGTAAAGGAAGAAACAAAAACAGCGTCGCCCGGTTTAACGTCCCAGGCCATCAGAGCCAGCGTCAGGGCATCGGTTCCCGAACCGCAGGTCGAACAATGTTTAACGCCGGAATATTGAGCCAGTTTTTCATCCAGTTCGCGGGTTTCGGGTCCTTGGCAGTAGGCACCGTGATTCAAAATCGTTTCAAAACCTTTCAGAAATTTATCCTGTCCGATAACGTTTTGAGCGGTTTTGCAGTCAAACAACATAATGGGTTTAGCAGGTTTGTTAGTCATATCACAAGTCCTTGGTTAATGGTTTCAACTAGGCAGGATAGTAACCGAGGATAAATATTTTTGCAAAACACAAAAGGTTTCGCGATTGTAACAAATTTATTCCTGCCAAAAAATAAACAGTTTGCTGAATTTGATTGATTTCGTAAATTATAATGTTATATTGTTCCTTAATTAAGAACTGCTTATCTTGGTGAGGATGACGTGAAAAAAAACATAAAATACTCAATATGCTTTTTAATGATGGCTTTCTGCGCTTCCTGCGCGACGGACGGCAAAATCCACCGTCCCGAAGCGGAGGCGGATCCTTTTGAAGGCTTTAACCGTTCGGTATTTGAATTTAACTATCAGTTTGACAAATATGTCATGAAGCCGGTTGCCAAAGGTTATCGCGCCGTTACCACGCCGTTTGTCCGCCGCCGCATCCGCAGCGCTTTGTCAAACCTGCGTGAACCTTTGTCTGCCGCAAACTACCTGTTGCAGGCAGATCCCAAATCGTCGGCAATCAGTCTGTCGCGTTTTGTCGTCAACTCGACGCTGGGTTTGGTCGGCACGTTTGACGTCGCGGAGGGTTGGGGTTTGAAACGCGACCACGCAACCTTTAACGAAACTTTTGCCAAATGGTGTATTAAGGATGGGCCGTACATTGTTCTTCCGTTCCTGGGGCCCAGCACGCCGCGCGCCGCTGTCGGTATGGCTTTTGAATTTGCTTTCGATCCTGTCTTCTGGGCAACGTACAACGACGCCAACATCAGGGATAAGGTTGCTTATTCTTATGCGGCTCTCCAGGCAGTTTCTCTGCGTGAATCCGCTATGACCCTGACGGACGATCTGGAGAGAAACTCCGTTGATTTCTACGCCGCAACACGTTCTTCGTATCTGCAGTATCAAAGCAAACTGCGTTGCTTCAACGATGTATCAGACGGTACGGAAGTCTATGATTTCGACTTCGGAATTGAAGACGAGGATATGGCTTTTCAAGAAATGGAAAATGAATAACCGATTTAAGGAGAGAACCTGAATGAAAAAGAATTTGTTAAGCGTCCTGACCGCATGTATGGTCTTTTTGGCCGGGGGAGCTCGGGCCGAAGTCAACGCCGGCAAAGCCGAAACTTTCGTAAAAAATGTAACGGCCGAAGGAATTGAGGAAATTATCAATGCCAATGTTCCCCAAGCAGAAAAAGACGCGCGCTTTGCCAAACTGTTCAACGAAGCCTTGGATTTGGATTTTATCGGCCAGTTCGTTCTGGGGCGCAACTGGCGTACGGCAACGCCGGCGCAGAGAAAAGAGTTTATACAGGTATATCGCCAGCTGAACATCAGCACCTGGTCTAAGCGCTTTGATGAATTTAAAGGCAAAAACTTTGTCTTTAAAGGAACATCTCCTTCCAATTCACAGGGACAGGTCTTTGTCAATTCTCTGGTTCCCATGGATCAAGGGGAACCGGCTAAAGTTGTTTGGCGCGTACGTGAAAAAAACGGCCAGTATAAAATTGTCGACATCATTATTGAAAATGTAAGTCTGGCCATAACTGCTCGCAACGAATATACAGCCTTTATCAAAAACAATCCCGGCGGAATAGATGCCCTGATTGCCAATTTGAAAAGCAAAATTTAGTTTGGAAAAACCTCCGCGGCCGCGGAGGTTTTTTTTGCTTTACTTTTTTTAAACTTCTGCCATCATAAAGACAGAAAACAATTATTAAAAAATTAAGCCCATGAAACAGATTATTAAAAACTGGTTTTCCAGGTTTATACCTTCAATCGCTTATGCCGATATTGAAAAAGAACTTGTTCCGCTGTTGATGCGGATTAATCAGGAAACCGAAAATTACATCAGAGCTTGCGCGATAACCTTGAAAGTTAAGGAAATCTGCAGGCCGTCGCCGGGAATCAAATCTTCGGAAATTATATTGACGCCGGTTGACAGTTCGGTGCCGATGTTAGAAGAGTTGCGGCTTTGGTTGCAAAAAATAGCCTGTACACCCGGAAACCTCAATCGTCTTTCCCGCTTTATCCGCAACAATCCGGATCTGTGTAAAACAAAAGGCGTGCAAAAAATATTTGATGAATATTTTTATACGCACGTAAATGAAGTAAAAAGGCTTTGACATCGTCAAAGCCTTTTTGTTGTTACAACCTGTCAAAACCGCCGTGCGGCAAACCGGATTCCGATAAGCAGAAACCCCTTTGTCACCAAGCACTGTGAACCGAACTTCAGTGAGCGCGAACCCTTTTGCCGCCGGGCGCTTGCCCGGCTAGCGGTCTTGGTTGGGCATGGTTGCTTCTTTAACCAAAGCGGCTATAAAGTCCTCCAGTTTCATGACTTCCTGCTTATCCGAACCGAGACGGCGAACTGTAACCGTGCCGTTTTCTTTTTCTTTAGCGCCGACAACGGCAATAACCGGAATTTTAGCTAAAGAATGTTCACGGATTTTATAGTTGATTTTTTCGTTGCGCAAATCCGTTTTGGCGCTCAGCCCGGCAGATTTAAGCTTGGATGTCACCTCTTTGGCGTAGTCGTCAAATTCACTGACCACCGGCATAACGACAACCTGTTCGGGCGACAGCCATAGCGGCAGGTGTCCGGCGTGATTTTCAATCAGAATGCCGAGAAACCGTTCAATTGAACCGAACAACGCACGGTGCAGCATTACCGGCTGATGCTTTTCACCATCTTCGCCGATATAGCTAATATCAAAACGCTGCGGCAGATTCATGTCCACCTGAATTGTACCGCACTGCCATTCGCGTCCGATGGCGTCACGCAGGATAAATTCCAGTTTCGGGCCGTAAAACGCGCCTTCGCCCGCATTAATTTCAAATTTATAGCCGTGGCTGGTAAGGGCGTTGGCCAAGGCATTTTCGCACAGGTCCCAAATCTCGTCCGAACCGATGCGATAAATGCTGTCCGGCCGGGTAGAAAGATAAATTTTAACATCATTGAAACCAAAGTCTTTGTAAATATCCAAAATCAGTTTCAGCGTTGTGATGCATTCTTCTTCCATTTGTTCCGGCGTGCAGAAAATATGAGCATCATCCTGCGTAAACTCGCGCACGCGCATCAGCCCCATCAGCGAACCGGAAGCCTCATAACGGTTGACCATGCCGAACTCCGCCATGCGCAACGGCAGATCGCGGTAAGATTTAACGCCCTGTTTATAAACCAGCAGACCGCCGGGGCAGTTCATCGGCTTAACACAGAACATTTTATTGTCTTCGGTTTTGCCGGAATAGTTATGGGCGCCGTATTTGTCCCAGTGTCCGGAAATTTCCCACAGGCAGCGGTCCATAATACGCGGCGTGGCAACTTCGATATATCCGTTGTTTTCCTGCCGTTTGCGCATATATTCAATCAGCTTGCGATATATTTTGTAGCCTTTGTCATGCCAAAATACCGCACCAGGTGCATATTCGGGTTCAAAATGGAACAAATCCATTTCCTTGCCCAGTTTACGGTGGTCGCGCTTGGCTGCCTCCTCCAGCATTTCAAGATAGGCTTTGAGGTCTTTTTTGTCGGCCCAGGCAGTAGCGTAAATGCGCTGCAACATTTCTTTGCTTGAGTCTCCGCGCCAGTATGCACCGGCCACTTTCATCAGTTTAAAGGCATCACCGATTTTGCCGGTCGAGGGTACGTGCGGTCCGCGACACAAATCGGTAAAATTACCCTGGGTATAAAGTGAAATCGTTTCGTTTTCAGGCAGGTCTTCAATGATTTCAGCTTTGTAATGCTCGCCCATGTCCTTAAAAAATCTGATTGCCTCATCGCGGGGCATGACCTTGCGGGTGACTTTTTCGTCGCGTTTGACGATTTCATGCATTTTAGCTTCGATTTTTTCAAAATCTTCGGTCGTAAAAGGCTCCTTGCGGGAAAAATCGTAATAAAAGCCGTTTTCAATCGCTGGTCCGATTGTCACCTGAACGTCTTTCCAAAGTTCTTTGACGGCTTCCGCCATAACGTGCGAACAGGAGTGGCGCAGAATCTCCAAACCTTCCTTATCCCTTCCGGTGATGATTGTCACGGTTGCGTCGGTCGTGATAGGAGCGCTCAGGTCCTGTGTTTTGCCGTTTACTGTAATAGCTAAGGCCGCTTTGGCCAGGTTAGGGCTGATTTTATTGGCGACGTCAAAACCGTTGACCCCGCTTTCCATATCAAGTACACTGCCGTCAGGCAATTTAATCGCAACCATTTTAAATTTCCTTTTTCTAGTTATTCTTTTGAGTTTACCAAATCATAGTAAACATCAACCGTTTTATCACACATTATTTGTTTTGTAAAATTGTCTTTTACATTTTTTATTGCCGCTTTGGAGATTTTTTCTTTCTCTTTCGGCGGAAGGTTGAGCGCCCAGTCAAGGGCTTCGGCCAGCGACTGTGCGTTATTGCTTTCAAACAGCCGTCCGGTTTTGCCGTCAACGATCGTATCCAGCGAACCGCCGATATTGGAGGCAATGACAATTTTTCCCATAGCCTGCCCTTCGACGGAAATCCGCCCGAAGGCTTCCGGTTCCACGGCTGTTGAAAGAACGATGTTGGAAACCATCATCAGGGCAGGCGTGTCAAATACCTTGCCGTAAAAGCCGATGCGGTTTTCCAGTTTATATTTTTTTGCCAGATTCTTAATTTCGTTAACATAATTGACGCGTCCCTGTTCATCGCCGGCAATAATGCAGTAGTAGTTCTGGTTTTTCATTTTCGACAGCGCCTTGACCAACAGATGCTGCCCTTTCCAGCGGGTAATACGTCCGATAAGAACGATTACCGGTCTGTCGTCGGGAATGTTGTATTCCTGCACCTGTTCGACAATACGTTCGGCCGAAATGACATCAGGATTATATTTACTTGTGTCAACGCAGCGGTGTATCAGCACCAGCTTGTTTTCGTCCGTTTTATAATTTTTAAGCACGTGTTGCCGGATGTGGTTGGAAATGACAATCACTTTGCGGCCATAGGTCATGACCCGGTTATAAAATTTTTTAATACCCCAGGGGCCGAGCCCGTAAGTGCCGTGAAAAGTGGTCACAAAAGGAACGCCGGCTTTTTTTGCTGCCCAATAGGCGCTCCATGCCGGAGCCCTTGAACGGGCATGGACAATATTAACGCCGTTTTCGCGGATAAATTTTTCCAAAGCTTTGGCATTTTTCAGCATGGTGAAAATATTTTTGCTTTTGAGCGGCAGGGTCAGGTGTTTGACTTTAAGCCTTTTCAGTTCATGTGTCAGGCGGCCGCCTTGCGAGGCCACAAAATTTTTAATGCCTTTCTCCTGCAGAGCGGCGGCAATTTCCACCGTTCCGATTTCAACGCCGCCCATTTCCAGTTCGGGAAGCACTTGTAAAACGACCGGTTCTTTTTTGTTTGTTTTTTTCATGTTTTAACGTCCTTGAGATTTAAAGGCAAATTACCACAGATACCAGCAAAAGTACAATAATTTTTATTTGCCGCCAAGTAAAAAGCTAAAAAATAAACAAAAATCATCTTTTATTAGCCGTATTGAATTAGCGGGCAGGCTAATTATTTAAAAGCTTAAGTCGTTTTAAACGTTTTTCGGGGAAAGGTTATGCCTAAGAACATTAAAGACAAAAATTATGTCCGTTTTTTGCTGGTCTTGCTTACGGCAGTCGTTTTATCCGCAGTCTATGTGTCTTTTTGGGGCACGGCGCGTTCAGCGGTTTCCAAACCGGCGCCCGAGATTACTTTAAACGTTATTCCCCTGAAACCTTCGGATACGACAATAAAAAAGAAATATATCGGCTATATTACGCCCATCCGTTCCGTTGATCTGGTGCCCAATGTCAGCGGTTATATTGACGAAGTCTGGGTCGAAGGCGGACAGGAGGTTAAGGCGGGCGATAACCTGTTGCTGATTGACCAGCGGGAGTACAAGGCAGAACTGGACGCAGCCAAATCGGCGGTTGTTCAGGCTCAGGCAGACTACAATAATGCCAAAAGCTATTATCAAAGGATCAAAAGAGCCGGAATCAAAGCTGTTTCGCAAAGCGAACTGGATAGCGCCAAAGCCCAGTTTTTAAGTGCACAAGGCGTTTTGGAAGAGGCTCGGGCCAATCTTGATAAAGCCAGGGTTTTATATGATTACACCATCTTGCAGTCCCCGATTTCCGGGCAGGTCGGAAATGTCGACCTTACCCGTGGCAATTATGTTTCCCCGGCATCGTCTCCGCTACTAAAGATTATCCAGTATGATCCGATTCGGGTTGTTTTTTCCATCAGCGACAAAGAATATTTGGATGAAATTTCACGTCATGCAGACGGAAACCTCTTTAACGGTGAAAGCATACGCTTGCGTCTGGCAGACGGTAAAACTTATTCCCGCAGCGGCGTTTTCAAATTCACCGGCAACGAGCTCGATAAAACGACAAATTCCATCTCGATTTACGCAGATTTTGCCAATCCAGGCAAAGAACTGGTGGCGAACGCTTATGTGGATGTCCTGCTGGAGCGTGTGGTCAAAGGAGCTTTTTTGATCCGGCAGAATTATGTCACGCTGGCGCCGGAAGGAGCTTATGTTTACACCGTCAAAAACAATCAGCTTTTAAAAACGCCGGTCAATATCATTACGACAGTCGGCAGCGATTATCTGGTCGGCAACAAGTTTGCCGACGGGGAATATCTGGTGGTTGACAAGGTCGGGCGGATTTCCAAAGACGCCAAAGTTAAGATAAAAGTAGCTGCCGGGGAGAAAGACTGATGTTTTCCGAGTATTTTATTGACAAGCCGCGTTTCGCGGGCGTGATTTCCATCATCATGATACTGCTGGGCCTGCTGGCCATCGCGGTTTTGCCGGTTTCGCAGTATCCGCAGATTACTCCGCCGCAGATTGTCGTCAGCACAACATATCCGGGAGCCAATGCTCAGGTATTGGTGGATACGGTGGCTGTTCCGATTGAGAACCAGATTAACGGCGTTGAAGACATGCTTTACATGTCTTCCACTTCTGACGATAACGGCTCCTATACCCTGACTATTACGTTTGACATTGGCACGGATCCGGATATTGCCCAGGTTAAGGTTCAAAATCGCTTGCAGCAGGTGATGTCACAACTGCCTGCCATTGTCACCCAGGAAGGTGTTGAAGTAACAACGCAAATGTCCAATATTCTGGGTATGCTCGTTTTGCGCTCGCCCAATAATACATACAGTGATTTGTATCTCAGCAACTTTGCCTATACCAATATTAAAAATCCGCTGGCTCGCGTCAAAGGTATCGGGGACGTATCTATTTACGGACCGCAATATTCAATGCGCGTCTGGCTTAATCCGGACAAACTTTCATCTTTGGGGCTGGACAGTACGGATATTGTCAACGCCATTTCTTCTCAGAACATTCAGGCTTCCATCGGAGAAATCGGTTCGGCACCCAGCGCTCCGGACACGGCTATCGTGCTTTCTCTTACCGCTAAAGGTCTATTGAATACGGTTGACGACTTTGAGAATATCGTCGTAACTACTTCTGCCGACGGCGGCATTGTCCGTTTGAAAGACGTAGCGAGAATAGAACTCGGTGCCGATAGCTACAATATGATTGCCCATTATGACAATGCGCCGGCGGTGATTATCGGCTTAAGCCAAACGCCCGGATCAAATTCCCTGAATATTATGAATGATGTCCGGAAGGAAATTGAAAAATTATCCAAAACTTTTCCCGAAGATATGGAGTTTCAGGTGGCTTACGATTCGACGGATTATGTCCGGGCGTCCATTTCCGGTATTATTGAAACGTTGGTTATTACGTTTTCTTTAGTTGTTTTGGTAACCTATATCTTTTTGCAAAAGTTCCACACCACGCTGATCCCGCTGATTACGATTCCGGTTTCTCTGATAGCGACGTTTGCCGTCATCTACGTCTTAGGTTTTGACATCAACATCCTGACGCTGTTTGCCATGATTCTCGCTATCGGCCTTGTGGTGGATGATGCCATTATTGTCGTGGAACGTGTGGAATATTTGATGTCTTATGAAAAAATGGATGCCAAAAGCGCATCGGTCAAAGCCATGCAGCAGATTGGCAGCGCCATTGTCGCAACCACTTTCGTTTTGTTGTCGATTTTTATTCCCGTGGGGTTGATGGCCGGCATCACCGGAAAAATTTATCAGCAGTTTGCCGTTACCATTGCCACGGCAGTAGTCTTTTCGGCCTTTAACGCGTTAACACTCAGCCCTTCGTTATGTGCTATCTTTTTGCGTGATGATAAAAAAAAGCAGCCGCACGGATTTTTCAAATGGTTTGACGATACGATTGATTATTTTAAAGAAAAGTACGTCAGTATTGTCGGTTATTTTTCTTCATATTTAAAAATAACGGCGTTGGTTATTTTGGGAACAATCGTTCTGGTGGCATTCGGATTTAAGGTGACGCCGACGTCATTTTTGCCTGAAGAGGATCAGGGCATTATTTTTGCCAATATCCAGTTGGATGAAACGGCACCGATCAGCCAAACCAACGCATTGCTGGAAGATATTTCCGCAAGAGCGCTGACAATGCCGGGAATAAAATATTTTATGTCTGTCGCCGGTTATTCCATGCTGGGCGGCGGCGGAGAAAACGTGGCGCTTGGCGTCATCGGGTTGGAGGATTGGTCCAAGCGCAAATCAAAAAAACTTTCCATTGAATCTTTGACAAAAGATCTTTTGGCCGAGTTCGGCAACAACCCGGCCGCGGAAGTCAATTTTTTTGCGCCTCCGTCGATTCCCGGTGTCGGACAAAGCGACGGTTTGTCTTTGGAGTTGTTGGCAACCGGAGGTTCTGCAACGCCGGGAGACCTCTTTGTCGTGCTGGAAAAATTTTTGGGCGGTTTGAACGAAAGCCCTGATCTGGCCTATGCGTTCAGCACTTTTACATCAGACACGCCGCATATTTATCTGGATATAGACCGTACCAAACTCGAAAGTTATAAGATACCCGTTTCCAATTTGTTTGAAGCCTTGTCAAATAACCTGGGATCCCGTTATGTTAACAATATTACGCTCAGCGGTCAGGTCAACAAAGTCATTATTCAGGCGGATTCTCCTTATCGCAAAGATATTGAAGACGTGGAAAACCTCTATGTCCGTTCAACGGACGGCAGCCTGATCAAAATCAGCAGTTTTGCCGATGTAAAGACAATTCTTTCGCCCAAAATCATTTACCGTTACAACCAGTATACCGACGCCTCCATTGTTGCACAAACCGGCAACGGCGTCAGTACGGGAACGGCAATTGATGCGGTGGCTGACGCGGCGTCTAAACTTTTGCCTCATGATTATGAAATCGCCTGGACGGGGCTGAGCCTGCAGGAAGTTGAAGCTTCCGGACTGGCTGTTTTTCTGATTGCTCTGGCGCTGATATTTTGTTATTTGTTTCTGGTTGCCCTTTATGAAAGCTGGATGCTGGCGTTTTCAGTTATGTTTTCAACCGTTTTTGCCATTCTCGGAGCCATAATCGGGCTGCACATTATGGGGCAGGCACTGAGTATCTATGCCCAGCTGGGATTGATCATGCTGATAGGGCTGGCTGCCAAAAACGCGATTCTGATTGTCGAATTTACCAAATCCTACCGCGAAGCGGGAGATTCGATTCTGGAAGCGTCTCAAAAAGGAGCTGGGGAAAGGTTCCGCGCGGTTTTGATGACGGCTCTTACTTTTATTTTGGGTGTCTTTCCGATGGTCGTGGCCACCGGAGCGGGAGCCTCAAGCCAGATTGCCATCGGCACGTCGGTCTTTTTCGGAATGATTGCGGCAACCTTTGTCGGCATCATTTTCATTCCGGCATTGTTTGCCTTGTTTGAAAGCATAAAAGAACGGTCGGGAAGCGTTCGCCCCAAAGCACGGCCGCGCGGAGCCGGCAAAGGACGTTCAAATTCCGGCAACGGAGGTGATAATGTACAATAAAAACGGTTTTGCTGTTCTAAGCCTGCTGTTGGCGGCTTCTTGCACCGTCGGCCCCGATTACAAAAGGCCGAAATTTTATCCCGATGCGTCAATTGAACAGAGTCTGCAATTAAATCCGCAGGCCGCGTCTGAAGTTTCTCTCGACTGGTATAAGCAGTTTAATGATCCGTTTCTGAATACGCTAATCGCCCGCGGGGTGAACTACAGCCCTACCATCGGCGCCGCAGTGGAAAAACTGCGTCAGGCGCGCCAAAGCCTGCGGATTAATGCCGTACAGAACTTTCCTGATTTTGATGCCGACGGCAGTTATCATTATGTCAAAGACAGCGTCAGTTACGGAATACCCCTTTCAACGGATTATTACCAGCTGGGGATAGATGCCAGCTGGGAGTTGGATATCTGGGGCGGCGGCCGGCGTCTGACCGAAAGTTCTCTGGCTCTGGTTCGGGAAGCGGCAGCCAATTTGAACAACGTCCGCCTTTCCCTTACGGCAGAAATCGCCGCGGATTACGTCAGCCTGAGGCAGGCACAGGAACAGCTGCGCATTTCCCAAAAAAATCTGGTTTTGCAAAAGTCGATTTATGACCTGGTTAAGCAAAAATCACAGGCCGGTCTGGCTGATGACATCGCGCTTAATCAGGCCAGTTATGCCGTCAAAACGACAAGTATGCTGATTCCGCAGCTGGAGCAGCAGGTGGAAGCTTATGAAAATGCGCTGGCCATTTTAACCGGACGCCTTCCGGGGGAGCTGAAAGATATGCTTGATAATCCTGAACATAATTTGGTTGCGGCGCCGTTTGCCTATGATTTGCAACGTCTATACGCCCTGCCGGTTGACGTTATCCGTAACCGGCCGGATGTTCAGGTATCCGAGCAGCAGCTGGTTGCCCAGAACGCCAAAATCGGGCAGGCCATTGCCGAACTGTTCCCTTCTGTCAGCCTCAGCGGATTTATCGGATATCAGGGGCCGAACATCCATCGTCTGGTTAGTCCGGATCACGATATGTACAGCTATTCGCCGAGCATAACGTTGCCGCTGTTCCATTGGGGAGCTTTGATGAATAATGTCGAACTGCAAAAGTCAATCGCCAAAGAGGATCTCTACCTTTATAAGGCCAGTATTTTGAATGCCGCGGCGGAAATACGAAATGCCATGGTAAATGTGGAAAAGGAATACAACCGCAATGCTTCCGCCCGTCAGGCAGTTTCCGCGCAAAGAAAAGTATCGTCTTTAACGCTGGGAAAATATAAACAGGGATTGATCAGTTTTAGTGATGTGTTGACGGCTCAACAGGATTTATTAAGTTCGGAAAACGAAATGGCTGCCAGCAATGCAGCTATCTATCAGAATATTATCAGTTTTTATAAAGCGGTAGGCGGCGGCTACAAGCCCGTTGCTACTCCGGCGGCGAAAAAGGCCAACGCGCTTTGTAAAGGTTAATATTGGTAATTTCCGGAATATCGTGCGTTCTTTTCCAGTAACCTCTATCCCGCATGCATTTGCTGTAATCCGCAGGACTAATGTCTTCGTCTTTATATCTGGAGTTAACGATCAGCGGCTGCGCGCCGGGATATGGAATGTAACTGGCCCATATTCCTTTATCCGACTTCCAGTCAGCGCGAGTGTTGAGTTTGGTTTCTTCGGTATAAAACCAGGAACGAAAATCGGGAATAAAGGTGAATTCTTTGGCTTCCACCAGGCATTCGGCATGGTCACGGGAAAACTTTTCAACGCCGGTATTGGTCTTTTCCCAATGGTATACAACCTGTCCGCTGCCTTTTGATAAAAGGGTACATGAGCTCAAAAACAAAAACAACAGTACAAAAGAAAAGTTCTTATTCATTGTTTAAAAATCCAGATTCGCATAATGTTTAGCCGGCAGAATCCCCCGGATATTGTCTTTCAGAATATCTTTGAAAGAGGGACGGGATTTCATTTTGGAATACCAAAGTTTCGTATTTTTAAAATCATCCCATGGAACGTCGCCCAAATAGTCTATAATTGAAAACTGAGCCGCTGCCGCCAGGTCTGCCAAAGACAGTTCATCACCGGCCAGCCACTTGCGGCGTTCCAGCAGCCAGTCGGTATATTCCATATGAAAGTTAAGGTTGTTCAACCCGGCTTTTAAAATTCTTGAATCAGGTGCGCTGCCTTTGGCAAAACGCTTGTGAACTTTTTCAAAAACCAGATTGCGGTATACTTCGTAATAAAATTTATTGTCAAACCATTCCGTCAGACGGCGGATTTCCGCTTTTTGCCGGACATCTCCCCACAACAATGAAACTTCTTTGGAAATTTCTTCCAGATATTCGCAGATTGCGTTGTTGCCGCAGACAACCTGTCCGTCATTAAGAAAAATCGGCAGCTCTCCGGCCGGATTAAGCTTATAAACATCTTCCGAGAGTTTCCACGGTTCTTCTTCCCGCAGGATAAACAGCATTTTTTTTTCGCTCATCTGCAGCCTGACTTTGCGGGCATGGGGAGAAACCGGATGATGAATTAACAATACCATGATGCAAAACCTTTTTAACTTATATTTCCATATTAGCCGCTGAAATTTAAAGGTCAAGCGGCATTTCAGTTGTTATTTTTTTCTTCTTTCTGATCAAAAGTCGGAGGAACGATGCTTTGTCCTTTTTCCAACGCCTCGTTGACGATACGGATCAGGTTTTGGCGGATAATTTCCTGATTCTCGGGTTTTTCAAGATAACGGGTCAGCTTCTGGACAATAAACTTTCTTTGCGGCGAGATTTTGGAAACGCCGACAAACATCGGTACCTGCCAAAGCGCCTGTTTGGCGGGGCTGATTTGGTTACCGAGACCGAGTTTGGCTGCTTCTATCAGGATATAATAATGGCTGCCGAGAATATAATCCGCCTTTTGGGTAAAAAGTTTTTCAAAAAGCTCATATTCGGTGTTTACGGTTTCAAGATTGTATTCTTTAAGCTTGTTTTCAACAAAGTCGCTGTAAAATTCTTTGGCAATGCGCACACCTTTCAGCTTTTTCAGATCATCCGTTTTTTTTACCTCGCCGACGCGGTGCGGCAGCATAAAAACAGTGATATTGTTGGTAATCATGGCCGGATATACCAGTCCCAGACCTTTAAATAATTCGGTCTGATGATAAGCCCCGAGCACCAGATCCAATTTGCCTTTGCGGACTTCCTGTACCAGGGTGAGAAAATCTTTTTTCTGCACGTCATAGGTAATTTCCAAGTTATTTTCTTTTGCAAACGTGTCAAGCATCGGCTGAAAAACAGTAAAAAACCGCCCGCGTACAACTTCATCCGGATGTTCCGTATATCCGAAAGGGGCGTAGTCGATAAACCCCGTAATACGGATGTCCCGAACTTTCTGCGGATGTTTGTCTTCATAGCGGACAAAGGCTTCGGCTCTGAAAATGCAAATTGCGGATATAAATGCCACCCAAAGAAAAGCTGTTGTTTTTTTCATTTCTGGTTCCCGTAAAATTTTTATAATCTTTACTTTTCCGTAACTTTAAATATATTATAATAATAACGTTAAAAAATATTTTATAATAAGGATTTTATTGAATGGATGTCTCGCAAAATTATACGCAAAACGAAATTTCCGGATTGAAAGAGGCCGAACTTGAAAGCCGTGCTCTGATTCGGACGGCTTCCGCCTTAAATATCATTAAGGATAATTGGGAAGAGCGTATTGGCGAACTTGATGAAGCATTAGAAAAAAATCGCAAACTATGGGCAATTATTGCCTCGGCCATGAATGAGGACGATTGTCCTCAGCCGATCGAAATTCGCAATTCGATTTTAAGCCTGGCCATGTTTGTTTTCCAAAGAACGATGGACACCATAGCCAATCCTGCGCCCCAAAAGCTGGAAGTTTTGATTAATATTAATATGAATATTGCCAAAGGTTTGGCCGGCAACGCCGAAAACAAATAATTCTACATAATCGTCTTCCACCACAAATGCTGGTTATATGCCGAGTGCTTGTGGTGGATGATTTCATATTTTGAAACGGGCTGCAAATATCTTTTATGATCCCAGTTCTCAATAATCTGGGCAATAAGAGCATTACGGTCGTTTTCCGCAAATTCATGAAAATTAATCAGGTTGATGTTGTTGAGGGAATAATTGGTGACGTTCATCTTGACCATGGAAGCCTCGCTGTAATAAATTTCCGTTGCAGGGTTCTAAAAAATATTTAATAACAAAACCGGTGGATAAAAGAGACGGTAAAACCAAGTATTATATAAACAATTTGACAGGAAACAAAAAAGTTGGCTAAAGCATAAAAAAAAGATTGACGAATAAGTTTGAATATATTATTTATGCTGCATGGTCAAACGGGGGTATGGCGGAACTGGTAGACGCGCTAGACTCAAAATCTTGTGGCCTCAGGCCGTGTCAGTTCGAGTCTGACTACCCCTACCATTTAGAAAAGCACCTTTTGTCAGGTGCTTTTTTAGTATCGGAAATGTCAGCCGGATGTCCATGGAAAAAACATTAAACGAACAAGCTTCCGTTTTCTATAATAACGGCGATTATGAAAAATCGGCGGCGCTTTCCCTCCAGGTTTTAAAGCATGATGCTGCCGACTATACGGCGCTGGTTAATTTGGGAAATATTTTCTATCTGCAAAAAAAATATGGCCGGGCGCTTCTGTATTATAACCGGGCTCGCAAAAGGCAGCCGGAAAATCCGGTAGCGCTGATTAATCTGGCCATGGTCGGTTATGACAGCGGACGCTTTTCAAAAGCCCGTATTTTTTTACGGCAGGTTTTAAGAAAAGATTTTCGCAATCAAACGGCTCTTATTTTAAATGGACAGATAAATCTGGCCGAAGGAAAATATACTGCCGCTGTCAAAAGTTTTAAAAAAGCTTTGCGCGCCGTGCCTGAAGATGTGTGGTTGCACGCCTATTTGGGACGCGCGCTGCAAAAACAGTGCCGTTTTAAAAAAGCGCTGGACGAGATGCTCCGGGCGGTAGAGTTAAGCGGCGGAGCAGATGTGCAGCATCTGGATTTTGCTTACGGGCTGTATGAAATTGCCGATGAAAAAGGAAAGAATTTTGTGGATTCCCATTTGCGGGAATGGCATCAAAAATATGCGGAAAATGATATTGTACAGCAGACGTGGAATGCCTTTTACCCGGATAAGAATTTTACGGTTTCAAAACCCGAATACATCCGCACTCTTTTTGATGTTTTTGCTGAAAATTTTGAAAGTTGCCTGCATGATTTGGACTATCATGCACCGGAATTGGTTGCGGAAAAAGCAGCGTTTTTCTGCCATGGTGATGCCCGGAAAAAATGGCGGATTCTTGATGCCGGATGCGGGACCGGTCTGTGTGGAAAATACTTGGCGCCGTTGTTTGAAAACAAAGAAATTTTCGGGGTTGATTTGTCTGCGGAAATGCTTCGGCAGGCAGCCCGGAAAAATTTGTATCGGCAGCTTGTCAATGATGATTTGCTGTCGTATTTGAGCAGCATGCCGCGGCAGTTTGATCTGGTTGTCTGTGCCGATGTGCTGACCTACTTCGGAGATTTGAAAAGATTGTTTTATGGCGTTGAAAAAGTCCTGTGTCCGGGCGGAATTTTTATCTTTACCGCCAGCAAAAATACATATGATGACGGCGACTGGTTTGCGCATCTTTCCGGACGTTTTCTGCACGGAGAAAAATATCTTCGTTCCTTATGTGCCGCACAAGGTTTTTCCATTCTTGATTTTGATGAAAAAGTATTGCGTCGCGAAGGCGGAAAAGACGTTTTCGGGTGGGTTGTAACCTTGCGTAAAAACTAAAAAAAGTTCCGTAAAAACGGAACTTTTTTGCATGAAATCAACTCTCAGATCACTCTATTTTGAGGACTTTTTAGCAGAAGAAGATTTGCTGGCTTTGCAGGAAGAAGACTTCTTGGCGCAAGAAGATTTTTTGGCTGAAGAAGACTTGCTGCTGCAGGAAGATTTCTTGCTGTTGTTAGCAATCTGCTCAACGGCCAGAGACCAGAAATATTCATCCTGACCCTGAGGGCATCCGGCATTTTGCCAGATGAAATAAGCAGCTTCCTGAATAGCCTGTTCATTGTTTTTAATCATAATCACTAACTCCAAATAAAAGTTCGGTAAACATCTATTAATATACAATCAAATTTTAATACGTCAACACTTAATGCATTAAAATATCTGGATTATAAAAATTTTTTTAATCCGCTCTTAAAAAGCTTGCATTTAAAACTATAAGAACTTATAGATATTAAAACAGTCCTCTTATATTTTGCGGGGCTAAATTATGTTGTTAATTTTAAGGAAATATATATGGAAAACTTGTTATCAAAAGAAGAAATGGAAGCCGTAATCGACGGTGATCACGGCAATGTTTTTGCCGTGCTGGGTATCCATAAAAACAAAGGGAGCAAAGAAGTTTTTATTCGTGCTTACCAACCGCATTCCAAGAGTATCGAACTGTTTGATTCTCAAAATAATTCCTTAGGTTTTATGACGAAGCTGGACGATCGTGGATTCTATCAGATCAACCTCGGACCCCGCGAAAATTTTGCATATAAATTTAAAATAGAAAATGACCGCGGCGAATTTTACGACGCCGAAGACCCATACCGTTTCCCGTCCATTTTGGGTGATATGGATCTCTACCTTCTGGGAGAGGGAAACCACCTTGAAATGTATAAAAAACTGGGGGCGCATCCCCTTGAGCTGAACGGCGTGAAAGGTGTCAGCTTCGCGGTTTGGGCGCCAAACGCCAAACGTGTCAGCGTTGTCGGAAATTTCAATAACTGGGACGGTCGGGTAAATGCCATGCGCAAGCATCCCAATTGCGGCGTATGGGATATTTTTATTCCCGGCATACATGAAGGCGAAATTTATAAATACGAAATCAAGGGCAACGATAACTGCATTTTGGTAAAGGCAGACCCGTTGGCTTTCTATTCCGAAAAACGCCCCAACACGGCGTCCGTCGTTTATGACATCAATCATTACAACTGGTCTGATTCTGCCTGGATGGAACACCGTCAGGAAAGCAACTCTTTTGATCGCCCGATGTCGATTTACGAAGTCCATTTGGGATCCTGGCGCCGTAAAGATAATAACGAATATATGACTTACCGGGAGTTGGCCGATACCCTGATTCCCTATGTCGTCAACATGGGCTTTACGCATGTTGAATTTCTGCCGCTGGCGGAGCATCCTTTTGATGCTTCGTGGGGATATCAGGTTATCGGTATGTTTGCGCCGACCAGTCGTTTTGGAACACCGGATGACCTTCGCTATCTGATTGATAAATTTCATCAGGCAGGCATCTCTGTCATCATGGATTGGGTTCCCGCCCACTTTCCCAAAGACGGGCATGGCCTTAACGAATTTGACGGCACGCACCTGTATGAGCATGCCGATCCGCGCAAGGGTGAACACACTGACTGGGGAACAAAAATATACAATTACGGCCGCACCGAGGTCATGAACTTTTTATGTGCCAGCGCCGTGTATTGGCTGAAGGAATTTCATATCGACGGACTGCGCGTCGATGCGGTAGCCTCCATGCTGTACTTGGATTATTCGCGCAAGAACGGCGAATGGATTCCCAATATCTACGGCGGCAATGAAAACATTGAGGCAATTGCCTTCCTGCGCCGTATGAACGAACTGGCCTATTCTCAGGTCAAAGGTGCTTTCACCGTGGCGGAAGAGTCGACGGCATGGCCGATGGTTTCTCGTCCGACCAGCATGGGCGGACTGGGTTTCGGGTATAAGTGGAATATGGGGTGGATGAACGATACCCTGAAATATATTTCCCATGAACCGGTTCACCGCAAATATCATCACGGCATGCTGACATTTGGACTGTTGTATGCGTTTAATGAAAATTTCATTCTGCCGATTTCGCATGATGAAGTTGTTCACGGCAAAGGGTCCATGTTGTCAAAAATGCCGGGTGACGAATGGCAAAAGTTTGCTAACCTCAGAGCTTATTACGGATTTATGTATACCCATCCCGGGAAAAAGCTGTTGTTTATGGGGTGTGAGTTTGGACAGGATTGGGAATGGAATTCCGAGGAAGGGCTGAGATGGTTCTTACTAGACTATCCGATGTATAAGGGAATGCAAAACTGCGTCCGCGATTTAAACCTGATGTATAAGGGAAATCCGCCGCTTTATGAACAGGATTTCGATTATCGCGGTTTCGAATGGATTGACCATTCCAATTCCGACGACAGTGTCATTGCTTATATGCGTAAAGGCAACAATCCCGGAGATTACCTGATTGCCATTTCTAATTTTACGCCGGTCGTTCGGCACGATTACCGCATCGGTGTTAACGAAAAGTGCGCTTATCAAGAAATTTTTAACAGTGATGATGTAAACTACTGGGGAAGCGGCGTTAAAAACGAAGGGCAGATGGTTGCGGAAGATGTCGAATGGAACTGCAAGCCGTATTCCATCCGCCTGACTTTGCCGCCGCTGGCGACAATCGTGCTGAAGCCTGTAAAATAACGGAAAAGGAAAAAATATGGCAAAATTTAAAACCTCGCTCGGAACGGCTTATCCTTTGGGGTCGAGTTATGACGGGAAGGGTGTGAATTTTGCCCTTTTTTCTGCTCATGCCGAAAAGGTTGAGCTGTGCATTTTTGATGCTTCGGGAGCTGAAGAGCAGGAGCGCTACGTTATCCGAGAAAGCGAAAACAATATCTGGCATATATATCTGGAAGGTGCCGGGCCGGATCTGGTCTACGGTTATCGAGTTTACGGGCCGTACCGCCCGGAAGAAGGCTTCCGTTTTAACCATCACAAGCTACTGATAGACCCGTATGGCAAAAAGCTGGTCGGAAAGCTCATCTGGAACAAGGCGATTTTTGGCTATGACATTGACAGTCCGGATAAGGATCTGTCATTCAGCGAGCTTGATTCCGCTTCCTATGTTCCCAAGTCGGTGGTGGTTGACGATGCCTATGACTGGGAGGGCGATAAACGTCCGGGATATGAGTTTGAAGATACGGTTATTTATGAAACGCAGCTGCGCGGATATACCGCGCTGCACCCATATGTTCCAGAAGCCAAGAGAGGAACTTTTGCCGGCTTTAATCACCGTTCGGTCATCAACTATATCAAGTGGCTGGGAGTAACGGCGGTAGAGTTTCTGCCTGTCCACGCTTTTTTCGGCAATCGCCATAAAAAAGGCTATATTACAGATAATTATTGGGGGTACGAAAGTTTCAGCTTTTTTGCGCCGGAACAGTCCTATCTCGGCACCAACAGCATTACCGAAATTAAAGATCTGATAAAAAATCTTCACCGTCACGGCATCGAGGTTATTCTGGACGTCGTCTACAACCATACGGGAGAGGGCAATCAGCTCGGGCCGACACTGTGCTACCGGGGGATAGACAATAGTTCTTATTACACGCTCAATCCGGACAACAAACGTTACTATTACGATTCGACTGGTTGCGGCGCTTCTTTCAATTTACAAAATCCGAATGTTTTGAAATTGGTTATGGATTCCCTGCGCTATTGGGCGACGCAAATGCATGTTGACGGATTCCGTTTTGACCTCGCGCCGACATTGTCCCGACAGAAAATGTCCTTTACGCAGGAGAGTGGATTTTTTTACAGCGTCGCTCAGGACGATGTTTTGAGCCGCGTTAAGATGATTGCCGAACCATGGGACATCGGTTACGGAGGGTATCAGGTCGGTGCGTTTCTTCCCGGATGGGCGGAGTGGAACGACAAATATCGTGACAATATTCGCCGCTTTTGGAAAGGCGATATGTTTCAAACGGCAGAAATGGCCAGCCGACTTTCCGGTTCCAGCGACATTTTTAACTATAATAACCGCAGCATTTGGGCCAGCGTCAATTTTATCACCGCGCATGACGGTTTTAACCTGCGTGATCTGGTCAGTTATAATCACAAACACAATCTGAGCAACGGTGAAGGTAACAAAGACGGCAGCGATTCCAACTGGAGTTGGAATTCCGGCGCCGAGGGAGAAACCGACAACCGTGTCATTAAGGAAAACCGTATTGCCCGCGCCAAAGCCATGATGACGACGCTGATGCTGTCTTTCGGAACACCGATGATGGTGGCGGGAGATGAGTTTGCGCGTACGCAGATGGGCAACAACAATCCTTATTGCCAGGATAATGCCCTGACCTGGATTGCCTGGGAAGGGATAACTCCGGAATGCAAAGATTTTGCCCGTTACGTCAAACAGCTCGTCAGATTGCGCAAAAAACTGAAAATATTTAATCGGCACAGCTTTTTTACCGGCAAGCCGATTGATAAAAGCGGCTTTAAAGACATCTCCTGGTACAACGAACAGGGAAAGGAATTTTCGGCGGCTGATTGGCATGACGGCAACCGAAAAAGCCTCTCCTATTGTGTCTATACGGGAAACCGTTTCGTCATGGCCATATTCAATGCCAATTTCAACGAGCAGGAATGGCGGCTGCCGAGCCTGCCTGACAACTATGTCTGGAATATGGTCTTGGACAGTTCCGGAAATTTTAAGGCAGGTTCTTTGGGCAGTTCTCAAAAAATAAAAGTTCCGGCTTGGAGTGTTTTGGTTTTTGAAATCAAAAAGTAAGGATAAACCACATGCAGGAAAAGTTACTCGAATTAGCCAATAAGATCGGAATTGCCTCCAGCTTCAGCGACGCGGGAATGGTACGCCGCGAATACGGAGTCAGTCCGGAAATCCTGCAAAAACTTTTGGCCGCACTGGGGTATCCGGCCGGTACGCCGCGCGAGGCAGAGGCCTCTTTGCAAAAATGGGACGAACGTCGTTGGCGGAGCGTGCTGGAACCTGTCTATGTCCGAGAGCAAAGCAATCTCTGTTTTGATGTCGTTGTTCCTCTTGAAACGGACGCTTCGCAAATATCTGTAAGAGTCTTTGACGAACATAACATTCTGTATCCGGTTTCTTTCCGGATAGAGGAACATCAGGCGGAAAAAGCGATAGACGGACGGGAATTGAAAAAGAACCTTATAAGGCTGGACGGCAGCTTGGAAATCGGTTACTACACCGTGGCGGTGTCTGTCGGAGAAAACGAATACAAAACAATGCTGGCCGTAGCGCCGGAACGTTGCTATGAGGCTCCCGGCATGGAACATAAGTTGTGGGGATATGCCATCCAGTTGTATTCTGTCAAGAGTGAACGTAACTGGGGCGTGGGGGATTTTACGGACTTAGCGGAACTGGTCAAAATCAGCGCCCATTCCGGCGCCGATATCATCGGTTTGAATCCGTTAAATGTTTTGTGCCATGATTTTCCTGAAAACGCCAGTCCGTATCAGTCCATCAGTCGGCTGTTCCTCAATCCCGTATACATCGATGTGGAACGTGTTCCGGAATACCTCAGCAGCGATAAGCTGCTGATAGCAGACTTGTTAGATGAAATCCGCAATACCGAATTAATTGCCTACGGAAAGATTTATCCGCTTAAAATAAAAATTCTGGAAAAATGCTTTGAGCGTTTCCAAAAAAGTAAAGACGAGTTGCGCCGCGACGCTTTTAAAAAATTCTGCCGCGAGCAGGGAGACGATTTGGAACGTTTAGCCCTGTTCCAGTCGTTGTATGAAGTCGAAAGTCCGAAAGTATGGGGTGGCTGGCGGGCCTGGCCGCAGGAATACCGTTCGCCGCAGGCTGCCGGCATAAAAGATTTTGCCGCCGCACACAAAGACCGCATCGAATTTTTTAAATTTTTGCAATTTGAAGCTGACCGCCAGTTTAGCAACGCTCAAAAGGTGGTTAAGGATCTGGGAATGAAAATAGGCTTTTATCGGGATCTGGCCGTCGGCGTTGGCAAAGACAGTGCCGAGTATTGGAGTTCTCCCGATTTGTTTATTCGGGATTTCGGGACCGGAGCGCCGCCGGATGCTTTCTTTCCGCAGGGACAGAAATGGGGGTTGTGCACTTTTTCTCCGGAGGCCCTGAAAGAAAAGCGCTATCAGCCGTTTATTAAAATTCTGCGTGCCAATATGCGCAATGCCGGAGCACTGCGGATGGATCATGTGATGAGTTTGATGCGTCTGTATGTAGTCGAAGATGAGGGCAGTGAAGGAACCTATTTATACTACAATTTTGAGGATATGTTGAATATTGTCGCCCTGGAGAGTCATTTAAACCAATGTGTTGTTGTCGGTGAGAGCATCGGCAACATTCCGGACGGCTTTCTGGATGCCCTGCACCGCCGCAACATCCATCCGTTGAGTATCCTGTGGGGAGAAAGGGGCGATGCCGGCTGGGGCGATTTCTACGCGCCGGAAGTTTATCCCCGAGAGGCTTTTACTTCAGTGGGAACACATGACATACCGCCGCTGAAAATGTGGTGGTTTGGGTATGACATCGCTTTAAACGCTTCGCTCGGGATTATTTCAGAAGAAACCAAAAACGAAGAATATCGCAAAAGGGAAGGCGACAGATGGAAGCTTCTGGCTCTGTTGGATCGCAACGGTGTCTGGCCTGGGGATCGTCCGCGTAGCGGCGATTATATATACGGAGAAAATTATCCCGAAGGGATTGAAGAAGCGGTTCATGCTTTTTTGGCGCGCAGCAATTCCCAGGTATTTTTGGCGCAACTGGAAGATTTTTTGCATGTGACCCAACGCCAGAATCTTCCGGGAACGGACTATGACAAACATCCGAACTGGCGCCGGCGGCTTCCCGTAGCTTTGGAAAAACTGGTCTCCGATATTGCGTATATCCGTAATGTAGCGGCGATCAGAAGGGAAAGATAAAATGCCGGAAATAAAAAATCTGATTTTTGATTTGGATGGAACTTTATATCCGTACAGCAGCGGTACGCAGGAACTTTTTGAAAAAAGGATTGTTCTGTTTTTTCAGAAAAAATTTGGTGTTTCGGCTGAGGAAGCCGTTCGGCAGCGGGATGACTTCATGGCACGTTACCGCAACAGTCAGGGATTTCAAGATGTGGCGGAGGCTGATAAAAAAGAGTTTATGGATTTTATCTGCGATATTGACGTCAGCATGTTAAAGCCGGATATTGTCTTGGCCGGTAAACTGGCGTCATTGCCGCAACGTAAAATCATCGTAACGGACAGCACCGTAAAGCATGCGCATGATACCCTGAAGCAGCTTCATATCGGCGAAAAGCTGTTTGATGAAATTTTTGACTGCGAACGCAGCAAATTTGTCTTCAAACCCCAAGAGGAAGTTTTGCTCAATGCGGCGGCCCGCTGCGGCATAAGGCTTTCCGAATGTATGTTTTTTGAAGACAAGATTAAAAATTTGGAAACGGCCAAAAAGCTCGGAATGCAAACGGTTTGGATTTCAGAAATTCCGGAAGTTTCACCGCCTTTCGTCGATTACCAGTTCTGCTCCGCCGCACAGGCGCTGGAAACATTATTTTAAAAAATATACATACCGTTTTATTAAAATTTAATTTTACGCCGGTAAAAAATCTTGCAAATTTTCGAAATTTGCTATACATACTCTCCGGTTGGTATAATGAATCGATAGGAATTATAAAGGATTATGGTTCGCAGGACTAAAGAAGAAGCAGAGCAGACTCGGGATGCGATTCTCGATTCGGCTCTGGACGTTTTTTATGAAAAAGGATTCTCTCGCACAACGTTTGATGAAATCGCCAAACGGATTAATTTAACCAAAGGTGCGGTTTATTGGCATTTTCGCAATAAGGTAGATTTGCTGGCCATGCTGATGAAGAAAAAGTTCTCCGAAAAGCATCAACAAACCTGGGAAAAATATACTCCGCCGCAAACGCTGGCAGAGCTTCGAAAACTTTTGGAAATGCTGGCCCGGTCCACGGAAGCGGATCCTGCTTTTTGCAAGTTTTTATTTTTTATAATTTTTCAAATGGAGTGGTCGGAAGCTGTTGCAGCCAGAATTGCAGAGAAGATACGGGAAATTAGCGATTATCCGTGGTTTGAATTAAAAGAAACATTGACTTTAATCCAAAAAAGTGGAGAAATATCAACCGAAGTTGATATTGATGAGTTAACCAACCTCGTTTCCTGCATGTGGCGGGGAGTAATGAATGCGTTTATTTCAAAAAGGCGCCCTTTCAGTCTGACGACGACTGTTTTGGCTGGCTTTGATTTGATAATGGACGGAATAAAAACGGAGAAACATAAATGCGCGTAGGAAAGTTAAAAAACAGAAACATTATTAAACAGGTTGTCATTTTAGGATTGTGTGTGGCTTTGGGATGGTATCTGAAAAGTAAGTTGACGCCACAGCTTCCCTCGGCCGGAGCAAATGCCGGCGGTGAGCCTTATGTTCTGATTCAAACTGTTGAAGAAAGCGATGTTTCGCCTAAAACGACCTATATCGGCCATGTTGAAGCAATTAAAAGCGTCAATATTATGCCCCAAATCAACGGTTATGTTGAAAAAGTCCTGTTTCAGGAAGGTTCTCAGGTAAATGAGGGCGACATCCTGTTTATTATCGAACAGGAACGTTATATTGCCAATGTCGAACTTCGTCAGGCAGAATTGGACAGCGCGCGCGCCAATCTGGTTCGGGCGGAGAGAGACTTTAAACGTCAGTCATCTTTGAGCAAACAGAACTACGCCTCCAAAGCAACGCTTGATACGTCAGAAAGCGCTTATCTTCAGGCCAAGGCGGCCGTTGCCCAGGCTCAGGCCAATCTGGATCTGGCCAAAATCGATTTGGGATATACGGAAATCAAAGCGCCGATCAGCGGCCGTATCGGCAAGGCCCTGGTAACGGAAGGAAACTACGTTGCCTCTTCTCTGCAGACGCTGGCGCGTATCGTGCAGACGGATCCCATCCGGGTTGCTTTTTCCGTTACTGACAAAGATATGCTTAATATGCGCCAGATGTATGACGGTATGGGCAGCCAGCTTCAAACCGAATTGATTCTTTCCAACGGTACGGTGCTGGTTAATAACCTGCGGTCGCGTTTTGCAGACAATGAGGTAAACTCTGAAACGGCAACAATCGCCGTATATGCAGAGTACAACAATCCCAAAGATTTGCTTATTCCCGGAAACTACGTCGATATTCGCATCGGCGAGAAAAACGCCCAAAAAGCCATTTTGGTTCCGCAGGCGGCGCTGGCTCAGGATGAACACGGCAGCTATGTCATGACAGTCAATGAAGACGGTGTCGTTGTCCAAAAGCGTGTTACCCTCGGAGACGTTATTGAAGACAAACAGGTTGCTCTCGACGGTTTGACCGCAAATGACAAAGTTATCGTCCAGGGACTGCAAAAAGTCCGTGACGGCCAGAAAGTCCGGGCCGAACTTGTTAAAGACGACGAGGAGGTCTGATAACAGATGTTTTCCAGAATATTTATTGAACGTCCGCGTTTTGCGATGGTAATTTCCATCGTGCTGACTTTGGCAGGGGCAATTTCCGTATTTTCCCTGCCGATTGCCCTGTATCCGGAAATTACGCCGCCGGAAGTCGTCGTCTCGGCCAAATATCCCGGAGCGAGCGCCGAAGTTGTGGCCAAAACAATTGGTATTCCCTTGGAAGAGGAAATTAACGGCGTTGAAGACATGCTCTATATGAGTTCTTCTTCTGAAAATTCGTCATACCAGTTGACGGTAACCTTTAAGGTCGGAGTCGACAGAGATATGGCTCAGGTTAAAGTGCAGAACCGTATTCAACAGGCGCAGTCCAAACTCCCGACGGAAGTAACCCGTCAGGGGCTGACTGTCCGCAGCCGCTCTTCCAATATTTTGGGCTTTATTACGATCGGATCGCCCAATGGAACGCATTCGACGCTGGAATTGGCCGACTATGTGCAAAACAACATCAAAAATAACCTTGCCCGTGTTTATGGTGTTGGTGAGGTAAACGTATATTCCTCCCGTCTGAGTATGAGAGTCTGGCTTGATGCAGATAAGATTACTGCGCTGAACCTTCCCGTTTCTACAATCATTGAGGCGATTGAAAGCCAAAACTACCAGCCTTCGTTGGGCAGCGTCGGTTCCATGCCCGGTGACGGACAGCAGCAAATGGTTTATACGTTGCAGACACAGGGACGTATTAATGAGGTTGAAGATTTCAAAAACATTATTGTTCGTACGGCGGAACAGGGCGGCTTGCTGCGTCTGAAAGATATTGCCCGGGTAGAAATCGGGGAAGAAAGTTATACCGCAACTTCTAAATTCAACAATGCGCCCAACGTCGCTATTGCCATCAACCAGCTGGCCGGCGCCAACGCGTTGGAGGCCATGGCTGCCGTGAAAAAGGAAATTGCCCGTCTGGCGCAAAGCTTCCCTGAAGACATGAATTATATGATCGGCTATGATTCAACCGATTATATTAAAGCTTCAATTGAAGAGGTTATTTTCACTCTGATTTTGACTTTTGCTCTGGTGGTTCTGGTCTGTTACGTTTTCTTGCAGGACTGGCGGGCAACCCTGGTGCCGTCATTGACGATTCCGGTATCGATTTTTGCAACCTTTGCTGTTATGCTGGCCCTGGGTTACAGCATCAACATGCTGACTCTGTTCGGGTTGGTTCTGGCCATCGGCCTGGTCGTGGACGATGCCATCGTTGTCGTGGAGCGTGTGCTTTACCTGATGGAAACTGAAAAGTTAACGCCTAAAGAAGCAACGATTAAGGCTATGGAACAAGTTTCCAGTGCCGTTATCGCGACAACTTTGGTGCTTTTGGCCATTTTCGTTCCTGTAGGCTTTATGGGCGGAATCACCGGTAAAATTTATCAACAGTTTGCGATTACGATTTCTACATCGGTTGCTTTCTCTGCCATTAATGCGCTGACTTTGTCTCCGGCGCTCTGCGCGACGCTGTTGCGGCCGTTGAAGGCAGTTCAGCACGGGCCGCTGTTCTGGTTTAACCAGGCATTGAACAAGTCGAGAAATGCATATTTGGCAATCATAGCTATCGTTGCACGCAAAGTTTCGGTTATTGCGCTTTTCCTGGGGCTTTTGGTGCTCGGGGTATGGGGACTGCTGAACATCAGCCAGACTTCCTTTATTCCGAATGAAGACCAAGGCGTTATCATGCTGAACGTTCAGTTGCCGGAAGGCGCTTCCCGTGAACGGACGCAGAAGTTTATTGATGAAATCTATCCGCTGATTAAAGAAGAAAAAGGCGTTGACAGCGTTATGATCGTTGTCGGCACCAGCATGATCGGCGGCGCCGGAGAAAATATGGCGCTTGGTTTCATTACGCTGCATCCGTGGAGCGAACGAAAAGACGATGAGTTGTATTCAACGAATATTTTAAATAGGATTCGTGCCAAACTCGCCAGTAAACCTCAGGCTGAAGTTCAGCTTTTTGAGCCGCCGGCAATTATGGGACTTGGCATGAGCGGCGGTATGGATTACCGTCTGCTGTCGACTGATACGGACAATCCGCAAAAAATTGAGGCAGCTCTGCAAAACATGCTGATGCAGGTCAATCAGGCGCCGGAAGTGTCTTATGCTTATTCGACCTATACGGCGCAAACGCCCAATATTTATATCGACATCGACCGCCAAAAAGCCGAAGCGATGGGCGTATCTATCGGCAGCATCTTTTCCGTTTTGCAAAATTATCTGGGCTCAAGTTATGTTAACGATGTTAACTTCGGAACTCAGGTTAATAAGGTAATGATACAGGCTGATTGGCAGTTCCGCAAAGACATTGAGAGCATTAAAAACCTCCATGTCCAAAATAAAAACGGAGAAATGGTGCCGTTGGGAAGCGTAGTTTCTTTGCGTAAAGTTTTGGCACCGCGCGTTGTAACCCGTTACAATCAATATCCCAGTGCCTCCATAACCGCGGTACAAAGTCCAAGTGTCAGTACCGGTCAGGCAATGAGTGCTCTGGAAAATCTTTCCACTAAGCTTCCGGCCGGCTTTACTTACGACTGGTCGGGCATCAGCTATCAGGAAAAAGCCAGCGGCGGGCAAATCGGGTATTTGATTGCTCTGGCCATTACCTTCGGCTACCTTTTCCTGGTGGCTCAGTATGAAAGCTGGGCAACGCCTCTGCCGGTGTTGACATCTGTTTCCGTGGCTATGCTCGGTGCCCTTGCCGGTTTGTTTGTCACCGGTTTGCCGTTGAGTATTTATGCTCAGCTCGGGCTGATTCTGCTGGTTGGTCTGGCCAGTAAGAACGCTATCTTGATTGTCGAGTTTTCCAAGGAGGAACGCGAACGGGGATCCAGTATCGTCAAATCGGCATTAACCGGAACCAAAGAACGTTTCCGTGCTGTTTTGATGACGGCATTTACATTCATTCTTGGCGTTTTGCCGATGATTGTTGCCACCGGTGCCGGCGCCTCCAGCCGTATTGCCATCGGCGTGCCGGTATTCTACGGCATGCTGCTGGGAACGGCTCTGGGACTTTTGGTTATTCCTCTGTTGTATGTCTTGTTCCAGACATGGAGAGAAAAAGTCAGCGGCGAGCAGGCCGAGTAAAAAAATCCCCGGAATTATTCCGGGGATTTTTTACTGCCAAACAGAAAACCCCAGGCAAGCCTGAGGTTTTCTGTTGCTTACGACTGTTCCCGGTCTTGCCGGAGATAGCTTTTAGATGTTAATCCAAATAATTTAGCAGCGAAATATTCATTGCGTTTTGCAATACCGAATAAGATGCGCTGAGATTATTGGCTGCCATCAGTGCTTTGACAACAGCTTCCGTTTGGTCAACATTTTTAAGTGAACTGATGCTGTTTTCCAGATTGGTTTTAACCAGTGTCAGATTTTCGTCATTGCTGTTGAGTGTTACATAATTGGCATTCAGTTTGGCACTGACTTCATAAAGATTGGCATTGCTTTCCGTGTTTGGATCTCCGGAGCTGTTGACAGCGCTTTGCAACAAAGCCGTTGCTTCCGTGATAATCTCCTGAGCCTTATCGGCATCAATCAGTCCGTCAAAATCAGCACTGGGATCCTGAGTATCAACAATATTTCCCTGAGCGATCATGCCCAATGCCCTGAACAGTTTTTCAAAAGCCGGATCATTGGCCGTAACATCCATGGTAATCGACTGGTTTTCGGAGATTCTTTGTTCCGTAGACAAATCGCCGCCCTTATAATAGGCGTGGGTTGACATACTCCATTTGCTGGAAGCCTCTATTTCAATATGGTCGGCGTTAAAATATCCGGGATCTGCCGTTACAACCAATGAACCGTCGGCATTCACTTCGGTAACTTGCACCCTCGGCGCAAAGTTGCTGCCGAAACCGTCCATTTCAATAACCGACCCAACCGGAAAAGACGTACTGATGGTCAGTCCGCCGCCGTCGACAATTTGGTCGTCAGCAGTAATGTTGTGCCCCGGAATATCTTCAAAGGTGATTGTTTTTCCATCGGCGGAAACGGATTTGACGACTAATGAGCCGTTATGGGTATCTCCGCCGCCGTTAATGACGATGGAGTCTCCCGCCTTAAGCGTATTAAAAGCACCGTACTGAGTGGCCGTAATCGTATTTTTATCTGAATTGAAAGTCAGGGTTCCGGTTGTTGAGGCATTGGCCGTAACTGCCGGTTCTAAAAACCCGTCGGCATTTTCGGGCGTAATCGTAAACGTATTGTCGCCGGTTTTGTCAACTGTCAGTTTTCCGGTTTTATCGGCCGTTACTTCGCGGTTTGACAAATTGGCCGCGCTGTTTTCCGGAAATTTGATATTGACACCGTCATAATAAGCTTGAAATTCTTCTAATGAACTGAAAGGAAAGCTAACCGGAGCATTAACGGCGCTGCCACCGCCAAACAAATATTTTCCGCTTGCGGAAACGTTTAAGGCATCGGCCAACATCTGCATGGTTGAAAAAGCCGTGCTTTGCAGGTTTTTAAGGTTTTCATATTGGTCGTTGCTCATCGTGTGCGGTTCGCCGTGCGTTACGCCCGGTGCGTTTAAAATACTTGAGCTTCCGTCAATTGTATATAACGGAAAAGAAAAAGTTGCACCGTCAAATTCAAAGTCCGGATGCGCGCCGGTCGGATCAATTTTGTCTTTCAGGCGTGCCATAACCTGTTCGGCATAAGTATCATCTTCGGTCAAACCGTCCAGACTGATGTTGTTTCCGGTATTGTCATCAGCCGTAAACGTATATTGCGTACCATTGATGGTAATCGTGCGGCCGATATAGTCAGCCGGCGTATTGCTGCTGAAAGTAATCTCGCCGCCGGTATAGTCGGGAGTGATATTTGCCAGATCGGAACCGTTGAAGGAATTAAGCATGCTTTTGAAATCGCTGACGGCATCATTGATTGCCTGCATCGACGTGTTCATCGTTTCAAGTTCAATGCTGAGAATTTTATTGTTTTCCAAAAAATTGCTGGTAACGCCCAAAGTTGCTTCCATGTTAACAATGCTGTACGCGCTCATTCCGTAGCCGGAATAGGTGGGTGATTTCAGCCCCGTCGTAGCCTGAAAACTGTACAAATCAAGCATCGCTTTGTTGTTAAGCGTTTGGTTTAACATGCTCATATAGCTTGCATATGTCGGAACTCTAACCATTTTTTAATCCTCCTCTATACAACATTAAGCAGCATGTCCAATATTTCTTTGCATGCCGTAAAAGCCTGTGCGCAGGCTGCGTAAGTTTGTTGAAAAATAATCATTTGCCCCAATTCTTCGTCAATGTCGACGCCGCTGACCTGAGCTTCTTTCAAAGAAATGGAGTTGGTCAGTTCTTCCTGATAAGCCAAAGAGCTTTCGGCATTGCTGGTCTGAGTGGCGATATTTCCGACAAAAGTCGAAGCGTAGTTTGCCAAAGTCGTTGTCGTCTGAGCAATTGTTCCCGATTGTTTGAAGTCGTTTGTCCGTGAAAAAACTTCGCCGAGTTTGTTGGCAATATTATTGGCAGCTTCGCTTAAAACATATTTTCCGGTTGAAGAATTGAACTGCGGTGAACCGCCGGCGACCAGCCCCGGGTTAACTTTCAGTTCATCTCTGACGGCAATGGTCAGCGACGTGTTGACATTTGACGGTTCCAGTCCCAGGCGTCCGATAAGGTTATCGCCCTGAATCTCGTTAATTTCTAACTGGTTCCCTGCCAGATCTTCAATGCGCAGCATATAGCCGCTGCCGTTGGGAACAAGAGAAGCTCTGATATTATTATTCAAAGCCGGATTAGTGTTAATTGAATTAACAATATCACTCAAACTGTCATTGGGGCTGATGGTAATCGTCCCGTAACCAAAACCGTTCAGAGTATCGGAAAAGCTCCAAATCGTCGGATTGGTTACGCCCAGATTGGCTGTTGGGCTCAAAACTTTTGAGTCATAAATATAATCGTTTTGAGAGTCGACAAAGAAGTCGTTTAAGCCGAAAAAGCTGGAAAAACCTTCATATTCTTTGTCAAACAGGTTGTTGTTGCCCGAGTCAAATTTGATGGTAACGTTTTGTTGCTCGGAACCGGGCGTGGAAGAGGCTTCATCCATGATGGAAAAACCGTAATTACTGTCACCCGTATCAATAACCAAATTACCGCTGTCATTGACATAAACCCTGGCTTGGGGCAAATTGGGGCCGTCGGCACTGCGCATCCAATCCTGAATGGTATTTGCCATTTCAGAAATCGAACCTTCCGTAAAGCCCAGGTTCCCGCCCAGGGTTGTTGTCGATACCTGATTTCCTTGAGAATCAAAAATCGTAAAACGAACGTCGCCGTTTTCAATCCGGATGCTTTGCGGATACATATTATCCGGGTTGGCGGCATCTTTGATAAAAGTGCGGTTTCCGGTCAGAATATCCGGCGTGTTGGGATAAGCTGTCCCCATATTGTGAATTTGGTTGATTTCATCCATCAGCGTTCCGGCCAACTCGTCCAACTGGCTCTGCAAAGAAGGCAGTGTTGTATCGCGAATATCAATCAGTCCTTTCAGTTCACCGTCTTTGATCGAAGTAGTAATGTCTTTGCCGTCAACATAAATACCGCCGATGCCGCCGTTGGCATAAGTTGCGGTCGGGCTGGCCTGAGCAATCGAGTTATGCGAAAGCTTATGGACATCATTATCCAGCAGGGTAATGCCATTAGTGGTTTGAATAACAATGGCTCCCGTTTCCCTCTTGAAATAAGAAATATCAATCAGGCCGCTCAATTCACGAAGGGCATCATCGCGCTGATCGAGCAAATCGGCAGTGCCGTCGTAACCCAAAACACTGTATTTGACAATCTGGTCGTTAAGGTTGTCAAGCTTGTCAAGAAGTGTATTAACGTTTTCAACGGCTTCACCGATATTGACGTCGGCATCGCCGCGCAGTTTCTGAATTTCCTGAGAAATATAATTCAATCTGGAGGTAACCGTATCCGCCTGGTTAATCAGGTTGTAGCGTCCGGCAGAAGAAGTCGTGTCCGTAGCAAAAGTATCAAAAGCCGCCTGCAGAGCTGCCACATTGGCCGAGATAGAGCCGTCTCCCTGCGGCGTGCCGAGCAGAACCTCGGTTTTGCTCAAATAGGTATTGAGGGCGGAGTAGTTGCTGGTCAGCGAGTTGGATGACAAATAGCTTTTAAGCAGCCCTTCGTCAACGCTACGCTGAACTTCTCCAAGGCTGACGCCCATACTGGAGCCTGCCTGAACAATATTGTTTTGTTGAGCCGTTTTGCGGGTATAGCCGGGCGTGTCGACATTGGCGACATTGCGGCTGATAATTTCCAACTGTGCCTGAGCGGTCTTCATGCCGCTTAAGGAGGTGGATAATCCGGGAATTAATGCCATAACCGTTCTCCTTACAAAGTTCTGTTGACAGCCAGCGCGTTCTTATTGTTATCCAGCGGCGAATAACGTCCCTGGGAACCATAAGAAGTCGCATTACGGTTGTTGGTAACTTTTGCAATGTTGATGATGGTGTTCATCACATTTTTGCTGGTTTCCATTCTGGTCTTGAGCAGAAGGTCGTTTTCCTTGAGCAGGGCGTCCAGTTCCTGTGAAACGGACTTTAGTTCTTTCTTCTTTTCATCATCAAGCAAATCCAAGCTTTGCGGAGATTTGATGAAAAAAGCGCTCATGGAACGGTAAGCCGCAACGATTTTTGTCTTTTGCTCATAAAGGGAACTGACGGCTTCGACGTTAAATTCTTTCAACGCTTGGTTTTCGGCTTTAAGAAGCTGAGAAAAACTGCCGATAACCTGTTTTAAATCTTCCAGTTTGGAGCTAACTTCCTGCAATTGTAATTCTTCCATCGTCTTTCTCCTATCCTTGAGTATATCCGTTAGTTTCCGTTTCCTGCATTTTTATAATCGCGTCCAAAACATTTTGTTTGACTCCGATACTGCCAACCTTTGCCATTTCTTTGCCGTATTCGGTCAACAGCATGGAACGGTATATTTTTTCGGCATGTCCGCCGCCGAAAATCCCGTCGGTTGAAACGCCTTCAAACATGCTTTCCATCATCTTGGTCATAAAGAAGGCTTCAAAATCTTCGGCTGCCTGCTCTGCCTTTGCCATGTCCTTTGACTTTACGGCTCCGGAGGTTTTGGAGGCTGCGTTCAGATTATGGACGTAGAGTGCCGAGATGTCTGTTGTCGTATTTATCATTTTAAATAACCTCTATTTCTGCCTGCAGCGCACCGCTGGCCTTGATTGCCTGTAAAATGCTGATGAGGTCGCGCGGAGTTACGCCCAGAGCATTTAAGCCGTCAACCAGTTCTTGCAGATTAATGCCGGTATTCAAAACCGTCAGCTTGGCATCGACGCCTTCATTGATATCAACCACGGAAGTGACGCCGGTAATCGTTTCGCCGTTGCTGAAAGGCAGCGGTTGGGATACAAAAGGCACATCTGTAATGCGGATGGTCAGATTGCCTTGAGCAATTGCCAGACGGTTGATTTTAACCTCCTTGCCGATAACCACAATACCGGAACTTTCGTCAATAACGACGCGTGCCAGCTGATCCGGCTGTACCTGCAGCTGTTCGACCTTGGTCATCAGATCGACGATTTTGCCGTCATATTTTCCGGGAACATCCAAAACGACCGTTGCCGGGTCAAGAGCTTTGGCAGCCGTTGTTCCCAACATGGCGTTGATGGCATCGGAAACTCGGCGGGCCGTGGTGAAGTCCGGATTGCGCAGAGCCAGGGTAATGCTTTTCATGCTCCCCAGTTCAAAGGGAATTTCATTTTCGACAATAGCCCCGCTGGCAATACGTCCGGAAGTCGGAACGCCGCGGACAACCGATTGCGTCGCTCCCTGTGCTGCCACGCCGCCAACGGCAACCTGTCCTTGGGCAACGGCATAAACTTCGCCGTTAGCACCGATCAAAGGAGTGGCCAGAAGGGTTCCCCCCTGCAGATTTTTGGCGTCGCCGAGAGCACTGACCATGACGTCAATGCGGCTTCCCTGGCGGGCAAAAGCCGGAAGGTTGGCCGTGACCATGACTGCCGCAATATTTTTGGCTTTGATTTGTCCGCCGCGGGCATTGATACCGATTTGATCAAGCATGGAAATCAGGCTTTCGCGGGTAAAATCAACTGACTTGATGTTGTCGCCGGTGCCGTTCAGGCCGACAACCAGGCCATAGCCGATTAATTGGTTGTCTCTGACGCCTTCAAAGTCGGCAATATCTTTTATGCGAGATACGGCAAGAGCTTCTGTGGCAAACAAAACGGTGCCCAGGCTCAAAAGCATAAAAATGGCGGTTTTCAAAGGTTTCGTATTTATCATCATTCATCAGCCTCAAATTTTTGACCGTTAACGTTACATGTTTATATGCAATAAACGTGCCAAAATTTGGGGCTGATGAATGCGACAAAAGATCAGAGGTTTTTTAAAACCTCTTCATGATCGCTGAAATGAAAAATTTTGCCGTTGATATATTGGCCTGTTTCATGACCTTTACCGGCGACAATCAGAATGTCTCCCTTTTGCAGTTGCCCGATGGCATATTTAATGGCTTTAGCCCGGTTGCCGATGTTAATGCCGCGCGGGCAGGATACCATAATCTGCCGGCGGATTTCCTCGGCGTTTTCCGTGCGCGGATTGTCATCGGTCACATAGACGGCATCGGCCAAATCGTTGGCAATTCGGCCCATAATCGGCCTTTTTCCGGCATCGCGGTCGCCGCCGCAGCCAAACAGGACATGCAGTCTGTTTTGCGTATGCGGCCGCAAAGCCCGGATAACATTTTCCAAAGCATCGGGAGTGTGAGCATAATCAACGTAAACCGCTGCGCCGTTAGCCGTTGTTCCGATCAGCTCCAACCTTCCTTTGGCGCCTTTGATGCGGCCGGCATATTTAATAATGTCAAAAGGCTTTCCGGTAAGTTCGGCGCACATCCCAAGCGCACAGAGGACATTCATGGCTTGAAATTCTCCGGCCAGAGGGATTTCGATTTCGATTTCTTTTCCGTAATATTCCAGCCGGAGTTTTTGTCCGTGAGTGAGAGGCGTGCTTTCCGAAAGTTTCAGTTCTTTTCCGTTTCTGCCATAGGAAACGACTTTTTTCCCGGTACTTTCGCAGGCATGGCGCAAATGCTCGAACACATCGCTATCAGCATTCAAAACGGCACTGCCTCCTTTCTTTAAAATATCGGTAAAGAGAATAGTTTTGGCTGCCAGATAATTTTCCATGCTTTTATGATAGTCAAGGTGATCGCGGGTCAGGTTGGTAAAACCGGCAACTTCGGCGCTGACGGCGCCGATGCGGTACTGGCACAAACCGTGGCTGGAAGCCTCCATGGCCACATAATCATAACCTTCGTCGGCAAGTTCTTTCAGCTCGCGGTGAATGGCAACGCTGTTGGGGGTGGTGTTGGGCGAGGGGATTGGCGCGTCGTTTCCCTTAATCAGCCCCAAAGTTCCCATGCTGGCGGCCTTAAGCCCGTCCAGGGTGAGTATTTGCCGGATAAAATCGGCGATGGAAGTCTTGCCGTTGGTTCCCGTAACAGCGCAGATATGTCTGGGGGCGCGGCCGTAAAAACGAGCGGCGGCTCTGGCAAACTCCAAATTTGGATTGGCGGCCTTTATCAGTACGGCGTTTCCGGTGTCTCCGCAAAAGCGTTCGTTGGCAATAACGGCTGCCGCGCCGTTGCGGATTGCGTCCGCAATATAACTGTCGTCATTAAGGGAACCAAACAAAAATCCGGATTTAATTTCTCTTGAATCGGACGAAATTCCGCAAATTTCGATGCTGCTGTCCGTATTGGTCAATTGGCTGAGTTTCATGCTTTTTGTCCTGCAAAATTTTCTGATGCCAACATCTTAGAGCCAATCTCTAAAAAAGTATTTAATTTTTAACATTTATCATCTAATATTAAAACAACGTCATAAGATAAAAAGGATTTCCGCATGAAGTTTCTTCTGTTTTTGCCGCTTTTGCAGTATATGGCCGCTCCGGCGCTGGCCAAGACGCCTGAACTTTATTTGTTTTATAACTCGCAAAGCGGATATATTTCTGAAATTGACATTACGCCGGAAGAAATTGCCGGGGTTTTTGACGATGAGTTCGGTCCCGCTGCCGAGGAATTGCCTCAGGAAGTAAAATATGAAGATTTTTATGTCTCGAAATTTCCGGACGGGAATTATGTTTTTACGCTGAAAGCGCCGTTCAATTGCGGCCGCCTTGGCTGCCTGACCCGTAGCTATGTGCGGGATGCCGACGGGGATTTGATGTTCGCCGATTCGTCCTTTCCCGTAAAATGCAAAGAGCATGAGGTTGACAAACTTCTCTGCATTAAGGGCGGATATAAAGTTACCAAGCCGAAACCTCCCGCCAAACGGGGGCCGATACACTATCCGGCGCCAAAATCGGAGTAATAAAGCGGATGTGGGCGGACGAAAGCGTCTTTTACCATATTTATCCGATGGGTTTTTGCGGGGCTCCCGGACGGAATGACTTTGCTGCGCCGCCGCAAAACCGCCTGCGGAAAATAGCCCTTTGGCTGGAACATATCGAATCTGCAGGATGCAATGCTGTTTATCTGGGGCCGGTTTTTGAATCAACGGCCCATGGCTACGATACCAAAGATTATTTTCAGATAGACCGCCGTTTAGGATCAAACGATGATTTCAAAACGTTGGCGGCGCAAATGCATGCCCGGGGCATAAAAATTGTGCTGGACGGCGTATTTAACCATGTCGGCCGCAATTTCTGGGCGTTTGAAGACGTACTTAAACATAAACAAAACTCTCCGTACTGTGGCTGGTTTTTTCTGAATTTCGGCCAAAACAACGGTTATGGCGACGGTTTTTGTTATGAAGGCTGGGACGGATGTGATGACATTGTCAAACTTAATCTGAAAAATCCGGAGGTAAAACAATATTTAAAATCGGCCGTATCCATGTGGATTAAGGAATTTGACATAGACGGTCTGCGCCTGGATACGGCTCATTATCTGGATCGGGGCTTTCTGCGGGAACTTCATACCATGGTTCGCAGCCTCAAGGAGAATTTTTGGCTAATGGGGGAGGTTGTTTTTGGAAATTATAAACGCCTTATGAATAATGAAATGCTTGACAGTGTAACCAATTACGAACTCTATAAAGCTTTGTATTCCGGTTGCAACGATCGCAACCTTTATGAAACAGCTCACGCGCTCAGCCGGCAATTCCGGCCGGAGGAGGGCGTTTACGAAGGGTGCCGCCTGTATAGCTTCTTGGATAATCATGATGTTACGAGGATTGCCAGCATAGTCAATAATCAGGCGTTGCTGAAGCCTTTATACGGTTTGCTGTTCACGGTTCCGGGAATCCCAAGCATATATTACGGCAGTGAATGGGGAATCGGCGGCCGTCGGGAAAACGGCGATTCGGAAGTCCGTCCCTGTCTGGAATTACAGGCGGACAACGATTTGAGCCGCCATATTGCCTGGTGGGCATCGTTTAGACGAAAATCAAAAATATTGGCCTGCGGCAGTTATCATGAATTGGAAGTCCGCTCAGAATTGTTGGTATTCAGCCGTAATTGGGAAAATGAAAAAGTCTTTTTGGGCGTCAATATTGCGCCGTTTGAACAGGAAGTTTATTTGGAAGGTGAAAATTTTGTCATTCCGCCTTATACAATTTCAATATTAAAATCAAGTTAAAACAAAATATTAAGCGAATAAAAAGACAAAAATTAAAAAAATATTAATAAAGTACTTGATTTATTTGTAAAAATTGATATATTAAACAAAAAATAACGAAAATTTACAAAATATACCAAACTAAATTTTACTGAAGGATGATCCTGATGAAAAAAATTTTAATTTTGTCTGCTTTTTTAATGCTCCCGGCTTGCGCTTGTTTTCAGAGCGATGAAGCTCCTGAAGAACGGGTCGTTTATACGCGTACGGCACCGGCTCCTCAAAATTGCGATTATTTTGATGGCCAGACCTGCTATCGTTATATGCGCCGCCATCATGTCGTTGCTGTTCCGGAAGTTGTCCGTTACCGTGAAAGCCGTCCTGCCGCTGCGTATGTACAATGTAGCGAACCTGCCGTGCCGGCTGGCGGATCCTGTGCTCCCAAAATCAGGGAGACCCGCGAACCGGTCGAGATTGTTTACAAAAAAACAACCTATAAAACGGTTTATGAACCTAAAACATTTACCAGCGTAAGCTACGAAAGATCCCCGTACGTCAGCGCACGCCCGGAATATGTTTATGAACCGGCTCCCCGTGTTGAGGCCAAACCTGAATATGTGGAAGTCGACAGCGACGAAGAAATCCTCCTCAACGTTAAATAAACGCTTAAAATCAACAAAAACCCCGCTGTTTTTACAGCGGGGTTTTTTTGAGGATTAAATAATAATAGGGTTGCAATCTCCCTTGCCGTTATCCATAATACAAACACCGCCAACGAGGAATGGAAATGAAAGAACAGTACGAATTATATACCGGGGACAGCTTTGAAATTTTAAAAAATTTTGCCGATGAAACTTTTGACATGATATTTGTTGATCCCCCTTATATGATTTCCGGCGGCGGCACCAGCTGTCAAAACGGACATTTAGTTTCGATTGATAAAGGCAAGTGGGACAAAAGCGGCGGTATAGATGCCGATTTTGATTTTCATAAACGCTGGCTTTCCGAGTGTCAGCGCCTGCTTAAGCCAAATGGCACGATTTGGGTTTCGGGGACTTATCACAGTTTGTATCCCTGCGGTTTTGCCATGATGCAGCTCAAGTATCACATTTTGAACGACATTATCTGGTTCAAGCCCAATGCCAGCCCGAATATTTCCTGCCGTTATTTTACGGCCAGCCACGAAAGTCTGATTTGGGCCCGCAAAAACAAAAAGGGACGGCATAATTTCAATTATAAGGCTATGAAGGAAGGAGATTTTCCCAAAGACTTTATTAAAAAGCCCAATTTGCAGATGCGCAGCGTTTGGGCAATTAATGCGACGCCTCCCGAAGAAAAAAAATTCGGGCGCCATCCGACGCAAAAACCTTTGGCTTTATTGGAGCGGATAATCACCGCCTCTACCAGCGAAGGTGATTTAATTCTGGATCCGTTTATGGGCAGCGGAACCGCGGGAGTTGCTGCCGTAAAACAAGGGCGACGTTTTATCGGCATTGACAATTGCGCCGAATATGTCGAGCTTGCCCGCCGCCGTATTGAAGACTGCCGCCGTTTGTTATGAGCTATCCGTTAAAATTGCTAACGGCCTTATCGGTGACAAAATCTCCGGTTCTTTGCGACGTATTGTCGACGCTTTGTAAAAAGCTGTCAAAATATCCGTTGTCGTATAAATGTTTTCCGCCGAAAGCCAGACCGGCCAAAATTAAAAGAATGACAAAGGTTTTCATTTCCTGCTCCTCTCAAACAAATATCTTTCCGATAAATAACACAATATGTTTAATAAGCAGTAAGCAAATTTGTCGCCGTATATAAAAAATGTTTAATTAATAAAAAAAGTACTTGACTTAGAGTAAACTCTAAAAGTTACACTCAAAATAATTCGAATAGAGGATTTAAAAACAAAGGTAATTTTTTAACCACATTACCGGCAACAGTTTCAGAATCCGTTTGATCAGTCGCGGAAATGCAGACTTGTGGAAATGGAGAAGTATTTATTGGGAGGAAAGCAATATGAACAGAAGAGAATTTTTGATGACGACCTTGGCAGCCTTTGCCTTGTCGGCATTGCCCAAACTGACGCTTGCCGAAACCGTTCCTGTTTCCGAAGCGGTTAAAAACAAAATTAATCCCACCAACAAACTTGGCTTCGGTTTTATGCGCCTGCCTTTGAAAAATCCGGAAAATCAGACTTCTATTGATTACGATGTCTTGAACAAAATGGTTGATATGTTTTTGGAGCGCGGCTTCACCTATTTTGATACAGCTTGGATGTATATGGGATATGAAAGCGAAATCGCCATCAGGGAAGCTTTAGTCAAACGCTATCCCAGAAACAGGTTTACGGTTGCCAGCAAACTGCCGGTAGGTTATCTGAGAAGCAAAAAAGAACAGGAACAGATATTTAATAAGCAACTGGAAAAGACCGGATTGGATTATTTTGACTATTACATGGTCCATAATATTAACCGTAATACGATTGGCAATGCTCGCCGATATGAAAGTTTCAAGTTTATTGCCGATAAAAAGAAAGAAGGGAAAATCAAGCAGATTGGCTTCTCCTTTCATGATTCTCCCGAAATGCTGGAAGACGTGCTGAGAGAATATCCTGAGGTTGATTTTGTTCAGCTGCAGATTAACTATATTGACTGGGACAGTGCCAGCTATCAGGCCCGTAAATGCTATGAGGTTGCCCAAAGGCACAATAAGCCGGTTATCGTTATGGAGCCGGTCAAAGGGGGCAGCCTGGCACAGGTTCCGCCGTCCGTCGAGAAAATTTTTAAGGAAGCAGAGCCGGATATGTCCGTGGCATCATGGGCAATTCGATATGCGGCATCTCTACCCGGCGTAATGATGGTTTTAAGCGGTATGAGCACACTGGAACAACTGGAAGACAATACTTCTTACATGCAAAATTTCAAACCGCTCGGCGACAAAGAAATGAAAGTTATTGAACAGGCCGTCAAAACTTTGCATTCTTCTGTTTCGATTCCCTGTACGGCATGCAAATATTGTGTAGAATTTTGCCCGAAGAAAATTGCCATTCCGGAGTATTTTGCTTTCTATAATGCAGAGAAACTGGAGCGCGTGGATAAAAAATTTACAGCTCAGAAAGTCCGTTATGCCGATTTGGCGAAAAAGCACGGCAAAGCTTCCGATTGTATCGGCTGTCGTCTGTGTGAAAAACATTGTCCGCAGCATATTGAAATCAGCAAGTGGATGAAAGAAGTCTCCAAAACATTCGAGGCCTGAGTAACAATGAGTAAACTGGCGCTGCTTGGAGTCTTTACTTTGTTCCTGATGACTTATTCGGGATATAAAATTTTTGCCCAAATGAGAGAAGATAACCCAAAAGCCTGTACTAGGGCTGAAAACCGGAGAACAGAATAAATGTCTGACAATTATGAAGATTTAGGCTTTGCCAAGCTGGATCTGAGCCGCCGCAGCAGAACCGGATTGCCTGAAACGGTATATTGTGCCGGCAAAACCGAAGAACAGTTGGCCTCAATTTTAAAAGCGTTTAAAGATAAGGGATGTGCCGTTCTTGGTACGCGCTGTTCTGCGGCCCAGGCTGCTTTCGTCAAAACGTCTGGACTGGAGGTCGCATATGATGAAACATCAAAAGTCATAACGCTGCCTGTCGGCAACAAGCTCAAACTTAACGGGCTGATTGCCGTTTGTACGGGCGGTACGGCAGATCTTCGGGCAGCGGAAGAAGCGGCTCAGGTTGCCGAGTTTTTCGGGGCGGATGTTGCCCGTCATTTTGATGTCGGTATTGCCGGCATACACCGTTTATTTGCCAAACTTGAAGATATTCGCCGGGCAGATGTTGTTATCGCCGTTGCCGGAATGGAAGGCGCTTTGGCCGATTTTAACGGCATCCAGCGTTTTGGGCGTTTCGGCGGTTATTTCCAGCACAGTGATCTTTTCGGCGGCTACCATAGCCACAATGATGCTGGCCGTTGCTTTGGGACTGCTTAGTATCAATGCTCTGCGCTTCAAACGTTTGGAGGTCTATGCGCATGAAATTGCCGGGGGAACGATTATGGCCTGCGGTATAGCGATTATCTGCGGTTTATAAACGAAAGCCCTCTTCACAGAGGGCTTTCTTTATTGCTTTTTATTAAAGCCACAGAGGGAGCAAACTCTCCTATCTCATACAATAAAAAACACCATTCATAAAGAATGGCGTTTTTCACATTGGTGAGCTCGGGCGGGCTGGAGGTCTAAAATCAACCGTTGCTCCGGTTGATTTTATACGACAGGCGAAGTTTTCTTAATGAGCAAAGCGGTTAACCCGGTGCAGCGAGTTTAGAAAACGAGAGACCGCAGCGAGTTATGTCCGTGAAATACGGACATTATCGAGCCAGAAGAACCGCCTTCCCAGCAGTTCAAACTCTCCTATCTCATACAATAAAAAACACCATTCATAAAGAATGGCGTTTTTTACATTGGTGAGCTCGGGCGGG
>CALXTO010000006.1 GCA_944391425.1 uncultured Alphaproteobacteria bacterium | reverse complement strand
CCTTTTTCAATCAAAACAACCGGAGCAACGGTTGTTTTGTTTTCAAAGCCCGCCGAGTGCGCCAGTTTTAGAAAAACCCTGCTTTTAACAAAAAGCAGGGTTTTATTTTGGCTCGGCGGAATTCGAACCAAGGTTCGTTCTGGCTCCTAAGCGCCTCTCCGGCGCTAACTCGCTGCGGTCACTGGGATTGCATCCGCTTGCAGCGCTGCGTTCCCTGGCTCGCAAACGGGCAATCCTGCGCCTTTTTCAATCAAAACAACCGGAGCAACGGTTGTTTTGTTTTCAAAGCCCGCCGAGTGCGCCAGTTTTAGAAAAACCCTGCTTTTAACAAAAAGCAGGGTTTTGTGTATCAACGTCTTTTACCTCCATCACATTCAACTCTGCTAACAAATTTATCATGGTAAAAATGCGACGGGCCGTGTCCCGGTTGGGAATCCTGTAATATCCTTCAACCAGCTCCATTGTTTCATTTTTGTTCATAATCCATTCATCATCGTCCCGTATATCCTCTAAAGACAAAAAAGTGCCGTTTGTCTGTTCATTCATATCTTCAAAGAAAAAATTTACAGAAACGCCCAAAACCATGCTCATATCCCATAAACGGCTGGCGCTGAGACGGTTGATGCCCTGCTCGTACTTTTGAAGCTGTTGAAAAGAAATCCCTAATTTTTGAGCCAGTTTTTTTTGGTCCCAGCCCAGCAGCCGACGGCGCATATGAATACGGCGGCCGACATGTTCATCCACTGCGTTTGGGCGTCTTAATAACGTTCTTTGGTTACCGCGATAACTCAACTGTTTCTTTTTTTCTGTTTTTTTCAACATTACGTCCTCTCATTAGTTCATTTTAATACATAACGCTCCGGTCTTGAGGACCGGGGCGTCTGGAAATATTAATATTGCTTATTTGAAGCCGGCTTATTCATTTTCACGGCACTTTTTTCTTTTCTTCCAGATTTACTGTTGCTACCAGTATAACTGTGATTTTCAAATTAATCAACTAAAATGAGAGTCACTTAACGCCGGAATCCTTTTTAAACAGCCGTTTTGCTAATAATTTACAAGCTTTATGCATTCCGGATAGGCATAAGGACCGAACTTCAGCGAAGCTTTTTCTCCCTTACTTTCAAAAATTACCGCTTTACCTATATTCGCATAACGCTCAACGTTGCAATTTCCTGATGTTTTATGCAAAACTACCCGATTGTCGTTATAAGTCAAAATCATCGAACCGTCGTTATAATAGGCGGCAGCAATGATTTGTCCGTCACAGCTGTAACGGAGGACATCGGTTATTTCAAGAGGACGGAAACATCCGCAAAGCAAAAAAAATAGCGCAAGACTTAACTTTTTTTTCATTACCTGATACTCTGCCTGTTAAAAATGCAATATTTAAATAGGCATCAACGGCAAATTATCAAGCGCGGCGTTTTATTCCTGCCAATAATCTTTCACCCAGGGCGTTTTGCGGACAGTTTTATACCATTTTTTGTACCATGGTTCTTTGCGCGGCCAGATTCCGGCGATTGCTTCCTTGGGGTGAACCAGTCCGTGAAAGACCAAAAGTTTGGTCCCCGGCGCCGGTTTTTTGGGAACTTTAAGCCAACGGGTAAATTTTCCGGGCATGCACTGGAGCGGAAAACTGCAAGTCCATTCGGCAGGCCACCACGTCGGCTTGCCGTATTTTTCGCAGATTTTGGCGGATAAATACTGCTGAGACGATGTTCCGTATTTTTTTATAATATCCTCCAAATGCTCTTCCATATATTCATAGACATAATTCAAAGGTCCGACTTTTGCCCTGAAGACAGAGGAATTGCCGACGTTTTTATCCCCTTTGCGCCAATCTTTGATAATGATAAAGTCTTCTTCCGGCATATAATCAAAAAAGCAGTCTATGTCCTCCATAACCGCTACGTCCAAATCCATAAAGAGGAAAGTATCGCCTTCATTAAACCCTTCCAGATCCGAACGGAACAATGTCTGCTTGGGATACGGCGCTCCGTTTGACTTGGCAATGCTTTTAAACTCCGGCAAATCGTAAGCAACAATCCCTTCATCCAGGCCTTTTTTGTCATCTGTATAACAAATAAATCTGAACGGGCGCTTAATATGCCGGGAAACGCCCCGATAAAGGATATTAACGTATTCGGGGCCAAAATAAGTGCCCCATTTCATACATACGATATTTGCGGTTTCAATCATTGAAAGTTCCTTAATGTTAGTCATAACATTAAGTTATTACAACAACCGCTCTTTGGCAATCTTAAAGTTAAATTATTGTGCAGAAATCTGCCCGCATTCCGGATACTGTTTGTCGGATACTTCCAGATAGGCTTTATTTCCTTTATTCCAAAAGACGATGCTTTCATCAGTATTGGCATATTTGGCTCCGTCTGCCGAAACGACATGCGGCAAAGTATAGCGGCGCCCGTCGATATCCAGCTTTATGCTATCCGCATCGGAATATTCGGCTGTTACCTTGGTATCTCCGCAGGAATAAGTATAAGTGCGCGTTTCTTCGGCAGAGCAGGCCGCCAAAACAAAAACGGCGCAGACGATAACTTTTTTCAGCATAATTTTCTCCTTTTCATAAATATCTTAAGATAATTTATGCGCAGAAAAATTTTTATCAAGCAACAAACAAATCTTTTATTTTTTCAAAAAAGCCTTTTGATTCCGGCTGGCATTTGTCATCTTTGCTGATTGAACGGAACTCTTCCATCAGCTCTTTCTGACGGGCAGACAGGTTGACCGGCGTTTCCACCCGCAGTTTGACAAACAGATCACCGCGGTTTTTCGAACGCATCATGGTCATTCCCTGGTTTTTAACCCGGATAACCTGGTCATTCTGAGAACCGGCTGCAATATCCAGCGCTATTTTTTCTCCGTCAACCGACGGAATTTCAATTTTTCCGCCCAATGCGGCGCAGCACATCGAAATCGGAATTCTGGCATAGAGGTTGGCACCGTCGCGTTCATAAAGTTTATGCGCCTTAACGCTGACAAATACATACAAATCTCCGTCTGCCCCGCCGCGGGTTCCGGCTTCGCCGGCGCCTGAAATGCGCATCCTGGTTCCGTCTTCTATGCCGGCAGGAATTTTGACTTTAATTGTTTTTTCCTTGCGGATGGCGCCGGCACCTTTGCAATCCGGACAAACGTCTTTTACCAGACGACCACTGCCGCGGCAATGCGGGCAAGCCTGTTCAACGACAAAAAAGCCCTTTTGCAAGCGAACCTTGCCGCTGCCCTGACAATGCGGACAAAGCGGCGCCTCCTTGCCGTCTTTTGTTCCGTGACCGTTGCAGGTTGCGCAAGGCTCGCTTGACGGAATGGTTATTTCCTTCTCAAGTCCGGAAAATGCTTCTTCAAGCGTAATTTCCAGATTATAGCGCACATCGGCGCCGGGACGCGCATAGTTGTTGCGTCCACCGCTTCTGCCGCCGCCCATAAATTCAGAAAAAATATCGGAGAAAATATCCGAAAAGCCGCCGGTGCCGAAATTAAACTCAAAACCACCAAACGGACTGCCGCCGCCCATACCGCCATTGGCAAAAGCCTGATGCCCGTAACGGTCATAAGCCGCGCGTTTTTGCTCATCCTTTAAGACTTCATAGGCTTCATTAATTTCTTTGAAACGGGCTTCCGCTTCCTTGTTTCCGGGATTGCGATCCGGATGATACTGCATTGCCAAACGACGAAAAGATTTTTTTATTTCGTCACCGCTGGCTGTTTTGGAAACTTCCAAAATTTCGTAATAGTCTTTTTCGGTCATTTTATTTTACTTCTTGTTTTAACTTAGTTTGTATTTAGGATTTTTAAGACATAAAGTCAAGCAAATGAGCAATTAAAAAGCTGTTTATCCGGAGGAAACTGGGCAGGTTTTGAGAAGTGCGGTTAAAAAAACCTCCGCAAAAGAATTTTGCGGAGGTTTTGTGTACAGAACAGAGTCAGTTACTTGACTTCTTCAAAATCAGCATCGACAACTTTTTCATCGTTGCCGCGCTGATTTCCGGCGGAAGCTCCCGCATCGGCTCCGGGCTGGGCGCCGGCGGCAGAAGCATCAGCCTGCTGCGCTTTATACATGGCTTCGCCGAGTTTCATGGAAGCCTGCATCAGGCTTTCGGTCTTTTCTTTGATGACGCTCAAATCCTCGGCTTCTAAGGCTGTTTTCAAAGCTTTGATTTCATTTTCGATCGCTTCTTTTTCAGCCGCAGAAATTTTATCGCCATGTTCTTTGAGGGTCTTTTCGGTTGAATGTACCAAAGATTCACCCTGGTTTTTGGCTTCAACCAGCTCTTTTTTCTTCTTATCAGCCTCGGCATTGGCTTCGGCATCTTTAACCATTTTTTCAATGTCGGCATCAGATAAGCCGCCGCTGGCCTGAATGCGGATGGCCTGTTCCTTATTGGTGGCTTTATCTTTGGCCGAAACATTTACGATACCGTTGGCATCAATATCAAAGGTAACTTCAATCTGCGGCATGCCGCGCGGTGCAGGCGGAATGCCAACCAGATCAAACTGTCCGAGCAGCTTGTTGTCTGCTGCCATTTCGCGCTCGCCTTGGAAGACGCGGATGGTAACGGCTGTTTGTCCGTCTTCCGCTGTTGAAAATACCTGAGATTTGCGGGTCGGAATGGTGGTATTGCGGTCAATCAGACGCGTAAACACGCCGCCCAGCGTTTCAATACCCAAAGACAACGGAGTAACATCCAGCAGCAAAACATCTTTGACGTCGCCCATCAAAACACCGCCCTGGATGGCCGCGCCGACAGCAACGACTTCATCGGGATTAACGCCTTTGTGCGGCTCTTTGCCAAAAATTTCTTTTACTTTTTCCTGAACTTTGGGCATACGGGTCATACCGCCGACGAGGATAACCTCGCTGATGTCAGAGGGGCTGACACCGGCATCCGCCATTGCCTTTTTACAGGGTTCAACTGTTTTTTCAATCAAATCTTCAACCAAAGATTCGAGTTTGGCTCGAGTCAATTTGATGTTCAGATGTTTCGGGCCGGTTTGATCTGCGGTGATAAACGGCAGGTTAACTTCGGTTTGGGTTGTCGAGGACAGCTCGATTTTTGCTTTTTCGGCAGCCTCTTTCAAACGCTGTAAAGCCAAACGGTCGTTTTTCAAATCAATACCGCTTTCTTTTTTGAACTCGTCCGTCAAATAAGTTACCAGACGCTGGTCAAAGTCTTCGCCGCCCAGGAACGTATCCCCGTTGGTGGATTTTACTTCAAATACGCCGTCGCCGATTTCCAAAATGGAAATATCAAAAGTACCGCCGCCGAGGTCATAAACGGCGATGGTGCCGTTGGCTTTTTTATCCATACCGTAGGCCAAAGCCGCAGCCGTCGGTTCGTTGATAATGCGCAGGACGTCCAAGCCGGCGATTTTACCGGCATCTTTTGTGGCCTGACGCTGAGAATCGTTAAAATAGGCCGGAACGGTAATAACCGCTTTTTCAATTTTTTCACCAAGATAGCTCTCGGCATATTCCTTAATTTTCTGCAGAACGATTGCCGAGATCTGCGACGGGGCATATTTTTGGCCTTTGACCTCTACCCAGGCATCACCATTGTCGCCGTCAATAATCTTAAAGGGAACCAAAGCTTTGTCTTTGGCAACTTCCGGAGAATCAAAACGGCGGCCAATCAAACGTTTGATGGCAAACAGCGTGTTTTCGGGGTTGGTAACTGCCTGACGTTTGGCCGGAAAGCCGACCAGACGTTCGGTATCCGTGAAAGCAACCATGGAAGGCGTTGTTCTGGCGCCTTCGGAATTTTCCAACACCTTGGCTTCCCCGCCTTCCATAACCGCAAAGCAGGAGTTGGTCGTACCAAGGTCAATACCAATAACTTTATTGCTCATAATCTTTTATCCTTTGTTTAAATGCAGTAAATTCTTATCTTGCTACTAGCTTATATAGGGACGAAAAATCAGTGATGCAAGTACAGACGGATTTTTTTTGAAAAATTTTGCTTAATTCTGACAAAAGGATTCCAGATAGCGGCAGATTTCAACATTTTCAACACCTTCATCCACGCTTACCAGAGGCCTTCCGCCTTTGCACATTTCTATAAAGTCGCGCAGTTCGGCCGCCAGGGAATCGCCCCCTTCGCACAAGGTTTCTCCGTCTTTGCGCAAGCGGCGTTCCAAAAAGTCAATCTGATAAATATGACTGTCTTTGTCAATAATCCGCATCCGGCGCTCTACCGGGCATTCGGCGCGCAAAGCCTCCAGCCGCACGGCAGAACCGTCTTCCAAAAGCATTTCGACCACGGCGTGTTCATCCCAACGATATTCTCCTTTTTTGGAAACAGATACTTTTTTGACGGCGGCGGAAGTTAACGAATTGACAATGGAGATATCATGAATCATCAATTCGGAAATAATATGCGTTCGTTTGAATCCGGGATTGTTTGAGGAACGAAAGGCCGCAATTGTCCGGATTGGCGCCTCTAAGACCTCCCGCAGTTTCACAACCGCCGGATTATAATTTTCCGTATGACCGATGAGAAGAGGCATATGCTTTTCCCTTGCCAGAGCTCTCAACTCATAGCACTGTTCTTCGGTTTCGGCAAAGGGTTTTTCGATTAAAAGCGGAATCTTCTTGGCAATCAGCTCTTTGGCAATTTCATAATGGGTTTCGGCCGGCGTGGCGATAATGACTGCATCAACTCTGCGACGGTTAATATCTGTCAGTTTTTCAAAATAGGGAACTCCCAGTTCTTGACCGCATTTGGCTGAGGACTTGACGGTGGAATTAAGTATACCCGCGATTTTTACTTCAGCGGAAAAATGTTCTTGAAGGCAGCATAGGTGTTTCCGCCCCATGTTTTTGCAGCCGACAATGGCAATACGCAGCTTTTTCATTACAGGTTCTCCTCAATGCCGGGCAACAATTTATAAACTGAACAGCCGCATTTTTGGTCAAAATATTCTTTCAGTTCAAAAAATTTTCGCCATTTTTCTAGCGTATAAGGCATAAAGCCATAACGCAAAGCAACATCGACCAAGCGCTTTTCAATGATGCAAAAACCGTCTGCCGTTCCTAAAGCATCCGCCAACTGCACCAGACGGTCATAATCATCCAAAACGACATTGCGGATATAATCTTCAACAAACCGATATTCTTCGATATTGCCGTCGAAATCGCTGACGCCCTTGGCTGCATCTCCGAGAAGATACGAATGGGTCAGGCAGATGCGGGCGACTTCATCCCAACCTTTTTGGGTACAATAACGGTATCCGCTGTAAACATGGTACATATTGACAACACCTATCCGGCGGCCAATATCATGCAACAGCCCCAGAATATAGGCTTTTTCGGAATCCATTCCGCAGGCCGCCGCTATATATTCGCAGGCTTTGGCGACATAACGGGAGTGAGCCGTCCATTTGCCGGGATTAAGCCGACCGGCTTCTTCCAGTTCCTGTTCCGCCACAGCGCGTCCGGGCAGGCTCATCAGAAAGTTCCTTTCGTGTTGATTTCATAACCGGTATAACCGTCAACAACCGAATTAGCAAAAGCAAAATCCGTCGAATTAACTGAATGGATGCGGTAGAGCGTTTCTCCCTGTTCAACCTTGTCACCGACTTTTTTCAGCAAATCAAGCCCGGCGCCGGGGTATTGCGAAGCGCCGGCCAAAACGCCGATTTTGTTGATACGTTCGTTATTGATGCTTTCAACTACACCGCTCTGGGTGGAAACAATATCCCGAGTCAGATTGCCGAGCTGAGGTTGAGGCGCTTTGCCCTGGGCGTAAATAATTTTGTTCATGGCCTCCAACGCCCGACCGGAATTGAGGATTTCCCGAGCGGCAAAATATCCCTGTCCGCCGCGCAACTGCGGATCAAACTCTAAAACATGCCCGGCCAGATAGAGAGATTTTTCCCGCAGGTCCTCCGGCGCGTCTTCCTTATTGCGGAGAACTTTCATAACATCTCTGGCCTCCAAAACAGCACCAATGCCATTGCCGATGGGTTCCCGTCCGTCGGTAATATGGACATCGACGCCCAAAGAAAGCATATCTCCAATATATTCTATCAGTTTACGAAGGCGCATGGCCTCCGTCGTCGTCTTGACACGGGCGCTGGGACCGGCAGGAATGTCAATAACCAGATGCGTTACGCCGGCAGCCAGTTTGATTGCCAGAATCGACGCCGCCAGATGCTGAAGCTGGGTCAGGCCCAAATGCCTTTCGACGCCGGCAATAATCTTGTTGGCGGAAGCAATGGGAAGGCTGTTGTAGTCGACAATGGCGCCGCGGTTTTCCTTAACCAGCTTTTTCAATTTATCTTCATCCATATCAACTCCGGCCAAAACGGAAAACGTATCCGCTACGCCGGCACAGGAGGTCAGCGAACGAGCCGCTGTTTTGGGCATGGGAAGCCCGTAAGCAGCAACAATGGCGGTAATGATGATGTCGGTTTTGTTTCCGGGAACCCCACCGAAGCAATGGTGATCCACAACGATTTCTTCATTGTCCCAGCGGATAACGTCCTCGCCGATCATTGCTTCCGTCAACGCCAGAACTTCTGAAGTTGTCATAAAGGAACCGGATGCAACCAAAAAAGATGCAATATCCATATTTGAATAGCGTTTGGAAGCAATGTCGTTGACAATAGCGTCATATTCACCGGCATTTAAAATGTTTCCGGCTATCTTGCGTTTGACCGATAACAGGCTTTGTGCCTGAGGCGCCAGCGTCATGGAGATATTGGCACCTTCGGGAAGATTAATCTGTTTGAAAGCTTCTGTATTAAGACCAAGCTCATCCGGCTTGACCAAAGCCGTATCCTCTACCACCTGCAAAAAAGCGTACACCGGCTTAACGCCGCCGTGAATTTCCACTTTGGTCAGCGTCGTAATATCATCAACGCGATAAGCCGTACAATCCCGATGAACGTAAGCGAGGTTTTCATTGAAAGAGTTGATGGCCACATGTTTGAGATTAAGCATCGTTGTCCCCGTTTTGCAATTATGGAAAGCTATAACTTATTATTACCCCGGCGGTTATTTAATATTGGTTAACTCCGTCCTTCAAAATTAATCCGCGGATCTATCAGGGAATAGGCAATATCCGAAAGCAACTTTAATATAAGCCCTAAAAGCGCAAAAATATACATTGTTCCGAAAATAACCGGATAATCCCTGGTCATAATTGCTTCATACCCTAACAATCCCAATCCGTTAAGAGAAAAAATAACTTCAATCAGCAGAGAACCCGTAAACAGCATTTTTATCAGCAAAGTCGGAAAACCGGCAATGACAATCAGCATAGCATTACGGAAAACATGGCCGTATAAAATCTGGTTTTCGCTCAGGCCTTTAGCTTTTGCAGTCAGAACATACTGTTTATTGATTTCATCCAGAAACGAATTTTTGGTCAGCATCGTCAAACTGGCAAAACCGCCGATAACCATCGCCAGCACCGGCAGGGTAATGTGCCAGAAATAGTCCAGAATTTTGCCCCCCAAAGACAGGCTTTCCCAATTATCGGAAGTTAAACCATGCAGCGGAAACCAGTGCAGGTAGGTGCCACCGGCAAAAAACACAATCAAAAACACCGCAAACAAAAAGACGGGAATCGCCGATCCCAAAATAACAGCAAAAGATGTCCAAACATCAAAAGCCGAACCATCACGGACTGCCTTTTTTATTCCTAAAGGAATCGCTATCAAATAAATTATCAGCGTCGACCACAAACCCAAAGACACCGAAACAGGCATTCTTTCCATAATGAGGGCGCCAACGGTCTTATCCTGATAAAAACTTTTGCCGAAATCAAAACGGGCATAATCGGCAATCATTTTAAAAAAACGGACATGAGCCGGCTTGTCAAAACCAAACTGTTTTTCAAGCTCGGCAATCAGTTCCGGCGGCACGCCCTGTGCTCCCTGATATTTTGAAGGCGCCGGCGAAGCATTTGCCAGCTGCGCAGTGCCGGAAAACTGTCCTTTGGAATCGACGTTCATACCCTGATATTTAGCCAGCGTATGCTCAATTGGACCGCCGGGCGCAAACTGGATAATGATAAAGTTCAGTGTCAGTATTCCGAGTAAAGTCAAAGGAATTAAGAGAAGTCTTTTAAAGATATAATTTCTCATCCGGCATCTCCTTTCGCCCACCAGGTGAATGGATTGAAACCTGCTTTGATCCCGGTGTCCGGATGTTCAAATTTATCCCAGTAAGCTACCCGGTCATGCGGGGAATACCATTGGGGAATCATGTAATGTTCATTGAGCAGCACTCTGTCCAGAGCCCTGACATAAGCCGTGTAGGTTTCTTTGTCACGGGCACCGACCAGGCCAGCAATCAGTTCGTCCACCACGGGATTGGAAATGCCCATCATATTATAGCTGCCGTGAACCGAAGCCGAGCGCGACCCCCACATTTCATATTGCTCGTTGCCGGGCATGGAGCTCATGCGGAAAGACAAAATCGCCATTTCAAAATCAAACCGATCCAGACGGTTTTTGAATATGTTGACTTCCAAATTGCGAAAAGTTGTTTTAATGCCGATTTTTTTCAGATTTTCAATAAACGGCAGCATAACGCGGGTAAAAGAGGAACCGTTGGCGGAATTGCTGAGAACTTCTATTTCCAGAGGCTCTCCGTTGTCCAAACGCGTCATTTTACCGTCGACAAAACCGTATCCGGCTTCTTCCAGCAATTTAACCGCGCGGCGCAGATTTTGCCGCGTTTCCATATAATTTTTGTGCGACGGCAGCTCCGGCGCCTTTGTAAACACTTCGGAAGGCAGCTGATTTCTGTATTTTTCGAGAATCTGCAATTCTTTGCCCTGCGGCAAGCCTACAGCTTCCATTCCCGTGTTGGTGAAACAACTGTAAATGCGCTGATATTGATTGTAGAAAAGTTTATCGTTGGCCCAATCGAAATCAAACGCCAGCCCAATTGCCTCGCGCACGCGGCGGTCTTTAAATTTATTCAGGCGGGTGTTGAAGCCGAAATACTGCAGAACAGCCGGCTGGTTATGCGGTATCTCCGCCTTTATGATCCGCCCGCTTTTGACAATATCATTGTCATAGCCGCTGACCCAGATTTTGGCAATGTATTCCCCACGCACATCTATGCTGCCCGCAAAAAGAGCCTGCAGTGTCACTGTGGTATCCTGATAATAGTCGTAACGAACTTCATCAAAATTAAAAAAACCCCGGCGTGTCGGCAGATCTTTGGCCCAATAGTCCGGGTTACGGCGAAAAACGGTGTATTTTCCGGGAGAAAATTTGTCAATCAGATACGGTCCGCTACCCAGAGGGACACGTAAAGAAGGCTTGGAAAAATCATGCCCCTGCCAATCTTTGGCCGAGTAGACTTTGAACTGTGATAAAATCAATGGCAATTCTTTGTTTTGGCTTCCTTTTTTGAACCAGAAACGGACATGGCGCGGGCCAACCTTTTCAACTTTTTCGACATCCGCATAATAAACTTTATACAACGGCGCCCCTTTTTCAATCAGGGCATTAAAACTGAATATGACGTCATCCGCCGTCACCGGAGACCCGTCGCTAAAACGGGCGCGCTCGTCCAAAATAAAGCCAACAAAGGAATTGTCCGACGGAATTTCAAACCGTTTGGCAAGCAGGGGATAAACTGTGGAAACATCGTCTACCGGAGAAACGCCCAGGCTGTCCAGCGTCAGCTCCGCAGCTTCCGGCGCGGCAATTCCTTTAAAGATGAACGGATTAAAATTATCATAACCGCCATAAGCCGGCATAACAATCCTGCCGCCTTTCGGCGCATCCGGGTTAACATAGCGAAAATGCGAAAATCCGGACGTATATTCCGGCGCTCCGTATAAGGAAAGAGATTCAGACAGTTTTATCTCCGCCGCCTGCAGCGGAAAAGCAATTAACAGGAATACGGCGGCGAACAGTTTTTTCATTTGCGGTAATTCTGCTCGTCGACCCAGCTGCCGAAAGGATAAGCCAGATTTTGCCCGTCCAGATCTTCCGTCGGTTCGTCATTTTCTTTCTTTTCCGACACTTCCTGAGAAAATCCGGCCCATTCTTGTTTCAGGCTGTTGAGCGTTCTTTGAGTATCCGTCAACTCTTCCGGTTCAGGACTTTCTTCTGCAGCACTTGTTACGGACGGCTCTGCTTCGGGCGTTTCTTCCGCAAATTCCGCCGGCGGAGCTATTTCGAAGCGCGGTTCGGTTTCAAGAGTTTCGCCTTCCGGTTCAAACCGGGGAGCCGGAGGTTCTTGCGACGAAGAAATTTCTTCGCCAAAACTTTTTTCAAGGGCGATTGAAAAAGGATCTCTTTCCATAGGCGCGGGAATCTCGTTGTCTTTTTTGTGATGCAGATCTTTCAGGCGTTCCAAAATGCCTTTTTTAGGCGCGCGGCTGACGGTGACCGAAGCACGCTCCAACTGGGTTTCTGTCTGCGGTGTCGGACGGGGTGCGGGACGAGACGCCGGCTGCGGCTCCGGCCGTGCAAAGGCTGCTTTTCCTTCACGACTGCGGCGAATCTCTTCGGCAACCGGCGACAGAATCGAAAAGACTTTTCCCATTACTCCCGTTTCAATCATATTTAAAAAGATTTTATCCCGGTCATGCGCTTCCAGCATTTTGACAACGGCAAGATACCGGGCGCAGAATTCCATGACCGTGCCGCCGATAACATTGTCGCGCACAGAGCGTTCGTAAATTCGCATTTGAAAATTAGGCTGCGAGTTGTTTACCTCAATAATAACTTTGCCGAAAGACCACTTGCCGCCATTTTGCACCTTATTCCACAAATTCTCGATTTGTTCGCCAGACGCCAGTTTGCAACCGCGGATAATCTCTGATAAAAGCTCATTCATATCAGCAATCAGCAGATCAAAACGATTAAGTACGAAGCCGTCCTTTACCTGCTGTTCGGTTTCAATCAATACCCGGGCCAGCAGATCCGAATAATCCTGATTTTTTTTCATCTGCACGAAAAGTTTTTGCAGCTGCAGGCTGAAGCTGCGGTTGCTCAGATACTGGCTGACGAAACCGAACACAGCCCACATCAAAAATATGGGGAGACAGACCAGCAGCGTATAGAGCATAATATTGGCAATGCCCGCGTCAAAAAAAGAAATGCCCTTCAAGTTGTCAAAAATAAACCGCAGGGAATATATGAGCCAAAGCAAAGACGAGAAAATCAGCGTGAAAAAGGATACGGCCAACAAAAGAACTCTCCTTTGATAAAATGCACTTTATTTATTGGATAGTAATAAATATTAACTCTTTTTCCAACAAAAATCCTTACTTCTTGCACAAAAAGAAAAATAAGAGTCGAAATTTCGGAAAAAATATGTTATGAGGAAGTAAAAATTTGCGTAAACAAAAATAGAGTTTTATAATGAGCAATTCGGATACTTTAGTTTTAGACTTTGAAAAAAACATTTTTGAAATCGAATCAAAAATCGAAAGTCTCAAATACCTGACCCAAAACGAAGAAGTGGACATTTCTCAGGAACTGTCCCGGCTTCAGCAAAAGCTGGAAAAACAGATGCGGGCTTCTTACTCCAATCTTACGCCCTGGCAAAAATCCCAAGTTGCCCGTCATCCGCAGCGTCCGCACTGTCTGGATTACGTGCATGCCCTGATTGAAGATTTTACGCCGCTGTGCGGCGACCGCTGTTTTGCCGATGATGAGGCCATGATCGGCGGTATCGGCCGGTTTAAAGGAATTTCCGTCGTTGTTATCGGCCAGGAAAAAGGACATGATATCGAATCGCGTATGAAATACAACTTCGGCATGGCCAAACCTGAAGGTTACCGCAAAGCCCAGCGACTGATGAATCTGGCAGATAAATTCAGCTTGCCAGTCATCGCCTTTGTCGATACTTCCGGAGCTTTCCCGGGCGTTGAGGCTGAAGCCCGCGGCCAAGCGGAAGCCATTGCCTCCTCTATTGAAAAGTGCCTGAAAATCCGCACGCCGATTATTTCCGTCGTTATCGGAGAAGGTGGTTCCGGCGGCGCGATCGCCATTGCTACCGCCAACCGCGTTTTAATGTTGGAACATTCCATTTATTCGGTTATCTCGCCGGAAGGCTGCGCTTCAATTTTATGGCGCTCGGCCGATAAGGTTAAAGAAGCAACCGAAGCTCTGCGGCTGACCGCGCAGGATTTGCGGCGGCTGGGCGTGATTGACGAAATCATTGCCGAACCGCTGGGCGGCGCGCATCGAAACCGTGAAGCGGCAATTGAGCGTGTCGGCGACAGTATTTTGAAACATTTGAAAGAATTGATGACCCAGAGCGGCGATGAGCTTAAAAAACGCCGTACCGACAAATTTTTGAGGATGGGACGCCATTTTGCAGAATCTAAGTAGCTTGTTAAACGAAAATGCCGTATTGATTCTGGTCGGCCTGTTGGTCGTACTGACGACGGGCAATTTGTTGTTTTGGTTTTGGGGACACAGACGCAAAGAAAATACCGCTCTTGGAGAGTTGTTTTTGCGCAGCCAGGCCGAACTGGCCGGACGCCTGGCCCAGTTCAGCGAACATAATTCTCAGGAACAAAACAAAATTGCCGCCGCCATCAACGAACAGAAAATGGCCGTCTTGAAAATTATGGACGAGAAGCTTTTGGCTGTGACCAAAAGCGTGGGCGACGGGCTGCAACAGACAACGGCCAAAACAAACGAAACACTGACTGACCTCAGGGAGCGCCTGGCCAAAATAGATGCGGCACAGCAAAAAATATCATCCCTGTCGGAACAGGTTGTTTCTCTGCAGGAAGTGCTGTCCAACAAACAGGCGCGCGGCGCATTCGGCGAAATACAGCTTAATGATCTGGTAACAAACATCCTGCCGCCGAATGCTTATGATTTTCAATTTGTATTGTCAAATGGTAAGCGTGCCGACTGCGTGCTGAAGCTTCCGAATCCGCCGGGAACCATAATCATCGATGCAAAATTTCCGCTGGAAAGCTACCATGCCCTGCGGGCAGCCGGCAACGAACGGGAAAGAATCGAAGCCGAAAGATTTTTCCGGGCTTCGGTTTTAAAACATATCAAAGACATTTCCGAAAAATACATTATTGCTGGAGAAACGGCGGAATCCGCATTGATGTTTTTGCCAAGCGAAGCGATTTATGCCGAACTGCATGCCAACTTTACCGATGTGGTGGAAGCGTCTTATCGCTCCAAGGTATGGATTGTTTCGCCGACAACCCTGATGGCAACGCTCAACACGATCCGCGCCATTCTGAAAGATGCCAAAATGCGCGAACAGGCCGGAGTCATTCAAAAAGAAGTCGGCACGCTGGTTGAAGACATCGGACGGCTGGACGACAGAATCGAAAACCTGAGCAAACATTTCAAACAGGCTAACGAAGACGTTGAAAGTATTAAAATTTCGTCGGGTAAAATCAACAAAAGAATTCAAAAAATCGAAGATATTGAACTGGGAGAAGCGGAAAGGCACATTCCGGTAGCGCGACTGGCCAACGACGAGTAAATCCCTTTGGATAACTAAAGGTTTAAATTTGGGCTTTTTTTTAAATTGATATATTGATAATTAGAACAAAAACAGGTAATTTAATAAAAACAATAAATAATGAGGTAATTAAAGTGACAAAATCAGAATTAATCGAAAAAATCGCAAATAAAAATCCCCACCTGATGTTGAAAGACGTTGAAAGAATCGTAAACGTCGTTTTTGATAAGATAACCAGCTCCCTGGCAGAAGGGAACAGAGTCGAATTTCGCGGCTTCGGCGCTTTTTCGGTTCGTACCCGCTCGCCGCGGATTGCAAAGAATCCACGCACGGGAGAGCAGGTAAAAGTGGAAGAACGCAATATTCCTCATTTTAAAACTGGAAAACAACTGTTTGAACTCTTAAATAAGTAGAGCTCAAAGCGAACATAAAAAGGAGCCTGGCTCATGGGTTTTATAAAAATGCTGATCGGATTGCCGCTACTGGTCGTGATTTTGGTTTTTGCCTTTGTCAACAACGACCTGGCAACTTTTGACCTATGGCCTTTTTATATTGAAATTACGGTGTCGCTCAGCGTGGCAATCGTGTTTTTTATTGCCCTGGGCTTTGTTATCGGCAGCTTTTTCTCCTGGCTGTCTTATGCCCCGGTACGTCAGGCTCTGCGCAAGCAGAAAAAACAGAACAAAAAGCTAAACAAAGAACAGCAGCGTCTGGTCCGTGAAATGGAAGGCCTGCATGAGAATCTGGAAAACCTTAAAGAACTGGAGGCACAACTGCCCAAACCGTCTTTGGGGGACAGATTCAAAAATTTGTTCAAAAAAAGCAAAAAAGCTTCCGATCCTGATGCGAAAGCAGAAAAATAATCTAACTTTAAGGTAAAGAAAAATGAACTGGCTGTCTGACTTTGTAAGACCTAAAATCAAAAAAATCACTACCAAAGAAATTGCCGACAACTTATGGACCAAATGCCCGCAGTGCGGGCAAATGCTGTTCACCAAAGAGCTGGAGAAAAACAATTATATCTGTACTTCCTGCGATCATCATTTGCGTCTGCCTTTGACCAAACGTTTCGAAATGTTGTTTGACGGAGGCGAGTATAAATTGATTTCTCTGCCCAAACTTAAGGAAGACCCTTTGAATTTTAAAGATTCCAAAAAATATGTCGACAGGCTCAAATCTTACCGCAAGGCAACCGGAAGTGAAGATGCCATAAAGGTTGCGCAGGGAGAAATCGGCGGAATTACCTGTGTGGTTGCCGCCATGGATTTCAGCTTTATGGGCGGTTCCATGGGAACTTATGTCGGCGAAGGCATTGTCAAAGCCGGAGAAATTGCCATGCGCGGGAATTATCCGTTGATTACAATCACTGCTTCCGGCGGCGCGCGTATGCAGGAAGGTATTTTATCCCTGATGCAGATGGCACGGACAACGGCGGCTGTTAATATGGTAAAAGAAAAAGGACTGCCTTTTATCTCAGTGCTGACAGATCCGACCACCGGCGGTGTTTCGGCGTCTTTTGCGATGTTGGGTGACGTGCATATTGCCGAGAAAGGCTGCGTTATTGGCTTTGCCGGCGCACGCGTTATCGAGCAGACAATCCGTGAAAAACTTCCCGAAGGTTTTCAGCGCGCCGAATATCTTAAAGAACACGGCATGGTCGATATTGTTGTCCGGCGTCCGGAACTGCGCAATGAACTGATTAAGGTTATCAGCATTCTGACCCATAAAAAGCCGCAACTGAACACTTTATCTATTGAAGCGCCCAAATAAATCCGTCGCTTATTCAAAGAAACAGCCTCCTTTCGCGGAGGCTGTTTTTTATCGGTTTATTTGCCAAGACAACCGTGCGTTTCTTTTGCATAATGGACATATCGCTTATAAAACATTTCCAGGTTTTCCTGAACGGCACGGTTGACCGTCCCCTTGGGATAACGGCCCCTTTTATCCATGCTGCCGGCTTTCATGCCAGTAAGAATTTCTATGCCATCGTCAACATTGTCAACAGCCCAGACATGGAATTTTCCGTCATCGACGGCTTTCAAAATATCTTCGCGCAACATCAGATCCTTGACGTTGGTACGCGGAATAATAACGCCCTGGCTGCCGGTTAAACCGCGATGATTGCAGACGTCAAAAAAGCCTTCAATTTTCTCGTTGACACCACCGATGGGCTGTATCTCGCCAAACTGATTGATGGATCCTGTTACGGCAATGCTCTGTTTAATTGGCAGGTTAGCAATGGCCGAAAGCATGCAGTAATACTCGGTTGAAGATGCACTGTCGCCGTCAACACCGCCGTAAGACTGTTCAAATACAATCGACGCCTCCAGTGAAAGCGGTGAATATTTGGCAAAACGGTTGGCCAGAAGACTTTGCAAAATCAACACGCCTTTGGTATGAATCGGTCCGCTCATTTCTATTTCACGCTCAATATTGATGAACTCACCCTTGCCGATACGAACCTGAGTGGTGATGCGCGCCGGTTTGCCGAAGCTGGTTCGTGAAAAGTTATAAACGACTAAGCCGTTAATCTGTCCGACTCGCTCGCCGCGGACATCCATTAAGATTGTACCTTTGTCAATCTGTTCAAGCATTGCCTGTTTGATGCGGTCGCTGCGGTAAATCTGCGCCTGAATAGCCTGTTCAATATGGTTTTTGCCAATTTGGTTGGCTTTGGATTTACGCGCCCAGTAATCCGCTTCGCGCAGCAGATCTCCGATTGAAGCGATGTGTGCCGTCAATTTTTGCGAATCTTCCGCCAGACGGGATGAATATTCAATCACTTTGGAAACAGCCTGCCTATTGAGAGAACGCAGTTTTTTCTTTTTAGAGAGGGAACCGATGAGCTTGGCATATTCGATTTCGTTTTCCGGCGTACGATCCATTAATACGCCAAAATCCGCTTCGACCTTAAAAAAGTCGGAAAAATCGGGATCCCGCTCGGATAAAACTTCGTATAAATCCTCATCTCCGGTTAAGATAACCTTAATATTCAGCGGAATCGGCTCTGGATCCAGAGAAATGGTCGTAAAGGTCGTGTCTTCACTGGGCGCTTCAATCTTTATGCTTTTGGAAGCGAGGGCACGCTTGAGCGAATCCCAGGCATAAGGCTGAAGCAGCAATTTGCGGGCATCTATCAGCAAAAATCCTCCGTTAGCCTGATGCAGCGCACCGGCTTTGATTAAAGTAAAATCCGTCAGCAGGGCACCGTACTGCTGAATACGTTCGACACGTCCGACAAGATTGCCCTGGGTGGGATGATCCAGATGAACAATCGGGGCGCCGGCATCTTTGTCATTTTTAACAATGACATTAACTTTGAATTTGGCGTATTTATCTTCTTCCGGCTGTTTGATTTTGGAAAGCAGCGCCGAAAGTGGATCTTCCGCATTGTTTTCCGCTCCGGAATTTTCCTGCGCAGGCAGAAATTCGTCCACATTGTTCAAAATATATCTTTGAATTTTTTTCAAAAATTCATTGGCCTGTTTATGCCCTTTATATTTGGCATGAAGTGCGTCTATAGGATCTTTGACGGCAATTTTCAGAAACTTTTCCCGCAGATCATTGGTTTCTTTGCGCTGTTTATCTTCCCACTGCGGCAGATCCTGCGCCGTATTTTCGATTTCTTCCTGCATCTGGTTGAGATCGTTGATCAGCTGCTTTTTCTCTTCTTCAGGCAGTTCATCAAAGGCTTCAGGGCTTAAAACCTCGCCGTTTTTAACCGGGGCAACAACCAGTCCGACCGGCATATGCAAAAGAGAAACGCTTTTGCCTTTGGCCTTTTTTTGCAGAACCTTGATATATTCTTCCTTGTGTTGTTTGTATTTTTCATGGATGATGCTTAATCCGGCTTTGTACTCGTCGCTTTCCAGTACCGCCGGGACAGATGCGGAAAGGTTTTCAATCAGCTTGTCGACATCTTTGGCAAATTCGGCGGCAGTTCCGGCCGGAAAACTGATGGCCTGGGGTTTGTAGGGTTCTTCAAAATTATAAACGTAAGCCCAATCTTCCGGCGCCGGACGTTTTTTAGCCTCATTAACCAAAACGCGTTTGACCAAGCTGGTTTTGCCAGTTCCTTCAGGTCCCAGGCAAAACAGGTTATACCCTTTGGACTGGATGTTGATACCCACTTCCACCGCACTGAGCGCACGATCCTGCCCCAAGGCGGACAAACGTTCCTCCAACTCGGCCGTGGTCGAAAATTTGAATTTTTTCGGGTCGCACCTGGTATACAGCTGGCTTGATTTCAGTTTGGTTATGCTCATAATAAAAATTCCCTATACATTAAATTTTTGATAAGTTATCTTAGATAATAAAACAGCAAAAACTAACATTGGGTAAAGAAACCTTAATTTTATGAAATATTTGCAGCTTGGCATTTTCATCCTCTTTATTATAATCCCCATGCTGGCCGTTTGGAGGTATATTATTTGTCTGCGCCGCGATTTTATCGGCAGAATTCTGACGGAAAGCATTTTAAAAAAGCAATCCGGAAGCCGAAAAAAATTTTTTTACTCTTCTCAAACCGTTCAGAAAATCGCGGAATTTCTGGCCGGGCAAAACAAGAACCAAACCAGAGAAAGCATTAAGGCACTGTGTAAAACGGATTTTGCGCCGCTGCGGCGGCAACTTCAAGAAAAAAACATGAACGGCTTAGCTGCAGATTTTTCTGCCATGCTTACCGGACGCGCTCATGCTTCCATGAGCGAGAATGCTCAAATATGGTTTCTGTTGCAACAGGGAAATTATGACCGAGCCGAAAAGCTTTTATATCGAAAAAAAGGCCGTTCAGATTTATATGAAAAAGCTTTGCAGGCTTACTGCAACGGCTGTCTGCAGCTCCGAGAAGGCGATATGCTTTCCGCATCTGAAAATTTTACCAGGGCAGCCTTCTTTTTCAGAAAATCGGGATATGCTTTTGAAGAAGGCCAAAGTTACCTGATGAACGGTACCGTATACAGGGTTTGTGGAATGGAAGATCTTTCCCGTCTGATGCTGATAACCGCCCGCAGAATTTTTGCAACAAAGAAAATGCCTCTGGCCGAGGCCGAAATTTTAGGCAATCTCGGTATGCTGATGACAATGCAAAAACATTTTGACGAAGCGGAAAGTTATTTTGACGAAGCTTCGCGTTTGTTTTTGCAAAACAAACACGAGCAGGGATATGCCGAAATCATTAACCAAAAAGCCCTTAGCCTGATTATTCAGGGACAAAATAAACCGGCAGGGCGCAAAGCACGCCAAGCTTTGGACATCCACCGCAAAATGCGCAATCCGGCGGGAGAAGCTTTCAGCCTTGAACTGCTGGCTCATAATGCGGCGGCCATTGAAGACTGGAAAGGAACCATCCGTTACAGCCGTGCAGCCGAAAAAATTTATAAACAGCTCAAAAACACCTCTGCCCGGAGGGAATCCCTTTTGCTAAACGCCCGGGCAGAATTTGAAAACGAAGATTTAGCAAAAAGCGAAAAAATTCTGCGGCAAATAATCGACGACAGCCAAAAACACGCCTCCTGCTTTCATGTGGCAAATGCTTATCACCTGTTGGGAATGATTTATTTGAAACAAGGTGATTTGCGGCGGGCACGAGGCCTCTTTCAACAATCGCTGGACTGTGAACTTCAAAACGAACGGACTGACGGCGCCGCCGTTGATTATGCCAACATTGCCCTAATCGACTACCAAAGAGGCCAAAAGGAACAAAGCGCCAAAACTTTCGCCACGGCTTTAGACTATGCCAAAGCCTTTGAAGAAGGTGAAGTTTATAAACTTCTTAAAAAAAGCCGAGCTCTGCATTGACTTCCGGATAGTTTTTTCCATTGGGAAATTTTGCTGAAAGCTCATTTATGCCGACATTGGAAAAAGCCAGAATATAGAAAGACGGTGCCGAGAAAAGACCAAAACGGCAACCGGGCTGGGTCAACAGCAGGCGGTTTTTGACCTGCAACCCCGTATCAACCAAAAATTTTTTCAAATTATCCGCCCAAACCGGTTCGCCAAAATTGCCAAAGACAATTACGGGATCATCCTGAGAAACGACAAATGCCTTTAACTGGCGGAAAGCTCCCTCCCTTTCCGAAGATTTCAGTGATGCAAAATTTACACGCAACAAGCTGAAAACATGGCCTCCTTTTTCAATCGTAATCACCGGAACTTCCGTCCCGGAAGCCAGCTGCAGACGCCGGCGGCTTAAAACGGTTCCGTCCGTGGCAGAAAGTTCAAAAGACATCTCCGGCAGATATGAAATATCCAAAGAATGCTCCGAAACGACTTTTACATTCATAAAAATGTTTGCGGAGGAAGCAAGGTGAAAATAGTTTAAAACCAGCAACAGCGCTAAAAAAAACGCATATCCGTATCTTTCAAAAAACAAAGCCAGCAAAAAAATACCCAAATTGACAAGATAAAGGTGAAACAGCCCATTTTGAAGACTTTCGGGAAACCAGGGACAGAAAGCCGCAATGCTGAAAAAACCGAGCACAACTGCGGATATTTGCAAAAATACCTTTTCCCGTTCATTTTTTTTGCGTTGACTCAGATAACCCATTTTTTTACTTTTTTATTAAGGTGTTTTTTAACTTTTGGCGGATATACTTCCCCTGATTTGATATTTTAAGACTTAAAATACATTTTGTAAATGGTTAGTATAAAATATGTTTGAACAGTTTGTTTCCGCGAATGAAATTATCGGCACGGTGTCACATAACATTGATATGATTGCCAGCCTTATCGACGGATACATGTCCGGCGCAAATCATCTGCGCATTGCTTCCATTATCCTGATCATTTTGGCCTTTATCCTCTTTCTGTTTCTGATTATCATCATTTACGTCAAATCAATCATTTCCTTCTTACGCAGCGACGGGAAAAAAGAAGCGCCGGACAGCAGCGCGGAAGACGACATATTTAACGAAGAAGACGAACGCCGTCTGAACGAAATCATGGAAGAGCAGGAACGCGAAAAAGAACTTGAAAAGGAACTGCAGCGCGAACTGGACATGGCCAGAGCAGAAAAAGAAGTTTTTGAAAAAAAGAAAGAAGAAAATCAGAAAGCCAAAAAAGAACAGGCGCAAAAAGAAAAAAAAGCAAGCGCGGACGAAAAAGAAAAAGCCAAGGCTCCGCTGGTCGAACTGGACTGGGAAAAAGGGAAGCTCAAAGAACTGGAAAACCAGCCGGCACCGGTTGAGCCAAAGGTTTTGTCCTATCGCCAAAGCCTGAAAGAAATGCCGGAGCTTCTGGGACTGATTATCGACATGCTGGGCCGCGGGGTAGACGACTTAAAAATTGCTCAAACCGTTATGTTTAAAAACCAAGGGCTCAGTTCCGAAGACGATATTTTGCAAACTATAGACGCGGTCAAAGATTTTATCGGTTTATGTCTTAACCAAAGCTTTCAAAAAATTGATTCTCCGAATCCTCTGCCCAGCGAAGAAGAAGCTTTACTGCATCTGGCGCACGGCGATACAACCCTGGTTCTGGCATTGCTTGAAAACCTGATGGACTACAATATCGACCGCAGTGCCGCTGCCGGCGCCCAAAAAGATGCCTTATATGCCGAAATCTCCCGCCAAGCCTGCATTTTCGGCACATTGTCGGCCATCAACGATATTCATCTGGCCACGGGCGCTTTTGAATTGTCAATTGAACTTACGCCGCACAACGTGCTGGCCTGGAGCCGTCTCGGAGATATGTACTGGCGGGCATCTTCCGTCAATAAAGCCGTTTGGGCCTATCAAAATGTTTTGAATTTTGCCGATGACGAAATCAACATCCGCCAGGTGGCAAACGCCGGTAAGCGGTTGTCCGAACATTTTTATTCGCAGGGAAACAGTCTGCAGGCCGCCAAGTTATACAACAGTTCCAAACAGTATTATGACAGTCTGGGCATCAACCGCCGTCTTGACCGGCAGGAAATGGAAATCATCCGCATCATTGAGGCCAATCACCAGAACGAAATTCAGTCAACCGTTCAAAAACTTCTCGGCAAAACCAACGCAATGGCCTAAGCTTTGGGCAGTGTTACGTCCGGAGCACGGAGATAAAGAGGTTTGGGGAAGTCAAGCTTTTTGTCGTTGTAGAACTGCAGGCCGCATTCCACCAGCAGTTCAATCGGAAGCGCCTCCGGCATTTTTATACAATGCAGGCTGAGTCCGCTGGGACGGTTCAAAAAGCGTTCAACGCCGTCACCCGTCAGGGAAACTTTTTTGTAACGGAGCGCATCTATCAGCGCATCATATGTCATTGCCTGCGGCGTGTCGATTTTCCGCCGTTCTCTGTCGTATAACTGGACATAAAAGTCCTCACGTTTGGTTTCAATCACAACCGCGTTGATGTCAGCCAGTTCATCCGGACCAAAACCGCGAATATAGGCATCAAAAGCAGAAATTCCGCCGACTGCCAAACCCGGACAGGCAAAAGGGAAAACCCTGGCGGCGGCCACGGATGCTCTGACACCGGTGAAAGAACCGGGACCGACACAAACCAAAAGCAGCCCGATATCCGAAAAATTCAGATTGTTTTGCTTCAGCATTTTTTCAATTTGCGGCAGCAAAACTTCCGACTGCCCGAAGTCCATGTATTCGTTATAAGACGACAAAACCTCCCTGTCCTTCTGAAGAATTATGGAGCATTGAGCCGCCGTCGTATCAAAAGCTAAAATGTGCATCTTTTCCACTTATCTGAAAAATTTAAGTTTAATTAATGCTTTTTATATAATAAAATCGGCAAAGAAACAATGTTTTTTGTAAAAAGATGCCGATGATTGACTTCGAATTGCTGACAGATATGTATTACGCCGCACCGGAACTCTGGTATGTGCTGGCTTTTGCGGCGGCGGCAATGCTGGGCGTTATTTTCACAGAGCTGTTCAGAATTTTGCATCTGAAGCAAAAAAACTACTTTTTGAACCGTGACCGTGAACGTTATGCCGAGACACTCTACGCCTCGCGTGACGGCTATTTTGCCTTTATCCATCCGGATGAAAAGGTCAATGATCCCAGACAGCATATCGTCGAAAGATGTTCCCGGCGGCTGGCCGTTATTTTGAATCTTCCGAACGGCACGAAATCAAGTTTTGAAGAAATCTTGAAAAATTTTTACAAAGACGACGAAAAAAAAATACGAAAATACATTGCCCTGCTGCAGGACGACGGCGTATCTTTTGATGACGAGTTTATGCTTAAAAACGGCGGACGCTATTTGCGTCTTTCCGGCTCGCGCATCAGCGGCGCCGACGGCAATGTCTATTGCGATATGATCTGGTTTCGGGACGTGAGTTTTGAAACAAACAAAATTCTCGGACTGGAACAGGACAAAACTGAGGCTTCGGCCCAATCAATGCAGTTGCAGGACCTGATCGACAATATTCCTTTTCCCGTCTGGCTGCGCGACGATAAACTCAACATCGTCAACTGCAACAAAAAATTTATGGAATTTTCCGGCGGAAAAAGCCGTGAAACCATTTTAAACGACGGCATTGAAATTAACAATGTCAACGGCGAGAGCGTTTCCAGAAAGCTGGCGCAGGCTGCCCATTTATCCAACCGCGCCAAAAAAGAAAATGTCTGTCTGGTCAAAGACGGAGAACGACTAGTGATGGAAGTTTTTGAAACGCCTTTTCATGCGGAAGAAAGCCTGGAAAAGATTTATACGGTCGGCGCCCTCGTTGATGTCAGCGAATTAGACGATCTGAAACGCAACCTGAAACGCCATCAAAGTGCCCAGCTGGAAATTTTGGGGACACTCGGAACGGCTTTTGCTGTTTTTAACCAACAGCTGAAACTTGATTTTTATAATAAATCTTTTGCTGAACTGTGGCAACTGGACGAATCCTGGCTAGATACGCAGCCTTCGTATTCCATGTTTTTGGATGCCATTCGCGAAAGACGGCTGTTGCCGGAAGTTCCGGACTATATTCTTTTTAAGAACGGCGAACAAAAACAGTTTTCTCAGATTATCGAACCCAGGAACGATATGCTCCACCTTCCGAACGGAAAAACCATCCGCCGGGTTCGCGCACCGTATCCGATGGGCGGGCTTATCTTTGCCTATGAAGACATATCCGACCGTCTGGCAACGACCAGCGCCTACAACGCTTTGCTGTCCGTGCGTGAGGAAATGCTCGAAAACCTGTTTGACGCCGTTATAATCTTTGGTTCAAACGGGCGTTTAAATTCCTATAACCAAGCATATTTAAGACTGTGGAAGGCAGACCGTGCTTTTTTGGAAAACGAACCGGGATTAGATGAACTTCTGGACTCGCAACGGCGTTTTTTCAGCGCCGATGAAGACTGGGATACTCTGAAAAAAAGCATTGCCGGGCATTTGTTGTCAATGACGACCAAAACTTTTATTTTGAATCGGCATCAGGAAGGCGACGTGGAAGTTGCCGCTCAAAATCTTTCCGACGGTTCTCTGATGATAACCTACAAAAAGCTTTAATCTCTCAATAATTGACAAAAAAAGTTTTCTATGCCACCATATAAGTGGTTGGAAAAGGCAAACCAATCTGACGGAGAATTTTATGGAAGAAGAATCTTCTGCATCAAATATCGAATGGAAAAAAAACCAGGGTTTTGGCGAATCGGAAAAGCTAACCCGTAAAACAGACATCAAAAAAGCGCTTCAATTTGAAGCTACCGAAAAGAAACCTCTTCAAAACGAATTTGGGCCGCGACCGGCGGAACTACCCAAAGGCTTAAAGAAAATCCGCAAAAAAATTAAAGATGTTTATGACGAGGAAGACGAAGAGGAAGATTTTTATGATTTTGCCCCGCTGGAGCAAAATAATTCCCTTTTGAACGCCCTGCATGAAGACGAAAAAAAACAGCTTCAACAGCAAGAAATTCTGCATAACCAGAAAATGCAGCAAAATGCCGGAAAAATGGAAGCGCTGATCATGGCGGATCAGGTTTCCAGGCAAATGGGGCTGAAAGGTCTTGATAAAGCCGTCGTAAACCAAAATATGCAGGATGTCAGTCTCAGTTCGCGTACTTATGACAATGCGTTAAAAGATAATGTGGCAAAAAAAGTACGCATCAACCGCCGCAAATTGTCGCAAAGAGAAACTATTACCCTGCTGCGCGGTATCAAAAGAATCCAGGATATGGCCGTACTGGCTGACGAATCACAACTTAAAGCCATAGAAGGCATGAAAGTTGAAGACCTGATGCAAGCTGGCAGCAAACAAACCAAAGACGAGCAGGTTGCCGAACTTATTTTGAAAAAATCAGGCCGTAAAAGTAAAAAAGACGCTGCCCAGATTGTTAAAAAAGCCAAACAACCGCGGCCTAAAAACAAAGCAAAAGAACTGTACGGCAATAAAGAACTGTACCGCGATTAAATTTCTTAATACCCGGGCGAGCGGTGCGGAGCCGGTGCGTACGTGCATGGCGATATTGGCTCAACTTAGCTTGCGTCGCCACCGTTGCAGCCTGTCCTAGAAAGTCTGCCGCCGTTTCCAAAGATGTGGTTGCCGTTTTGATTGTCGATACCGCCTGACCCATGGAATCAAGCAGAGCATCCAAATCATTAGCGGGGGTAGAAAATCAGGAAAGTTTAGCTAAGAGACTTTTATAGGCCGTGCTCAGCAATTTAAATTTTTCTTCGGCATCTTTATCTTCTTTATTGACATCGGGATGATATTTTTTGACGGCTTTTTTATAGTGCTTTTTCAGAGTATCGACGTCCAGGGAATCGACATCCAGTTCCATAATGCGCAGACATTCCCGCTCATCTTTGCTAAAACGTGCTTCGCTGATAACGGAAAAATCGGGACGGTAGTCGTCAAAAAATTCAAAATTGCCGTTAATGTCGAATCCGAAATTATACTTAACTCTTGAATCAAAACGAAACCGGCGGCGAAATTTTTCACGCTTATCCTCTTCATCTTCCTCCATGCCTTCATAGTAGTTCCAGCGCGCATTGTATTCTTGGACGTGCTTAAGGCAAAACCAATAATATTCTTTCAACGACCGGTCTTTGGGCGCACGGAACTCTCCGGCTTCCGGACAGCCGGGGTGGTCGCATTTATGAGCGATATTTTCATTTTGCGGCGCAAAGTATTTACTGCGGCGTTTGGTTTTAGGGCGCATTTTCCTGTTCCGAGGTTAAAATTCGTGTCAATATAGCTTATTTCCCCTGTGTTGGCAACGAGATTTTGACAGGAGATTTTTATAAATTGTATTCTGCCGAAAATGATTTATAATGAAAAGCAACCGCGTTATAAGGATTGAAAAGATGCCCGAACTTCCGGAAGTTGAAACGATTAAAACCGCGATTGAGCGCTCTATCGGCTGTTGCCGTATCCGCAGTGCCGAAATTCGCAACGGGCATTTGCGCCTTCCGGTCCCCGGAAATTTGCCGGCCAAGATAAAAGGCGCCGGAATTACCGGTTACCGCAGAATCGCCAAATATATCGTTCTTGAACTGGACAATGGCACCAGCCTGATTATGCATATGGGTATGAGCGGCAAAATCCGGCTGCTTGACGCTTATCCGAATCCTCCGGAAAAACACGACCATGTCATTCTGGAAACCGAAAACGGCTGTATTGTCTATAACGACGCGCGGCGGTTCGGACTGATTGTCTGTTGCAATACGGCGAATCTGCCCGAAAATCCATTGCTGAAAAAAATAGGCAAAGATCCCTTTGACGACCAGCTGACTCCGACATATCTGCATGATAAATTCCGGCATAAAAAAATTCCGGTAAAACAGGCATTGCTGGATCAGGAAATTATTGCCGGAATCGGCAACATTTACGCCTCGGAAATTTTGTTCGGCGCCGGAGTTTCTCCTCTGCGCCCGGCCGGACAAATCAGCTCCGGCGAATGCGGAAAAATTATTGAGCAGACGCGAAAAGTGTTGCAAAAAGCCATTGCGGCGGGAGGTTCAACTCTGCGCGACTATAAAAAACCGGACGGCAGTCTGGGATATTTTCAATATCAGCATTGCGTTTATGGCAAAAACGGGCAAAAATGTCCTGGATGCACATGCAATGCGGACAAGACCGGCGGAATCAAAAAAATCGTTCAGGCCGGAAGATCTACTTTTTATTGTCCTCAAAAACAAAAATAGGAAACGAAAATGAAGTATCTTTATTTTGTTGTTTTAAGCCTGATTTTTTCTTTTGGTGCTCAGGCCGCGTTTATCGAAGGACTTGAAGATGTCCCCGTCATGGAGGGACTGACCCAGCTTCCTAATGACGCCATTACATTCGGCAATGAGGAAAGCCGGTTGGTGGAAGCGGTTTTGACCAGCGAATCGAAAACGTTCAAAGAAGTCAGCCGTTTTTATAAAAATACCCTGCCGCAAATGGGCTGGGCTTATCAGGGAACGAGGGGCCGGACACTGGTTTTTGAGCGTGAAGGAGAAGTTATTGATATTTCGGAAGAATCCGCAGAACCGTTGAAAGTGCGAATCACCGTTAAAAGCAAAATCTGAGGAACTGTTGTATGGAAGAAGCGAATATTTTGACAGAAACAAACGGCAGCGTGGGCATTATTACGCTCAACCGCTCGGATGTCTTAAATGCCGTCAGTCTGGAAATGCTGAATGATATTTCATATCAGGTGCAGACCTGGGAATATGACGAAAATATCCGGGTGATCGTTATTCGAGGTTCGGAATCCGTTTTTGCGGCGGGAATCGATATTAACGAACTGAGCATGGAAGCCGCCCAACAAAGTTTTGCGCTTAAGGCCTGGCAGGATGAGTTTCTGAAAATTGCCAATTGTTCCAAACCGATTATTGCCGCTGTGGCCGGGTACGCACTCGGAATCGGCTGCGACTTGGCATTGGCCTGTGATATCGTGCTGGCTTCAGACTCGGCCAGCTTCGGCTATCCGGAGGTCAGCATCGGCCTCATTCCGTCTTTCGGTGGTTGTTCCAGAATGGTGCACACAATCGGCAAAGCCAAAACCATGGAAGCCGTTCTGACCGGAAAAGCCATTTCCGCAGAAGAAGCGTCAGCCTGCGGGCTCATCAGCAGGGTTGTCTGCCAGCAGGATTTGTTTGCCGAGGCTTTGCGCGTTGCCATGAGAATCGCCTCGCTGCCGTATCAGGCCGTCATGCAGGCCAAAGAAACCATTAAACAAACCGAAAATACGAATCTGCAAAACGGGATGGATTTAGAATCGAAAAGCTGCCGCCTGAGCATGAACACACCGGAATTTAAAGAAATACTGGGGCAGTTTTTGCAGAAAATTTAGGCTTTTGGCGGTTTTTGCGAAAATTATTGTTGACTTAAGAAGCACTTAGAGTTTATAAAGCATTACATTTAAAAAATTTGTGATTAACTTTTTAGAAAATGGATTAAAAAAATGGCCAATCATAAATCGGCAAAAAACAGAATTGTCAGAAACAATAAAAGAGCCGTTATCAACGGCGCCCGCAGAAGCCGCGTCCGTACTTTTGTAAAAAAAGTGGAAGCTGCGGTTCTGGGCGGTAACAAAGAACAGGCTGCCAATGCTTTTAAAATTGCAGAATCCGAAATGATGACTGCCGTCCGCAAAGGCGTTTTTAAAATGAATACCGCAGCCCGTACGATTTCCCGCCTTTCCAAAAAGGTGAAAGCTCTTTAATTTTTTAGAGCAGAACGCTGATTTTACAAACACAAACCAAGTGCCTGTTTTTTAAGCAAGGTGCGTTTTGGTTTGTGTTTTTTTATGCGCAAAATCCCAGAATCTAAGCGACTCTGCAAAGAATCTATGTCAAGAAAATTAATTGCAATGTTCTTAAAATGTTCTGTTGTAATTCTGTTTTTTTGATTTTAACATCAAATCGTTTTTTAAGAGTTTGTTAAGAAAGTATTTGAAAACCGCAGAAGCCGTTAGCAAACAAAAAAAATAAAAAAAGAATCTGTTAACAATAACATTTTATGTTCAACGGGGACTTGGCGAAAAAACAGCCGGATTTTTTACAGCTGACACCGCCTAAAATTAAGAAAATAAAATGCTTGTTAATGCTGGGTTTAATTTTTGATTAAATTGGGGAGTAAAAATGGCTGAAGAAGCAATAAATAACGACAGTTCTGTTCAAGAGCAATGGGGGCAGATCTGCAGCCAGTTAAAAACCGAAGTCGGCGACACCGCTTTTGACAGTTGGTTAAAGCCTTTGACTTTGGGGTCTTTCAGTGACGGCACCATGAACATTTGCGTTCCGACCAGATTTATGAGGAACTGGGTTATCACTCACTACAGCGACCGAATCCACAAAATCTGGGAGAAGAAAAACCCGGCAATTAAAAACATCAATTTCGTCGTGCAGGCCGTACAAGAAGAAACACCGAGCCTTTACAACCCGACCTGTCGCTCGCTTTTGAAAAAAATTACTTCCACTCCGGCGCCGCAAAATGTTTACCAATCCGGTATCAATGCCCTGGTTGCCAACAATAATGACACGGCTTTGAACGACACTCTGTCGGTTCCGCTTAACCCGCAATATACTTTTGACAATTTTGTTGTCGGCAAAACCAATGAATTTGCTTATGCCGCCGCCCGTAAAGTTGCCGAATCCAGAAACGTTTCCTTTAATCCGTTGTTTCTGTATTCCGGCGTCGGGCTCGGAAAAACGCACCTGATGCACGCCATTGCCTGGCATATCAAACAGCAAGATCCCAGCCGCAATATTGTTTATCTTTCCGCAGAAAAGTTCATGTATAAATTCGTGCGTGCCCTGCGCTACAAAGACACTACGGCATTCAAAGAGCAGTTCCGCTCGGTTGACGTTCTGATGGTGGATGACGTACAGTTCATGGGCGGCAAAGATACAACGCAGGAAGAATTTTTCTATACCTTTAATTCACTGATTGAAGAAGGACGCCAGATTATCATTTCCGCCGATAAATCTCCGGCTGATCTGGAAGGAATCGAAACTCGCCTGAAATCTCGGCTCGGCTGCGGTCTGGTTGCGGACATCCATCCCACGGATTTTGATCTCAGAATGGGCATTCTCAACAACAAAGCCCAGCAGCTCGGCATTGAACTTCCGGTTAAAGTCGCCGAATTCCTGGCTCAAAAGATCACTTCCAACATCCGCGAACTGGAAGGCGCACTGCGTCGCGTCATTGCTCATTCACAGCTGCTGAACGACCGCGAAATCACCCTGGACATGACCCAAGATGTCTTGAAAGATATGTTGCGCTCTTTTGACAAACGCACAACCATTGACGAGATTCAAAAGAAAGTGGCCGAACATTTTAACATTTCGGTCAAAGAAATGCAGTCTTCCCGCCGGGCACGCACCGTTGCCCGCCCGCGCCAAATTGCCATGTATCTGGCCAAACAACTGACTTCCCGCTCTTTGCCGGAAATCGGGCGCAAATTTGACCGGGACCACACCACGGTAATGCATGCCGTTCGCAAAGTGGAAGAGCTTATTGTCGAAGATGCTTCATTGGCGGAAAACGTAGACGCTTTGAGACGAATTCTTGAAGCTTAGGCTTGAAACCTTAAGGGCGGAAAAATTCCGCCCTTTTCTTTAACGGGAGTTCTGTTAAAAAGAATACAAAAGCCGGTATTGTTTTGTTTGTTTTTTATAAACAAGAACAGGTTTTGCCGCCGGATAATTTTCGTGCACGGCACCGACCGAGCAAATACCAAGAAAAAAGCTGTTGACGACTCACTTTTTAACTTCTGATTTGCGCGCTTTGTGCTAAAATTGCGGTAAAATGAGTTATTTTATTAATTGGTGGAACAAAACATGAAATTTACTATTGAACGCGCAATCCTTTTGAAAACTCTCAGCCATATGCAGAGTATTGTTGAAAAAAGAAACACCATTCCGGTTTTATCGAATGTGCGAATCGAGGCTTTGGGCGACGGCATCAGCTTTAAGGCAACCGATATGGATACTGAAATCAATGAAATTGCCGATGCCAAAATAACCGAGCAAGGAGCAACTACGGCACCGGCACATATGTTGTATGACATTGTCCGCAAACTTTCCGACGGTTCGCAGATTGAACTGACTTTTCCGGATGAAAAAGGCCAGCTGACCATTGCTTCGGGACGGTCAAAATTTTCACTGTCGACCATCGGCGTAGAAGATTTCCCGGTTATTTCCGGCGACAAATTGCCAATTAGTTTCGTCATTGCCAAAGACGAACTTAAAGACGTTATTGACCGGACTCAGTTTGCCGTTTCGACAGAAGAAACTAGATATTATCTGAACGGTTTGTATGTTCACGCCAAAAAAGAAGGCGGGTCAAACGTTTTGCGCGTAGTTGCAACCGACGGACACCGTCTGGCCTGTGTTGAAACACCGCTGCCGCAAGGTGCCGAAGATATCAAAGGCATTATTATCCCCCGCAAAACGGTTACCGAAATTCGAAAGCTGCTGGATGACAACGCCGTTGAAAATGTTACGGTTGAAGTTTCCGAAAACAAAGTCCGTTTCATATTGGCCGACGTTACCCTGACCTCCAAACTGATTGACGGCACTTATCCGGACTATGAACGGGTTATTCCCACGGACAATGACAAAAATTTGGAATTGAACGTTAAGGATCTGGCCGCGGCGGTTGACCGTGTTTCAGTCGTGGCTGAAAGAACCCGCGCCATTAAAATGCTGACTCATGAAAACAGAGTTACCATTGTTACTTCCAGCCCTGATTTGGGCAGCGCCTCGGAAGATTTGGAAGCAAAATATGAGAACGAATCTTTGGAAATCGGCTATAATTTCCGTTATCTGCTGGATATTCTGGCCGAAGTAAAAGGCGACAGCGTCCGAATTTCATTTGCCGATGCATCTTCGCCGTCGGTTATTCATGACATCAGCGACGCCAGCGCCATTTACGTTCTGATGCCGATGAGAGTGTAAAAAGCGGAATGGATAGCAATCTGGCTTATAGTCTGGATCAGTTTACAAAAGAAAAGTCAGGCGTTACGCGCCTGACTTTAACTGACTTCAGGAATTATCAGTTTTTGCGCATAAATGCGGAACTTTGCCCGATTGTTATCAGCGGCGAAAACGGCAGTGGCAAAACCAACATTCTGGAAGCTGTTTCTTTTTTGACGCCGGGACGCGGCCTGCGCGGGGCACGGCTGGCAGACATTAAACGAATCGTCTCTCAATGTATTCATGACGAATACGGTCCGACGGCTATCACGCCCGTGAACTGGGCAATTGCCGCCGAGGTCTGCAAAGGAGAAGAATTAATAAACATCGGCACGGCGGTTGAACAATCGGCGCGAGAGGCAGGCGAAGCAGATGACGAATTGCGCAGCTTTGAACGAAGAATCGTCAAAATCGACGGGAACAAAGTATCCTCCCAAACCGAACTCGGCAAATACATTTCCGCTATCTGGCTAACACCACAAATGGATCGTCTGTTTCGGGGCGGAAGCCAACCGCGGCGGAATTTTCTGGACCGGCTGGTTTATGCGTTTGACACGGAACATGCCAAACGCACCGCAACTTTCGACCACCTCTACAAAGAATGGTATCGTTTGCTGAAGGAAGGAAAACAGGATAACTTCTGGCTTTCCAGCTTGGAGGAAAATATGGCGGCAACCGGCGTTGCCATTGCCGCGGCAAGAAGAGAGCAAACCGCCCGCCTGAATACTTTTATCGAACACGAACCGGATGACGTTTTTCCCAGTGTACGGCTGGAACTGGACGGAACAGTCGAAAAAATGCTGGATTCCATGCCGGCGGTAGAAGCCGAAGATAAATATCGGCAGATATTGTGCAAACAACGGCGCAATGTGCTGTACAACGATAATGTGGACGGAGTTAACCGTACCGATTTTAAAGTGTATTACCGCAAAAAAGGCATGCCGGCGGATTTGTGCTCCACGGGAGAACAAAAATCTCTGCTCATCAGCATTATTCTGGCGCAAAGCAAATGCCAAACCCTGCATAAAGGATTTGCGCCGATTTTACTGCTGGACGAAGTGGTGGCACATCTGGACGACCTCAAAAGAGAAGCTCTGCTGGAAAAAATAAAAGAACTGGAAGTTCAAGCCTGGATTACAACCACTAATCCGGAGTTGTTTTTGTCCCTGAAAGAGGACGCGTTGTTTTTACGGGTTGAAAACAACACGGTTGTCAGTTGACGAATCCGTCTGCCTGCATTTTGTAAAGCCGGGCATAAACGCCTTTTTGGCGCAACAAGCTTAAATGAGTTCCCTCTTCAACGATTTTTCCTTTGTCAAAAACCAATATCCGATCCATTTCCCTCAATGTGGACAAGCGGTGCGCAATGGCAATGACCGTTTTGCCTTCCATCAGCGCGCCGAGGGACTTTTGGATATGTTTTTCACTTTCGCTGTCCAATGCCGAAGTTGCCTCATCGAAGATCAGAATCGGTGCATTTTTGAGAATGGCCCGAGCTATGGCAATACGTTGGCGTTCGCCGCCGGAAAGGATAACGCCGCGATCGCCGACACGGGTTTGATAGCCGTCAGCCAGCTTTTTGATAAACTCATCGGCCGAAGCTTTTTTGGCTGCGGCAATCACCTCTTTTTCAGAAGCGTTGGTGCGGCCGTAACGTATATTGTCATAAAGGCTGCGGTTAAACAGACAAACATCCTGAGGGATGACGGCAATATGCCGGTGCAGCGAATCCTGTGTGATACTGCGGATATCTGTTCCGTTGAGCCGGATGTTTCCGGAAGAAACGTCAAAATAACGTGACAGAAGTTTGATAAAAGTCGATTTGCCGGCACCGGAAGCTCCGACCAGTCCAATTTTTTCCCCCGGCTTTATTTCAATGGATAAACCGGCAAAAATTTGACGACTGCTTTTATAGCCAAAAGAAACATTTTCAAAACTTATGCCGACATTGCGTGCCTGAAATTTTGCAGCACGGGGAGAATCTTTAATTTCCGGCTCGACAGCCAAAGTTTCCAGAGCTGCGTTGATACGTCCGAAAATCCGCATCAGGTTGTTATAATTCCAACTGATATTAAACACGGCGCCACCCATAGTGGTAAAAAGCGTATTTACAAAAATAAAATCGGCTGCACTCAGCAAATTTTCGGAAAAGAGCCAAATGCTGTAAAGCAAAAAGAACAAAATTGAAAAAGCCACCGATGCATGCAGGACCAAAATCACTTTTGCGCGGCCGTATTCTTCTTTGCTTTCGGCCCGACGCAGCATACGCAATGCCTTAAGGAGATTAAGCCGTTCAAAACGGAAATTGGCAAAGCTTTTAATTTCGCTGTAGTTAGCAATCGAATCGACGATCATGCCGTTTGCGTAGCTTTGCTTACTGCCGGATTCTTTAGACAAAGCATGCAGTTTTTTGCCCATACGCATACCGATTGCCGTCATGGACAAGGTCCAAAGGATGAAAGCCGGTGCTAGCCATATGCTGGTTATGCTGAGAACAAACAGGCCGATAACAACATAAAAAAAGGTCCAGCTCCCATCCATGGCATGGCGAAACAAATCGTACGTATTGCTTTGCAGTTGTTGGACTTTATTGGAAATATTACCGGCCATTTCCTCGTTAAAATAAGCGATTGAATGCCGGTTAACATAGTCAAAAGTATCGCGTATCACCAATGTCCTCAAACGCGGCGTCATCCCGGCCGTCATCAAAAAACCGGCGTTGGGAATGACTTGCCCCGCCAACTGCAAAACAAAGGCCATCAAAATACAAAACAAAATATTGTGCCAAACTCCCGGCGAATCATCAAAGACGGACACGGCTTCAAAAATCCGCGACAAATAATAAGGCGCAAACTGGCGGCAAGTTTGTCCGATTATCAGCAAAGCCAGCATACCCAGCAAAAACCACTTAAATATTTTGACATAATGCCAGATGAAGCGAAGGGCGGTTTTTTCCATTTTCATTAACTCAAAATTGACACATTGCTGTTATTGTAATAACATAAGTTTAATATTTACTAAACCCTTTGAGGCGCATCAGAATGGAAACACAATACTATACGCTTATTGAAAAGCAGGATTTTTACGAAATCATTGAAAACAAATACGGCGAACTGGCTATCTTTATTGATGCCCGCGACGGTACTCCTGAGAATCCGGTTTTGGAATTCGACGGCAAAAAAACGGCTCTGCTGAAAAGGGACGCCCGTCTGGCCGTCCGATTGGATAACATTAACGAAGAAACGGTTGCCCCGCTGGCAGAATCCGAATTTGTGATGATTGTCGAGCTCAAAGGAAAAATGGTAGAACGTGTTTACGGCGTACCGGTAGACAATGTTGAGGACATTGTTTTTGAAGGAAAACAAACCCGGGCAGATGAGCTGGTCAAAGCCAAAAGCAAAGATGACCTGCTTAAAAGTTTCGGTGCCGTTAAGATTTGGTCCAGCGGTTCGGCCGGGAAATAAACAAAAGGAACAATCATGATTGGTTTGGTTTTAGTTACGCACGGGAATCTGGCGAATGAGTTTATTTCGGCTATGCAGCATGTGGTCGGAAAACAGGAAAAAGTTGCTCCGGTATGCATCGGCCCCGAAGACGATATGGAAATGCGCCGGGCGGAAATTCTTAAAAAGGTTGAAGAGGTCAATGACGGTTCCGGCGTGGTTGTCCTGACAGACATGTTCGGCGGCACCCCGTCAAATCTGGCAATTTCCATTATGGATCGGGCAAAGGTTGAAATTATTGCCGGCGTCAATTTGCCGATGTTGATCAAAATTGCCTCGCTGCGCAAAGAAAAAAACCTGAAAGAAACCGTTGAAGGCGCGCAGGAGGCCGGGAAAAAATATATTAATGTCGCATCGCAGCTGTTGGGAGCATAACCGATGAGTGAAGAAAGCCTGTCCAAAGAACTGGAAATCAAAAATAAAAAAGGACTGCATGCCCGGGCCGCCGCCGCTTTTGTAAAAACGATCGAACCTTTTGACGCCGAAGTCGAAGTTGAAAGAATCGGCCAATGCGTCAGCGGTTGCTCGATTATGGGACTGATGATGCTGGCGGCATCCAAAGGCACGACTATTCTGGTCAAAACTTCGGGCAGACAGGCACAGGAAGCCATGGATGCTTTGGAAAAACTGCTGGAAAACAAGTTCGGAGAAGAATAAACTTGAAACCCAACAAAGCCAAAGCGCCCAGAAACAAAACGATAGAGCTGTCTCCCAGGGAAACGGCTCTATATGTATCCGGAGCGCTACGCCCGAAAGCCGAACTAAGTTTCCCGGAAGCGGAAAACAGAGTCATTCTCGGCGATTGTCTCAAAATTATGGATAAACTTCCCGATGCCTGCGTTGATCTGATGATTGCCGATCCGCCGTATAACCTGACCAAAAATTTCGGCAAAAGCGTTTTTAAGGAAATGGACTTCAGTGCTTATAAAAAATGGTTTGATTCCTGGCTAAAAAAAACCGTACGGCTGCTGAAAGACAATGCTTCGATTTATATCTGTTCAGACTGGAAAACTTCTATCTGCATCCCTGAAATTGCCGGAAAATATTTTATTTTGCAAAATCGTATCTCCTGGGAGAGAGAAAAAGGCCGCGGTTCCAAAAACAACTGGAAAAACTGTCTAGAAGACATCTGGTTCTTCACCAAAAGCAAGGAATATAAATTTAATTTGGATGCAGTAAAGATTCAGCGTCCGGTCATGGCCCCCTACCGCGACAACAAAGGAAACCCCAAAGACTGGCAAACGGCCGGAAAAGAAAAATTCCGCCTGACGCATCCTTCCAACATCTGGACGGATATTTCCATCCCTTTCTGGTCCATGCCCGAAAATACCCCGCACCCGACCCAAAAACCCGAAAAACTCATTGCCAAACTGATTTTGGCTTCCAGCTGCAAAGGCGATGTGGTTTTTGATCCTTTTCTGGGCTCGGGAACTACGGCTGTTACGGCCAAAAAGCTGGGACGCCGCTTTATCGGCATTGAGCGGGAAAAAGAATATGTCGCACTGGCACTCAAACGCTTGGAACTGGCTGATGACAAGCCTCAAATCCAGGGTTTTGAAAACGGTTTCTTCAAAATACGCAACGGCTGAAGCTCTAAACTAAAGGCTATTTATCTATTCGTTTAGGATGCGTTGTTTTTGCAAGGCGCAGCGAATACCTTTTAGATGCCGCGGGGAAACCTGCGGAATTGTCAAATATTTTAGGAGAAAACAAAATGTCATGTAATGATATGAGAGACGGCTCATCAGCCAAAATGTCAGCTTCGTCTGCGTCATCAAGCAAAAAAATGAGCGCTTCAGAAAAAGAAAACGCCAATAAGTCGTCTTCTGAAAAATCTTCGACTTCATCATCTTCAGGCGGCTGCGGCTGCTCCAGAAACTACTAAGACCTACTCCGAATAAAAACAGCCTCCTGGCCGCTTTTTGCTGACAGGGGGCATGTTTGTATTTACTAATTTGTTTTATTGATTATATTAGATGCAGGGCAATAAAAAAGATAAGGAACTCTGATGAAAAAATGGCTTTTTTGCATGGTTTTCTGTTTATGCGGTTTTAATGCGAGGGCACAAAGCCCCGAAAACATCCAAAAGATTGAAACTTATCTCAACAACATCAAAAGCCTGGAGGCGACGTTTGTACAAATGGCCAGCAACGGCGCTACGGCGGAAGGGCGGCTTTTTATCAAAAAGCCCAATAAAATCCGCATGGAATATGCCGACCCGACCAATGTGCTGATTGTCGGCGACGGCCAGTTCATTGTTTATAATGATTTGGAATTGGATCAGGTTACCCATATTGACTACGATGACATTCCGGCCAGTCTGATTTTGGCCAATGACATTAAAATTGACGGTAAAAACATTAAAATCGCCGATTTTTACCAAGATTCCGGTTCGACTTCAATTACGCTCGACTATGCCGGAAAAGGAGATCTCGGTCCGATCACGCTGGTATTTTCCAACAATCCGATGGAACTCAAACAATGGAAAATCGTCGACCCGCAAAGCGTGGAAGTTACCGTATCACTGTATGATGCCCAAAAGGATGTTGAATTATCCGACAAAATTTTTGAATTTAAGAAAAAGAGCGCTTCTCCGCTGAATTACAAAAAGAAAAGATAGTATATGGACTCATTTAAACTGATTACCTGGAATGTCAACTCCATCCGAATTCGCATGGAGTTACTGCGTTTACTCTGCACTATGGAAAATCCGGATATTATCTGTCTGCAGGAAGTCAAAGCAAAAGAAGAAGACTTTCCTTTTGATGATGTAAAAACCTTAGGTTTTGAATATGTGGCTCTTTACGGAATGCCCGGATATAACGGCGTGGCCGTGTTATCCAAATACCCTTTTAAAAACACCGAGAAACGCGACTGGGTCGGTAAACACGATGCCCGTCATATTGCCGTTTCGGTTTTTGACGACATTGAAATCAACAATATTTATATTCCGGCCGGCGGAGATATTCCCGATCCGATTGTCAATCTTTCTTTTGCGCACAAATTATGCTTTATGGACGATATTGCGGAATATTACGAACAACATAAAAAAGAACTTGCATCCCGCAAAATGCTTTTGTGCGGCGATTTTAACGTCGCACCGTCCGAAAATGACGTCTGGAACCATAAACAGCTTTTAAAAATCGTTTCGCATACGCCGATTGAAGTCGAACGCCTGACGCGGCTGTTTCGTTCGCTGAATTTTATTGATGCCGTACGGCTTTTTTATCCCGAACCGCAAAAAGCTTTTTCCTGGTGGAGCTACCGCAACCCAAACTGGCAAACCAACAATAAAGGGCGCCGCCTGGACCACATCTGGGTTACGCAGCCTCTCAAAGAGCGTATTTTATCCTGCCGGATTATTGAAAAAATGCGTTCTCAGGAACGCCCCTCCGACCATGTGCCGGTGTTGGCTGAAATCAGACTTTGAGCCGGTAGCCGCCGTCAACCGTTAAAATCAGCTGTGCTTCCGGGTCGTCATGCTCGACTTTTTGGCGTAAACGATAAATATGCGTTTCAATGGTATGGGTCGTTACATCCGGCGCATACCCCCAAACCTCCTGCAGAAGCTCATTTTTGCCGACAATTTTATCTTTTGCTTTATACAAATATTTTATTATGGCCACTTCTTTTTCGGTTAATTTGATCAACTCGCCGTTGCGTTGGTTGAAAATATCTTTTTTTACCGGACGAACGATATAGCGATTAAAAATCAGATAGCCGTTTTCGCTGTTTTCAAAAATATGAATGCTGGCCTGCAACTCGTCCAAAAAATAATCCAGACTGAACGGCTTGCCAATTAGGTGGTTAACGTTGAGTGTTTTTTCCGCATCTTCCATATGAGAAGTTATGAAAAACAGCGGCGCTTTCAGGTTTTGTTGTTGATATTGCCGCAAAATATCTTCATCTTCGTCAATCAGGATAATGTCGGCAATCTGCCCTTCGTCCAAACTGTTGATGACGTTAAAATCTTTGGCATGATGTTTGATTTGATCTGCCAAATCTTCGGCAAATTCTTTATCTTTTGAAATAAACAAAACGTTCGGCATTGTTCAAGTCCTTTAAAAGTTAACGCCTAATCCGCTCACAAAAGCATATCCTTTATTATTGTCGGCAACGGTTCGGCTGTCTCCTTCAAAATCGACATGAGCGGCTGCCAAATAAATGTCTAAATACTGATTATATTGATATTGGTTGGAAAATATCCAAATTTTATCTTTATTGTCAGCCCTTTCGGCTTTGGATTCAAAATATGACAAGGCCATATGGTACGGCCCGACTTCATAGCCGACGCCGACATCCCAGGCTTCACCTTCGCGGTAACCGTCAAAAAACTCCGGCAGAGCGGTAGAGCGGGACTTTTGTTTATCCGTTCCGTCAATATAGGTTTTGCGCCAACCACCACCAAGGCTCCAATTACCACGGCTTAGTTTCAGCGCAGCGGAGAATTCGTTGTCATTATCATGAAAACGCGCAAAGCCTCCGCTCAGGGAGGCTGTCAGCCAATGAAAATCTTGTTCGCTGTATAAAGCCGCAATATAACCGTCTTTATGCGCGTATGAAGCATGGTTGTTAATCAGTCCACGGCGGTTATAAGCATCCGGCACATAACTGAAACCAACAACCGTATTATAAAAAGAAGGGCTGATATAGCTGATTTTGGGTGCGACGCCGTCTGTATTGATATAGGTTGTATTTAAGGTGGCAAATTTGGTTACTTTGCCGTTGCGTTTCCAGTTCGGATTGGAGATAAAATCGACAACATCGTTGTTGGAACCCAACGCTCCGACCGATGGCGCACCGTCATGAAACTGAGCGGCAACATTAAAAGTCTGTCCCAGCATTATGCGCCCATAAGGACTGTCGCCGATGGCATAGGCCTCTTCTCCCCAGCGCCCCTGATTATAATCTTCCAGTTCCTGGTCAATTCCTCCCATTAAATCCAGATGCAGGCTTAGACGATAGTCATTGTCATAGTCTCGTGCGGCACTGAAACTAACGTCGCCCTGTCCGACACCATGGTTATTTTTGTCTTTATGTTCAAAACGTTTGGCAACATCCGTATAACCGTATAAACCCTGAACGTGCCCGGAAACATCAAATTCCCATTCTCCGGCGCAGGCAATTCCGGGAAGCAAGGCAACGGCAAAAAAAAGCGGCAAAAATTTCATAGCTCAATCCTTAAATTAATATGCCTTAGTTTAGAAGAATCCGATGATTAGTCAATATAAATCCTTTTTTTGCTTTTTCATCATCCGGCTTATGATCTGAAAGCTGCCAGATGCATTTCCGGCAGCTAAAAAAAGCCCCTCTATTGAGGGGCTTTTATCAGATATCCAGATTGACAACGTTTAAGGCGTTTTCCTGAATGAATTCTTTGCGTGGTTCGACCACATCACCCATCAGGGTGGCAAAAGTTTCGTCCGCCTCTTCCATGCGGTCGATCTTAACCTGCAGCAGTGAACGCGCTTCCGGATCAAGCGTTGTTTCCCAAAGTTGTTCGGGGTTCATTTCGCCAAGTCCTTTGTAACGCTGAATCGTAATGCCTTTTTTGCCGGCGGCCAAAATGGCATCGACAAAGCTGACCGGACCATAAATTTTCTTTTCTAACCCTTGTTTGGAAACCAACGTACTGGGTTGAGCAAAATTTTCGCGCAAGACATCTTTCAGGCTTTCCAAAACCGGCGCCTCCACGCTGTCCAGAATATTGGCTCCGACAGGATGTTTCTCTGTTACGCCGCGCAGAGTGCGGGTAAAGAGCAGAGAACCATCTTCCTCGGCATGGGCCTGCCAACCCCTGTCATACTCGGCCTCCAGATTATCCAAACGGGCAACCAGTTTATCCAGCTCCGGCTGCAGTTTAGCTTTATCATGCAGAAGCTCCTGATTAAATAGTCCGCAGATTGCCATTTGTTCAATAATCTTTTCCGGGACGTTTTTGCTTAAAGTAGCAATCAGGTTACGGGCTTTGCGATTTTGTTCAACCAGGCTGATTAAATCCTGACCGGCAATCTGTTCACCATCCGCCAAAACCAGCGAAGCATCGTCACAACCGCCGCGAATCAGATACTCATCCATTTCGCGCTCGTTTTTGATGTATAAAACCGAATTGCCTTTTTTGACCTTATACAGCGGCGGCTGAGCAATATAGACGTAGCCGCGTTCAATCAGTTCGGGCATTTGCCGATAGAAAAAAGTCAGCAACAAAGTGCGGATATGGCTGCCATCGACATCAGCATCGGCCATTATGATAATCTTATGGTAGCGGCATTTGTCGGCATTAAAATCGTCACGTCCGATGCCGGTTCCCAATGCGGTGATAATGGTTCCTATTTCGGCGGAATTCAGCATCTTGTCAAAACGGGCACGTTCAACATTAAGAATTTTTCCGCGCAGAGGCATAATTGCCTGATTGCGCCGATGCCGCCCCTGTTTAGCCGAACCGCCGGCCGAATCTCCCTCGACGATAAAAACTTCCGACAAAGCCGGATCTTTCTCCTGGCAGTCCGCGAGTTTTCCGGGCAGGGAAGCCACGTCCAGAACGCCTTTGCGGCGGGTCAGCTCGCGAGCTTTGCGGGCTGCTTCACGCGCAGTGGCCGCTTCAACGATCTTGCCGACAATTACTTTTGCCTCATTGGGGTGTTCATCCAGCCATTCTTTAAGCTTGTCGCAAACAATGCTTTCGACAACCGGACGAACTTCGGAAGAAACCAGTTTGTCTTTGGTTTGGGAAGAAAACTTCGGATCAGGAACCTTAACCGACAGCACACAACTCAGGCCTTCGCGCATATCATCTCCGGAAAGAACTACCTTGTCTTTTTTCAAAAGACCGTTTTCGTTGATGTAATTATTGACACTGCGGGTCAGGGCGCCGCGAAAACCGGCAAGATGAGTACCACCGTCACGCTGTGGAATATTATTGGTAAAGCAAAGCATGCTTTCGTTATAAGCATTGGTCCACTGCAAGGCACAGTCGACCTGAATGTCGTCCTTTTCACCACCGAAAGAAATAACTTCTTCGTGCAGAGGCGATTTTGACTTGTTCAGGTGGTTGACGAAAGCCGTCAGACCGCCTTCATAATGAAAATCGACTTCGCGAGGTTCAGCACCGCGCAAATCTATCAGCTTGAGGTAAACCCCGGAATTCAAGAATGCTTTTTCTCGAATGGCCCGTTCCAGCGTTTCAAAATTAAATTCGGTCATGGTAAAAGTTTCGGGAGAAGGCAGGAATGTAACTTCAGTCCCGTGGCGGCCGGGAGCTTCGCCGACAACTTTCAGGTGTTCGGTAACATTACCATGAGCAAAAGAAGCAAAATGCTCTTTGCCTTCACGCCAGATACGCAGTTTGAGCCAGGTTGACAAAGCATTGACAACGGACACACCCACACCGTGCAAACCGCCGGAAACTTTATAAGAATTATTATCAAACTTACCGCCGGAATGGAGTTCCGTCATAATGACTTCCGCTGCGGAAACGCCTTCAGCGTGCATGCCGACGGGAATGCCGCGCCCGTTGTCGCGAATGGTTGCCGAACCGTCCGGATTGAGAATGACTTCCGTTTTGTCGCAATAGCCGGCCAAAGCTTCGTCAATGGCGTTATCCAGAACCTCATAAATCATATGATGCAGACCGGAACCGTCATCAGTGTCACCGATATACATGCCGGGGCGTTTGCGCACGGCGTCAAGTCCTTTCAGCACTTTAATTGAATCAGCGCTATACTCTTGTTCTTCCTTGGCAATTTCTTCCGCACTCATCTCTGAACTCATCTTTTTTTACATCCTTATTTTATCTTGAAAAAACTATAAAAAAGATACACCAAATTGTTTGATTTCCCAAGCAAAAAATCAAAGTTTTCAAGGCTTTTGTGCATAAATCAATGAGCTTGCGTCCAGTTGTCTCCAACCCCGACTTCGACATTAAACGGAACATCATAGGCAACGATATTTTCCATTGTCTCCCGAACAAGAGCGGAAACTTTTTCGACCTCGTTTTCCGGCGCTTCAAAAACTAATTCGTCATGGACCTGAAGCAGCATTTCGGTTTGGTACCCTCCGCTGCTCAAAAGGTTTTCAATTTTATTCATGGCCAGTTTGATAATATCGGCCGCACCACCTTGAATCGGCGCGTTAATGGCTGCGCGCTCGGCATTGGCCGCCAAGCGTTTATTCTTGTCATTAATGCCCAAAACCGAACATTTGCGTCCGAACGGCGTTAAAACATAGCCGTGTTTACGGGCAAAGGAAACTGTATCTTCCATATATTGTTTGATTTCCGGCATCTGGCGAAAATATGCGTCAATATACTGCTTGGCATCAGCCGTCTCAACACCGATGTTTTTAGCCAATCCGTAAGGCGAAATACCGTAGACAATACCAAAGTTAATCGCTTTGGCATGGCGGCGCAGATTAGCATCAACCTGATCCGGCGCTACCCCAAAAACATGGGATGCTGTTGCCGTATGGACATCAATACCCTGGGCAAATGCCTTTTTAAGGTTTTTGACGTCGGCAACAGCCGCCAAAAGACGTAGCTCAACCTGAGAGTAATCGGCAGAAATCAGTTTATGTCCGGGACGAGCAACAAAGCAACTGCGAATTTTTTTGCCCTCCTCGCTGCGAATGGGAATGTTTTGTAAATTCGGTGCAATAGATGACAAGCGTCCGGTATTGGCAACTGTTTGCAAATAGGTGGTATGGATACGGCTGTTCCGGTCCAAAAGCGCAAACAGAGAATCCGTATAAGTGGATTTCAGTTTGCTGAATTCTCGCCAATCAAGAATTTTGGCAGCCAGCTCGACACCTTGTCCGGCCAAATCTTCCATAACATCGGCTCCCGTCTGCCAAGCGCCGGTCGGCGTTTTTTTGCCCTTATGACCCTGCCTGTCAAAAAGAATTTCGCCAATCTGTTTGGGTGAACCGATATTAAATTCCTCGCCGGCTAAAAGGTAAATCTGTCGTTCAATTTCATGAATGCGGGCGTCAAAATAGGCGCTCAGCTCTTTAAGCGCCGCCGCATTTACCGCAACGCCCCTGCTTTCCATGGCATAAAGCGTTCCGATCAACGGGCGGTCAAAATTTTCATAAACGGCAACTTTCCGCTCCGTCAGAAGACGAGATTTGAGGATGTCGTATAAGCGCAGCGTGTTGTCGGCGCGGCTTGCCATATATTCCAAAGCTGCGTTTATTTCCAGCTCGCCAAAAGAAATTCTATTTTTACCGCTGCCCAAAAGTTCTTCCAATCCGGAAAGAGATTGCTCCAAAAACAAGCGGCTCAGCTCCTCCAGAGAATGCCCGTGTTCCGAGCTATCCAAATCATAAGACAAAACGGCAATATCCTCCAATGCCGAAAAATCCGCATTGCTTTGTAGGAGCGGTGACAGAAAGTGCATGGCTGTTTTGATGCCGCAGGCAATTTTTAAAATTGATTTCGAAGCAAATAAAGGTTTGAAATAACGACTGAAAAGCTCGGAAGAAACCTGTTCGGCTTTTTTGCGCGCGGCAAAAAGGTCCATGTTTTCAGAGGATTGCCCGTGATTTAAGGGAATGTAACAGGCCTGCCCCGGCGCTACGGCTACGGAGACACCAAATATCCCATCAAAGAAAGGATTATCTCCACCGGCAGCAACCGCAAAAGCAAAACGGCGGTTACGGGAAATAAGGCCGACCCATTTTTTAAGCGCTGCTTCCGTTTGAACCAGCTCATAATGTTTTTCCGGCAATTTAAATACATCGTTCACCCCTCTTTCAGAAAGCTCTGAACACCGTTCAGAAATCCATTTTTCCAAGCGGGGCTTCAAAGAGTTAAAACCATAATCGGCAACAAACTTTTGCAAACGTTCTGCCTGGGGCGGACGGCAATGATACTCCTGCAAGGCGTGTTCGACCGGAACGTCGCTTTTCAACGTAACCAATTGCAGGGAGATGCGGGCATTTTCCTGATTATCCAACAACGTCTGGCGCCGTTTTTCCTGTTTGATTTCGCCGGCATGCTGTAATACGCCCTCCAGAGAGCCATATTCATTGATAAGCTGGGCGGCGGTTTTAGGGCCGATACCCGGAACGCCGGGCACATTATCAATACTGTCACCGGAAAGCGCCTGAACGTCAACGACCTTATCCGGATAGACGCCGAATTTTTCCAAAACGTCTTCCGGCGTAAAAAACTTGTCTTTCATGGGATCATAAAACTCTACTCCCGGGCGGATCAGCTGCATCAAATCCTTGTCACCGGAAACAACCACCACTTCCATGCCTTCGGCCAGAGCCCGGGCCGCATAGGTAGCTATCAGGTCATCTGCTTCATAGCCTTCCATTTCCAGATAATTCAGGTTAAGCGCCTCCACCGCCTCACGGATAATGGGAAACTGAGGTATCAGGTCTTCAGGCGTTTCCTTGCGGGTTCCTTTATAATCCGGATAAATGTCGTTACGGTAATTCTGCCGTTTGGCATCAAACAAAACCAGACAATAGTCACAGCCGATTTTTGTCGTCAGTTTTAAAAACATATTGGTAAAACCGTAAACAGCATTAACCGGCGTGCCGTCCGGCGCTGTCAGCGGCGGAAGCCCGTAAAAGGCGCGAAAAATATAGCCAGAGCCATCAATAAGGCAAACTTTCTGCGGCATGAAACAACTCCCTTTTCCGGCAGATTACTCAGACGCCGTAAAACGGCGCAGTTTGAATATAAAAGATAAAAAACTATTCGCCAATAGATAAAAAGAAACTACGCTCAAGATTGTCGACCGCGCAGAGGTCTGTTTTATACACGTCTTCGTAGTTTTCAACATAGTCACGAAGCGCCAAAGCAACACATTCGTCAAGGCTTTTGCCGCTTTTGGCCGCAATTTGAGATATTTTTTTCTGTAAATCGTCAGAAAGCAAAACAGAAATCTTGCGCATAAAATCTTCCTTAACCTATTTGTGTTACTGCTAGGAACAGTTTTAGTACATTTTGCGAATCGTGACAAGAAAGAAAAGGCCGAGAATCGTGGCAAAAGCTCAAAAAAAGAAAAGAAAGACAAAAAAAAGAGAGTCAAAACAACGTTTTAAGAATCGGTTGAAACTCTTAAAAATTTTTGTTCTGCTGGTGATAACTTTATTAATTTATCCGGCATACTGCCTGCTTACGCTGCCGGACATGACCGCGGCAATCAATCGCACGCGGCAGCCCTCCACCACCATCATTGCCGAAAACGGCAATGAAATCCGCAGTTACGGAACGGTTTATTCCGAAGTTGTCCGCACTGAAGAACTGCCGCAATTTGTTGTTGACGCCATTATCGCAACCGAAGACCGCCGCTTTTACCAGCATTTCGGGTTTGACGCCATTTCCTTTACCCGCGCCATGATTGCCAATGCCGTGGCCGGGCGTTACGTCCAAGGCGGCAGCACCATTACCCAGCAGGTAGCCAAAAATCTGTTTTTAACCTCCCAAAAAAACCTTAAACGCAAAGTACAGGAGCTCTTATTGGCCTTTTGGCTGGAATACAAGTTTAGCAAGGAGCAGATCTTGACGCTTTATCTGAACCGCGTTTACCTCGGCTCCGGAACTTACGGCATTGAAGCCGCCAGCCAGAAATATTTTCAAAAATCCTCGCGGGATTTGAATATGCTGGAGGCGGCGGTTATTGCCGGAATGCTTAAAGCGCCCTCACGTTACAATCCGATTGCTTCCAAGGAACGAGCTCTGGACAGGGCTGCCGTTGTCCTGAAAGTAATGCAGGAAAACAAATTCATCAATGAAGCCATGCGCCGGAAAATTCTTAAAATGCCGCTGGGAAGAGAAAAAAACGGCCGGGTGCAAGATGCCGGTTATTTTGCCGACTGGACTTATAACGAAATCAACGATCTTTTGGGCGAGCGAGACAATGACATTTATGCCCTGACGACACTGGACCAGGAATTGCAGGAAAAAACAGCCAAAATCCTGCGCCAGACTATTGCCGACAACAAACATCGCAATGTTACGCAAGGCGCGGTGGTCATTTTGGATAAGAGCGGCGGCATCAAAGCAATGAGCGGCGGTGTCAACTATAATCAAAGCCAATTTAACCGGGCCACCCAAGCTCTGCGACAGCCCGGATCTGCTTTTAAGCCTTTTGTATATCTGACGGCTTTGCAGGAAGGCTGGAAACCCGATGACAAGATTATGGATGTACCGCTGTCGGTAAAAGGCTGGAAGCCGGAAAACGCCGATAAAAAATATTACGGCGAGGTAACCCTGACCCAAGCCCTGGCCAAATCGCTCAACCTGGCAACAATCAATCTGGCAGAACAGCTGCCTCGTGCGGAAATTATCCGCAATGCCAAAAGAATGGGTATTACGACGCCGATGCAAAACACCCCTTCCCTGTCTTTGGGAACTTTTGAGGTGAAAGTCATTGACCTGGCCACCGCTTACACGGCGATTGCCAACGGCGGATATGCCGTATGGCCGTATGCCGTCAGAGAAATTTACAACCGGGAAGGTTATCAGCTTTACCAGCGCGGCAGCGACAGCGAAATGAAGATATTGGACAGCGGTGCCGTCAATAACCTGACTTTTATGTTGGAACAGGTTATTCGTTCCGGAACCGGAAAGAAGGCAGCCGTCAGCGGTTTTGCCGCCGGCAAGACCGGAACATCTCAAGACAACCGCGACGCCTGGTTTGTGGGCTTTGACGACGACCTGATCTGCGCCGTGTGGCTGGGTAACGATGACGACAGTCCGATGAAAGGAGTTTCGGGCGCTAATCTGCCGGCGGAAATCTGGCGGAAAATAATTCAAAAATAGTGCTTTTATGTTACAAATAATTATATATAATACGTAAAAGCTTTTTATGGATCTGATGAGGAAAAAACAATGAAACAAAAACCTGTATTGCTGATGATTTTAGACGGCTGGGGCTATCGCGAGCCCAGAACGCCGGACAATGCCATTGAAACGGGACATACGCCCAACTGGCACCGCATGTATGAAGATAATCCGCACTGCCTGATTGAAACTTACGGCCTGGCTGTGGGTTTACCCGAAGGACAAATGGGCAACTCGGAAGTCGGACATACCAATTTGGGCGCCGGTCGCGTTGTCATGCAGGATCTGCCGAAAATCGATCTTGCCATCAAAGACGGCTCCTTGGCTCGAAACCCTGTTTTGTTGAAAATGATTGAAACGTTGAAAGCCAACGGACATGCCGCCCATGTAATGGGACTGATGTCTCCCGGCGGCGTACATTCCTCACAGGAACATATCGTTGCCTTATGCAAAATTTTAAGCGACAACGGAATCAAAGTTCACGTTCATGCCTTTTTGGACGGCCGTGATACACCGCCGTCGTCGGCTGCCGGATATTTAGCTGATTTTGAAAAAGCCGTTGTTAATATGGTCGATGTTAAAATCGCTACCATCGAAGGTCGCTTTTATGCAATGGACCGTGATAAACGCTGGGATCGTGTGGAAGCGGCATATAATGCCATCGCTTTTGCCGAAGGCAAACGATTTGCCAGCGCTGACGAAGCAATTCGGGCATCTTACGCCGAAAAAGTCACCGATGAATTTGTTATTCCCTGCATTGTCGGAGATTATCAGGGAATCGAAGACGGCGACGCCGTTTTGATGGCGAACTTCCGCGCCGACCGTGCCCGCGAAATTTTATATGCACTGGCGGATGCCGAATTTACGGGCTTTGAACGCAAAAAGGTTTTACAGCTTTCCGATAGTGTCGGCATGACGGAATATTCCGTCGACCATAACCGTTTTATGCATACGATGTTTCCGCCGGAAGTCCTGACCAATATTTTGGGCGAAGTCGTGGCCAATCACGGTCTGACTCAGTTGCGCATTGCCGAAACCGAAAAATATGCTCATGTTACGTTTTTCTTTAACGGCGGAGAGGAAAAAGAGTTTAAAGGCGAGGAAAGAATTCTGATTGCCAGTCCCAAAGTGGCAACTTACGACCTTAAACCGGAAATGAGCGTTTACGAAGTAACCGAACAGCTGGTCAAAGCAATCGAAGACAAACGGTTTGATGTCATAATTTGCAATTTTGCCAACGGCGACATGGTCGGACATACCGGAATTATGGAAGCCGCACTGAAAGCTGTTGCCGCGGTTGACGAGTGTCTCGGCAAAGTGGAAAAAGCCATTAAAGATGCCGGCGGCGTGATGATTGTAACTGCCGACCATGGCAACGCCGAAAAAATGGTTGACGAAAAAACCGGACAGCCTTATACGGCGCATACCGTCGGCAAAGTCGCTGCCATACTGGTCAATTGCCAAGAACACATCTGTCGCCTGAAAGACGGACGTCTGGCGGATATTGCACCAACCATGTTGGATTTGATGCATATTGAAAAACCTGCCGAAATGACCGGAAATTCCCTGCTGGTAAAAAAATAAATGACTTGGGAAACTGTTTTTAAAACCATCTTTTTCTGCACCGTCGCCTTAACGGCGGCGCAGAGTGAGGCATGGGCAAAAACAGTTTCCCAAAATGACTTGAAAAAAATGGAAGAAAAAGTCCAGCAGCAGGCAATGGAGCACAAAAAACTCCAGGCGCAGGCAACACAAATTAACCTGGAACTGTCTTCCGTCAGCAAAGAAATGGTAAAAGCCGCCAAGCAGATTCAAAACAGCGAAGAAAAACTTTCCCGCATGGAAAACCAACTGCAAAAATTAAAAAGTGATCTGAAAACGGCAGAGGAAGGCTTTTCTCAAGAAGATGACAACCTGATCAAGACTTTGTCCGCGCTGCAGAGTTTAGCGTTGAAGCCAACCGAAGCCTTGGTGGTGCAGCCGTTGACACCGGTCGAAATTATCCGCAGCGCCATGCTTTTGCGCGAAACAGTTCCCTATCTTGAAGAAAATGCGGAGAGAATCCGCAAAGAACTGGAACAAATTGCCCGCAAGAAAGAACTGGTTGAAAAACAATATACTCAAATCAGCAAGCAAAAAAAGGTTTTGGAAGCCGAACATGAGCAGATGAAACTTCTGGTGAAAAAAAAGTCTAAAATCCGCAACGCTGTTGAAATTAAAAGCGAAAAAGCCAAGCGAAACGTGGACCGGCTTGCTGCTCAAGCTCAGGATTTGAGAGATTTGCTCGGAAAACTTGAAAAACAGCGGCTGGAAAAGGAACGGCGGGAAGCCGAACGCCGCGCTGCGGCTCAGAAGGCCGAAGAAGAAAGACGTCTTGCCCAACAAAAAGTTGAAGAAAAACAAACTGCTGACTTGATTAAATCGACGCCGCCGGTTATAAGTAATTTAGGAAAAGGCTTTGCCAAAGCCAAAGGTAACCTTCCGCTGCCGGCCAGAGGGCAAATTGTCACTTCTTACGGAGAACAGATGGTTAAAGGCGTTTCCTCAAAAGGAATCACCATTAAAACCCGTAACCAGGCTCAAGTTATTGCTCCCTTCGACGGGTCGGTGATTTTTGCCGAGCCTTTCCGGGGATACGGCAACCTGATTATTATTGAGCACGGCGACGGATATCTGTCGCTGCTGGCCGGTTTGAGCAGCATGGACGTGGAACTGGGGCAGATGCTTCTGGCGGGAGAACCCGTCGGACAAATGCCCGAGGAAGGCGAAGCCAAATTGTATGTTGAAATCAGAAAAGACAACCAGCCGGTAAACCCCATGGCGTGGATGAAGATTTAATTTTAGGAATAGGAAAAAGAGATGTCGAAAAAATTGTCGTTTTTAACTTTTGTTGTTTTCAGCCTGCTGGTGATTACGTCTTCCGCCTGTGCCAAAAAAGAAAGCAAACCCTCTGAAGAAACAAACACTTATGAAATGCTTAACCTATTCGGTGAAGTAATGGAGCGGGCCAAGGCTTCATATGTTGAGGAAGTTGACGACAAAAAGCTGATTGAAGCGGCCATTAACGGTATGCTGGTATCGCTTGATCCGCACTCCAGCTATCTGGACGCCCAAAGTTTTAAGTATATGAATGAACAAACTAAGGGAAAATTCGGCGGTCTGGGCATTGAGGTCACCATGGAACAGGGGGTGGTCAAGATTGTGTCCCCGATTGACGATACCCCGGCTTCGCGCGCCGGTTTGAAACCCGGAGACTATATTACCAACATTGATGGCGAAAATGTTGTGGGCATGAGTCTGAACGATGCCGTCGATAAAATGCGCGGGAAAGTCGGCACAAAGGTCAAACTGACAATCCGACGTATTAATGAAAAACCTTTTGACGTGACACTCAAACGCGAGGAAATTAAAATCCAATCGGTAAAATCAGATCTTAAAATTGACGATGTTGCCTATGTCCGCATTACCTCTTTTACCGAAGACACTGACAAAATGGTGGAAAAAGCTGTTAAAAAAGCCCAAAAACAATATAAAGACAATTTTAAGGGCGTTATTCTGGACGTCCGCAATAATCCGGGCGGACTTTTGGATCAGGCTGTCAGCGTTGCCGACCTTTTCTTAAACCAGGGCGAAATCGTATCAACCCGTTCGCGTAACGAAGAAGATACCGTTCGTTACAACGCTAAAGAAGGCGACATCATCAACGGCATGCCAATCGTGGTTATGATTAACGATGGTTCTGCCTCGGCTTCTGAAATTGTTGCCGGAGCTTTGCAAGACCATAAGCGTGCCGTGCTGTTGGGTGAAAAATCTTTTGGCAAAGGATCCGTGCAGACAGTCGTTCCTTTGGGAGACTATGGTGCCATGCGTCTGACAACGGCCCGTTACTATACGCCTTCAGGACGTTCAATTCAGGCCAAAGGCATTGAACCGGATGTTGAAGTTCATCCTGCCAAGGTCGAAGAGCTGGAGAAAACGTTTGAGTTCAGCGAGGCAGAATACCGCAATGCCCTTAAAAATGAAAACGATAACGAAGAAAAAAACGATAATAAAAAAGAAAAAGAAGAAAAAGATGACTGGAAAAAGGATTATCAGCTGTCCAGAGCCGTTGACCTGGTAAAAGCCTTAGGCATTTACAGTTCCGCAAAATAGGAGACAACTTTGCTGCAGCGCATTTTTCAATATAAGTTTTTGATTCTTATTTTTATCGTCGTTCTGGCTGTTGTCGGAAGTACCGGGTTTTGGTTTGCCAGCAAAAAAAGCGAACCAGTTTATTCCTCCAAAATCGACCAGCTGATGTTTGACACCGAAAATCAAGCACCAAAGTTTGTGCTGACATTGTCCAAGCCGGAAAAAAAGAAGCGGCCGCCCAAACCTCCGGTAACTACGGATATTATCGTCCCTCAGACGGTTAATGATGTGGAAACCAAGGAATTATCCATTGAAGAAATTATTGACAAACTGCCGATGCTGTCCAAACTGGGAACCAAAGAACCTACGCAATCGCTTGATTATATCGTTATTAACGAAGATTTGACAGAATCAAAAGATGACATGGTTTTGCCAAGAATATCCGAAGACGGCAAAAAGCCGTGGGCAGAATACGGAAAAACCGTGGATATTTTGCCTAATTTTAAAAAAGTTGCGGTCGTTTTTAAGGAAGTCGGCTTTAATTCTGAAGCTGCCGAACAAATCAGCAAAGGTTTTAATTCGGAGGTTTCTCTCTCTTTTACGCCTTATACCGTCGACAGCGGCACCAAAATTCTTTCCGCCCGGCAGTTCGGCCACGAGACCTATGTGGATTTGCTTTTGTCTTCTAAAGATTTTCTGAAATCGGACAGCGGGCCGATGTCCATGAGTCTGACTATCAGCAAAGACGAGGCTTTAGCCAGGCTGCGCAAAAGTCTTTCAACCGGGGCGCCGATTGGCGGCGTTGTTATCAATGACGGCGTGGCAGATGAAGACAACAGAGAAATTCTTGTTGCCCTGTTGGTTGAATTACAGCAAAGGGGATTGCTGATGATTGATGCCACCCGCGGCAACGGCATTGCCAATCTGGACGTAAACGGGCTGGCCCGGCGCAAGGCTGACATTATTATCGACGAAGATTTCAGTCGTAAAGCAATAAAAACGGCTTTGCAAGAAGCCGAAGACATTGCTTTTTTAAAAGGGCAGGTTTTGGTGGTTGTTGAGCCTAAGCCGGTTGCTGTTTTGGCGGTTAAGGAATGGATTGATTCTTTCTCGCCCCAACTGTCTTATGAAGAAGCCCGCGGAATGGAAATAAACAAACCCCTGGCTTTGGTTCCGGTTTCTAATCTGGTGGTTGAATAATGCAGGATCAATATCGAAAAAATGTCGGAATCGTGGTGTTCCGGCAGGATTTAAAAGTTCTGATGTGCGCTCGCGCCGATCAGGACGGATTTCAATGGCAGTTTCCGCAGGGTGGAATTGACGAGAATGAAAATTTTATTGACGCGGCACGACGGGAATTACAAGAAGAAACCGGTATTGTTTCAATTGAATATATTGCCTGTCTGCCCCGGCCACTGCGTTATGATTTTCCGGCGAAAATCTTAAGCGGCTTTCAGCAAAAAGGCAGCCCTTACCGCGGACAGGAGCAACGTTGGGTCTTGTTTTATTTTACCGGGCAGGACAGTGAAATAAATTTTTGTACCAATCCGGAAGAAATAGAGTTTAAATCTTTTGAATGGGTAGATATATCCGAAGCACCCAAACGAATTGTTTCTTTCAAAAGAAAAATATATAAAAAAGTTGCCGAGTTCTTTAAAAAGGAAATTCAACGGCAGGAATGAAAAAACATGGTTGAAAAATTTAAAAAAGAGCGCGATACCGTTTTGAAAGCGGCAAGAAAAGGCATTACCGGAAACTTATCTTTGTCGCCAGCGCAAAAAAAATATATTAAACATCTGCTTTTGTTTGCCCTGATGAATGCATCGGGCAATGAAACGGTTACCAACCGTAATTTTATTACGCTGGTAAACAAACTGTTTAAAGGTTTTTTAATTAAAATTATCAAAGAAGCGTTAGATGATGACGACGGCGATATTGATGAAGCGCTGGAAGTCGAGCTCAATAAAATTTTGGCTGACGAACAAAAGCTGGCTCTGAAAGATCTGGAAGCCGTGCTGACTCCCGGAAACATCATCGGTTTTTTGAAAAATAACACCAAAGGGATATCGCAAAAACAAATTCTTGATCGACTTTTGGCGCTGCGCGAAGCTAAAGCCAACTATCGCGAAACACCTCAGGAACAGCGCAAGCGCGAACAACGCCAAAAAGAATATGAGCTGCAAAAACAGCGGCAGCGCATGATGGAAGCTAATGTCCTGACCCGCGGCGCACATGAACGCAGCTAAGGTTGGGATTTTTTGTTTTCAGCTTGCTTTTGCCTGAGCAGACAAATGCTGCAGGAGTTGTTTTTTATCCAGAGAAAAGCCGCTGTTTATCCAAAGATTTTCCAGAGCTTTCAGTTTTTTGCCGATCTCCTGCTGAGAGACCGTGCCGCTTGCGATTAAATCCTTACCTTTGAGCGGAAAAACCGGGATTGGCATGTTTTCAATACTTTTCCAAATGGCATACCAATCAGGCAAAGCCTCTTTATTTTTAGAAAGCAGCAGCAGAAACTTATCTGCGGCAAATTCTTTGCCATAAGTGTATATCAAACGGCGCAGACCGTTTTCATCCATAAATTCACTGAGAGAAATATCCGTTGATGCCCAGCGGATGAATTCTTGCTTTTCCTTACGGCTGAGACGCATACGCACTGCCAGATTTTCCGCCAGAGCAACGTCCGGTTGATAAATTGTGAAAATCCGGCGCAGCGGTTTGCCGGGAACTTTTTTGCTGGCAGTCAGACGCATCAGAAAATCCAATGCATCAATACGTTTGGCATCCGGCATAACATAGCTGAGAATATTATTGTCCTGCATAATCTGCATGGTTTCAGCCGCCCGAGGCGTCAGCATCAGCTTGAACAATTCGTCGCGAATCCTTTCCATTGAAAGGTTTTTTAACCCTTCGCGGTTTTCAATGCAGGCTTCCAGAGCTTTTTTATCCGGCTTGCCGCTGCCAAACAACGAGTAAAAGCGGAAAAAGCGCAAAATACGCAAATAATCTTCCTTGATGCGCTGCGATGCCGAACCGATAAAGCGGACTCGCCCTTTTTCCAAATCTTCAATGCCGTTGTAATAATCAAAGACATTGCCTTTTTCATCTGCATAGACGGCATTGATGGTCAGATCGCGGCGGGAAGCGTCTTCTTCCCAATTGTCGGTAAATTCAATTTCGGCGTGACGCCCATCCGTTTTGACATCTTTGCGCAAGGATGTGACTTCGACAAGCTCATCGTCAATTAAAACGCCCACCGTACCAAATTTTATGCCGATAGGAACCGTTTTCAAACCCTCTTCCAGGCAGGCTTCCGCCAGCTCATCGGGCGACAGGTCGGTTGCAAAATCCAAATCCGATCCCTCTATGCCGCGCAGGGCATCCCGCACAGCACCGCCGACAAAACGCAAAACGCCGCCATGGCGCTTGACAACCATAAACAAGCGCAGAATTTTTTTGTTTTTTATCAGCTTGTTAATGTCCAGATAATTATCTCTGATCATTTTTTTTCCTTAATTTTTTTGAAGTTAACAGTTTTTATATATTTTTCAATTATTATTATGCTAAATTTAAACATTATGTGAGTATGTCGGTATGAAAAAATTTTTGTTTTTAGCGGCATTAGCCGTATTTGGCGGAGTTTCGGCAGTTGAGGCCCGAGCTCCCGAAGTTTTGGGAGAATACGGCGACTGGGTGGCCTATTATTACAGGGATGCCGCCGGGCAGGTTTGCTATATGGCTTCCGCCCCTAAAAAAGACGAAGGCAAATATACCAAGCGCGGCGAGATTTATGTTGTGGTAACCCACCGTCCGGCGGAAAAAAGTTTTGACGTGGTTAATATCAATGCCGGCTATACTTACAAAACCGATGCGCCGGTTACAATCAAAATCGGCGCAAAAACATTTGATCATCTCTTTACCAGCGGCGATAAAGCCTGGGCAACCAGCGAAAAAACCGATAAAGAAATCGTCGAAGCAATGAAACGCGGCAGCCGTATGGTCGTACACGGCGTTTCCAGCAGAGGAACAGCCACCAAAGATACTTATTCTCTCTCCGGCTTTTCCAGCGCTTATCGGGCTATTTCCAATAAATGTAAGAAAAAATAATGGAAAAAAAAGAGCTCCTCGGCCTTTCTAAAGAAGAATTAAGCGCCGAAATTGCGGCTATCGGCGAAAAACCTTTTCGCGCTAAGCAATTATGGCAATGGATTTATTTTCGCGGCGAAACCGATTTTGCTCAGATGAGCAACCTGTCCAAAGATTTACGCGCCAAATTGGCTGAAAATTTTACAATTACGCGCCCAAAAATCATTACAGAGCAGATTTCTACCGACAAAACCCACAAATGGTTGCTGGAGTTTGCCGACGGACAGCGAATCGAAACGGTTTATATCCCTGAAGAAGACCGTGGCGCCGTATGTATCTCTACCCAGGTCGGCTGTGCGGTCGGTTGCAAGTTCTGTCATACCGGCAGCCAGAAAATTACCCGTAATTTGACTGCCGGAGAAATTGTTGCGCAATTTATGACCGCCCGCGACGCCTACGGCGAATGGCCCAGCCCTACTAATGAAACGCGGATGCTCTCCAATATTGTGGTTATGGGTATGGGTGAACCGCTGCATAACCGTGAAAATGTTTTCAAAGCGCTGAAAATCCTTTCAGACGGCGACGGCATTGCCATTTCCAAACGACGGATTACTCTTTCAACCTCCGGAATTGTTCCCCATATTCCGGCCGTGGCAACCGAGCTTGGCGTTAAACTGGCAATCAGTCTGCATGCGCCCAACAATCAAAAACGCTCGCAGATTATGCCGATTAACGACCGTTACCCCATTGAAGAAATTCTTACCGCCTGTCAAAAATATCAGGAAGTCATGGGCATGAGCCGTATGATTACTTTTGAATATCTGATGCTTAAAGACTTTAATGATTCCCTTGGGGATGCGAAAGAACTCATTGCCCTGATGAAAAAATACAAATTGGGCGCCAAGTTTAATCTGATTCCGTTTAATCCCTGGCCCGGCTGTGATTTTAAACCGAGTTCCAATAACAAAGTTCATGCTTTTTCACGGGAGTTGGAAGCTGCCGGATACGAGGCGCCGATCCGCGTGGCGCGCGGGCAGGATATCCTCGCTGCCTGCGGACAGCTTAAAAGCACTTCACAAACCGGAAAGGCATAAACCGATCGCGGTGCTGTTTGTAAACCGGAGAGTTTTTAAGAATCTGCTTTTTATAAAACCTTGCGTGAATTCAGTGCCAGCTGCAAAGTCCCTTCGTCCATATAATCCAGTTCCGCCCCCATGGGGATTCCCTGCGCCAGCGTAGTGATTTTAACGCCACTGTCTTTAAAACGGGAGGACAAATAGTGCGAAGTGATTTGCCCGTCAATGGTGGCGGGCAATGCCAGAATCAGTTCTTTTATGCCGCCGGAAGAGATTCTTTTGGCCAGCGGCTCAATATTCAGATCCTCGGGCACGACACCTTCCAGCGCCGATAAAACGCCGCCCAGCACATGATATTTGCCTTTAAACAGTGAAACACGCTCCATTGCCCACAAATCCGCCACATCCTGTACCACACAGAGAATAGTGTCGTCACGCTGGGCAGAGCTGCAAACCGAACAAGGAGAAGAAGTATCAAAATTGCCGCAAATTTCACAAGTGCGGATATTGGCGGAAACTTCATTCAAAGCTTCAATCAGCGGCAGCATAACCGATTCCTTCTTTTTGAGCAGGTGCAGAACAATCCTCCGGGCCGAGCGGGTCCCCAGAGAAGGCAGCTTGCTTACCAACTTTATCAGCTTTTCAATGTCATTTCCGGCCATTTTAACCTCTAAAACGGTAGTTTCAATCCGCCGAGATTCAAACCGCCGGTCATGGCGCTCATGCTTTCCTGCATTTTGGCGTCGACTTTGGTTTTGGCATCGTTATAAGCGGCTACAATCAGGTCTTCCAAGACTTCGCTTTCTTCCGGATCAAGCAGTGATTTGTCCAAATTAAGCTTTTTCATTTCGAATTTTCCGTTCAGGGTGATTTTGACCATGCCGCCGCCGGAAGTTCCTTCAACCTCTTCAGCAGCCAGTCTAGCCTGTTCCTCTTCCATTTTCTTCTGCATGGCCTGAGCCTGTTTCATAAGTCCCTGAATATTCATCATGTTTATAAATCCTCATCAAAATAGGTTTCATTTTCCTCAAAAGAGGTTTCTTCATCCTCTTCTGTTGTCCGGTTGATTTTGCGGGTCAGCGTTTCGATTTTGGAGCCTTTAAATTCGCTCAAAATCGCTTTTACCAGCGGCAGATCGGATACATTTTTCTTGTTGGCGGTATCCTGGGCTTTTTCCCGATCGGCAATGGTTTCGCCCAGTTGTCCGCGACTGATTTCAATTTCCCATTTCCGCCCGGTCGCCTCGGCCAAAATTTTTTGCAGATTGAGCAGAAAATCATTATTGATTTTATCCGAGGCGGCCATTTTGATTCGTCCTTGGGAGAATTCCTCAAAAGAAACGTCGTTTTTGAGGCTGTAAACCAAAAGCATCTTTTTAGAGGCTTCCAAATAAGCGATCAGCTCTTCCGGTTTGTTAAAGATCTCTCCCGTAACATCGGCAGCGTTTTTTTCCCGAATCGGAACCGCCGGAGCGAAAACGGGTTCCGGGCGTTTGGCTGCAGCGGCAACAACGGCAGCGGGCGCGTCTAATTTAGAGTTTTTTTTTACGTCGTTTAAAATTTCATACGGCGTCGGCAGGCTTGCGGAATAAGCAATGCGGATCAAAATCATTTCCAAAGCATCAATCTGCACCGGCGCCAAATTCAATTCGCCAAGACCTTTTATCATCATTTGCCAGATTTTGGAAAGAACGGCGATTGACGTTGTCGGCGCCAGTTTCTGGCAAAGTTCTTTTTCGCTTTCTGACAGGCTGTCATCTTTGGCAAAAGCCGGAACAATCTTGGCTTTTGCCACCATGTGAGTAGTATTGATCAGATCTTGCAGAATTGTCAGCGGATTTGCTCCGTTTTTATACTGTTCCGTCAAATTGGCGGTAACCTCTTCAAGTTTGCCTCCAAGCAGCTTTTCAAACAGTTCAAATGTCTGACTGCGGTCAGCCAGGCCAATCATGTTTTTGACAATATCGGTTTTGATAACACCGCCGCCCAGGGCAATTGCCTGATCCAAAAGCGAAAGTCCGTCGCGGCAGGACCCATCGGCTGCTTTGGCAATCAGGTGCAAGGCTTCATCCTCGGCTTCCAGGCCTTCTTTTTGAATGATGTTTTGAAAATGTTTCATCAGAGTTTCAATCGTCAGCCGCTGTAAATCAAAACGCTGACAACGAGACAAAACCGTTATCGGAACTTTGCGGATTTCGGTTGTTGCAAAAATGAAAATAACGTGTGACGGCGGTTCTTCCAGAGTCTTGAGCAAAGCATTAAACGCGCTCTTGGAAAGCATATGGACTTCGTCGATGATGTAAATCTTGTAACGGGCATTGGTCGGTTTATAACGCACACCGTCCAAAATTTCGCGAATATCATCCACACTGGTACGCGATGCCGCATCAAGTTCCAAAACGTCAATATGACGGGATTCTGCAATTGCCCGGCAATTCTCGCAAATGCCGCAGGGATTGACAGTCGGCTCGCTGTGCCCGTCTTTGCCGGTACAGTTCAGTGCTTTGGCAATAATGCGGGCAGTGGTGGTTTTGCCCACGCCGCGAATTCCGGTCAGAATATAAGCATGATGCAGGCGATTGTTTTTAATGGCATTGGTCAGCGTTTGCACAAGAGCATCCTGCCCCAACAGTTCGTTGAAGTTTTGCGGGCGGTATTTGCGAGCCAGAACGACGTAATCTTCTTGTTTTTGAATTTCTTCAGCCATTAAAAGTTCAAACCTATAAAAAGTGGTGGAGAGCAGGCGACCTTAACCTAATTCGTTACGGCTGCTTCCTTCCGGACCTGACCGGGTTGGCGAATGGCTAACCCGCAAGCCCTCCAATAGCTATACTTAACAAATCCCGGGGGATTTTCAAGTAAAATTTAGTTTTATCTGCTGTTTTAGGGAATAACGACGTCAAAGCCTTCCGACACCGTCGGCGCCTGATAATACCCGTTTTCCGGCAAAACCGCACCGTAGATGGCAATTTGGGCAGTTGCGGTATCTTTGCCGTAAATGGACGGAGCTTTATAAACCCGGCTCAAATCTACCGGAGACAGGCGCTGTCCGCTGCCGTCGTCATTAAAACGGCGCGGCGCTTCGTCGATAACGGCATCACCGTCGGAACGGATTTCGACAATATCCAAGCTGTGCTGATTGGTTCCGTCGTCAAAAAAGCGGAAAGCACCGTTGATTCCGGCGTAGCCATCCGGATCCGTTATTATCATATTCAAATTATCGGTTTGCTGCCTGGACAATTCATTTGCCAGGGCTACGGCGTCATATGCCAAGGAATAAAGGCTGCTCGGTCTTTCGCCGAAAATATTGTAATATTTAGTGGCAAAATAAGCACTGTGGGTTCGGGAAATTGCAGGATACCAGCTGTTGACAATCGTTGATTCTTTATTAAAAGCTCCCGTTTCCCAGACTGACGTCCCTAAAAACTGTATTTGCGGATAAGCCGCATCATAATAGGCAAACATCGAAATCGCCGATGTCAGCTTAGCACCGTTTTCAGGAATAATCACGGCATCAAAGCCTACATCTCCGGCTCCAACCTGGGTTTCCATTTGCTTCAGTTCACGCCGGGCGGCGGCATCGCCCGCGTTGGCGCGGCTTTTCAGCGCATTCTTAATCCCGGCGGCTCTGGCCTGGCGAGCATTGTAATTTGTCATTTGCTTGATAATGCCCGAAAAATCGGAAGTCGACGGCGGATAAAAACCGATGACGGTGACTTCTACGTTGTTTTTCTGAGCCGATTTAACAGCGGCTTTGGCAACGGCAATTCCGGTTGAATTATCCGGTAACAGCAGCGCAAAACGTCTTCTCCCTTTTTGGGTGGCAAAGGTCATAATCCGGTCAACCTGTTCTTCTATCAGCAGTCCCATGGTATAAACCGTCGGCTGCAAAACTTCCTGCGCGGTCGAAAATGCAATTACAGGAACACCACGGTAAATCGTTTCGTTGGCAATAGCCTGAACCTCCGTGCTCATCAACGGCCCGATAATCAGGTTGGAACGCTGGCGTATGGCATTAGCAACAGCCGTCCGGGCACCTCCGGGTGTGCTTTTGGTGTCATAGTATTGCAAAATCAGATTAGGGTTTTTTATGTCTTCCAGCGCAATCATGGTTGCGTTTTTCATGCCTTGCCCATATTTGGAGGCCGAACCGCTCAGCGGCAAAAGGACGCCGACCCGAAAACCGTCCGTACCGGGTGCAATATTGATTTCGCTGATATCCGTATTAAAAGCCTGGCTGCCGCCGCTGTCGGCGATTTTGGCAACCCGCGGTCCAGAACAGCCGGCGATTCCCAGACATAACAACAAAAAACTAATTTTTTTTAACACTTGCTTTTTATCCTAAAATGAAACAATCTTAATTTAAGTTGTAGATGAAAAAAAACTTATTGTAAAGAGAGGTATTTTTGAAAAACGGCATTTATATCGTTGCAACTCCAATAGGCAACATGGCTGATGTTTCGGAAAGAGCGCGCAGTGTTTTACAAAACGCCGACGTCATTGCCTGTGAAGATACCCGAATCGCCAAAAAGCTGTTTACCCTGCTGGGGCTGGAAACCCGCAAACCGTTTATAACGCTTCATGACCATAACGAGGAAGAGCATGCCGCCGGAATCCTGGAAATGGCGAAAAACGGCAACAGCATTGCCCTGATCAGCGACGCCGGCAGCCCGTTGATTTCGGATCCGGGCTACAAATTGATTCGCCGCTGCCGGCAAGAAGGCGTTTGTGTTTACACTATTCCCGGACCCTGCGCTCTGATTTGTGCTTTACAACTCTCTGGCCTGCCAACCAACAAATTTATGTTTGCCGGTTTTATTCCCAATAAAGATAAAGCGAGGGAAGATTTATTCAATAACCTGAAAGGTATAGATGCCACGCTGATTTTTTACGAAACAGCCAACCGTATTGTCAAAACTCTGAAAAAAGCCGGAGAAGTTTTCGGTAATCGGGAAATGTCCGTCGCCCGCGAGATTACCAAAATGTATGAAGAATGCCTGAACGGAACGGCGGAAGAACTTATCTGCCGGTTTGAAAAAAATGAGCCGCGCGGCGAAATGGTTTTGATGGTGTCGCCGCCCGCCGAAAAAGAAAAACCGTATCAAAACGCCGAAGATCTTCTACGGCAAGAACTGGCGCAAAACAGTCTTAAAACGGCTGTTCGGAATCTGGTTGAAAAATACGGTTTTAACAAAAATGAAATTTATGAACTGGCTTTGAGAATAAAAAATGAATAACTATCACAGCGGACATTTTGCCGAAACGATTGCCATGTTATGGCTGATTTGCAAAGGCTATTTTCCCGTCGCCCGCAACTTTCGCTTTGGCCGGGGTACCGGAGCCGGGGAAGTAGATTTGATTATGCGCCGGGGAAAAACCTTGGTTTTCATTGAAATAAAGAAACGTGCGGATATCCGAACCGCCGCTTACTCCGTTCTTGTTCAGCAACGCGAACGAATTCGCCGCAGCGCCGAAGCTTTTTTGATGACGCATCCCAAATATGCAGGCTGGGACATCCGTTTTGATGCGGTGCTGATCAAATTTCCATTTACCTTCCGGCATATTAAAAATGCTTTTTAAGATTCAAGCCTGCCCCTGCGGATAATTTTGGATTGTTTTGATTCCGGCATTGAAAGTTTGTCTGTCAAAAAAACCGCAGTTCTTAAAAAGCTGCGATTTTGTTTTTGAATTGGTGGAGGTAAGCGGGATCGAACCGCTGACCTAATGATTGCGAACCATTCGCTCTCCCAACTGAGCTATACCC
>CALXTO010000005.1 GCA_944391425.1 uncultured Alphaproteobacteria bacterium | reverse complement strand
CTGACCCTGCTTGGGCTGGGCGCTATTCTGTGGATTTTAATCTGGGGGCTGCGCAATGTTTCTTCCTTTACCCAGCTAGACCCGGGAAATATTCTTAACGAACTTATCAAATTTGCTTTCAAAGTGGCTTTGGCCTATTGGTTCATTGTTTCCGGCCTGTCCGTTGTCAAGACCTATTTTATCACTCCGATTATGGGAACCGGCGCCATTATCGCCCAGCAATTTTGGGATCCCGTAAAATTAAAGCCCTATACCGAAGATTATGTCTGGGATGACATTAACGAAGAAGAAGTTGCCAAAGAAGAGCAGGAGGCTCGGCAAAAACTTGAAGAAACTCCGGTTGCGGAAAAACAGGAGAGTACATCCTTAGAATATACACCCGAACAGTTGAAATTGCTTGAAAGTTCAGCCGAAGTCGAAAAGATGGCCAAGGAATTCGATATCCCGAGCTTTAAGATTCCGGGTACCAATACCGGACACCTGACCAGTCCGGCTGGCTGCCGTATTCCGCCGACGGTTAACTGCCCTGAAGGGAAAAATCCACCGTGCAAGGGTTCTACCAGCCATATGGGGCTGGACATCGGAACTTCCGGTGTGCAGGGTGGCGTGGTTTTTGCCATGGCCTCAGGCAAACTGTCGTATTTTGGCGGAGCATCATCTTCTGCCGGTTACGCAGCATCTATCCAGACGATTGACAAAAATGGAAACGTCTGGTTGCATCGTTACCTGCATATGATGCCTAAAACACATTCTTACTTTGCGGCATTAAACGGAACCGAAGTGGTGCAAGGACAGCAAATCGGCTTTATCGGAAATACCGGAAGTTCCAGCAGCGCTCACTTGCACATAGATATCCAGTTTACAGGAAGCTGGGAAGGAAAATCTTATAATTCCGTATATGTCGATCCGTTGCGGCTGCAACAAGGAAAACTTTATATATATGATAAAAACAAATGTAACGGCAAATATGTAGACACCTTCCCTGATGGCTTCACCCACGGCAAAAAAGTTCCCGAACAATGCTGGATGACTCCCGGTGCCGCTTCTATTGACCTTTCATCCACCTATGTTTCCGGCGGCAGTGTTTCTTCCGGCGGCGGGGTTATGGATCCTTCTTCGCTGATTATTAATTTGGATGACGTCAAATATGATGGACCGACGGATATTATGGACAAGTCGGTGATGAACAGCATTCTCGGCGCCACTAAAGCCATTACCGATACAACCGCCGAAAATATGGTCTTGGGCAATGCCATATCCTGCTATGCGACACTTAAAAACGGCGGAGCTTGGCAACTGGAGATTTTTGGACCTTTAGCTATTTATCCGACAAATGTTATTATGTGGTTTGAAGGCATTTTAATCTGGTGTACCGGTTTTCTGCTGACAATGGCCGTGGCTTATTATTTGGTTGACATTTCCTATAAGATGGGATTTGCGGTTATTGCCATGCCGATTGTGGTTGGGTTGTGGCCGTTCGGTCTGACACGCGACAAAGTCATGCTGTGCCTGAGCATCATGTTCAAAGCGGCGGCTACTTTTGCCTTTTTGGCCATTACCACCGCTTTTGCCATGGGGCTGGTCGACAGCGTGTTTGACGAAGACGGATCCGGCGGTATACAGGCTTTGTATGATGCGATGGATGCATCATTTAAAAACGGCGCCCTTGACCGTGACGCTAACCAAAAAAATATTGATTTTGTTGCCAGTAAACTCCAGCTGTTCAGCATTATGTTTCTGTTGCTGCTGTTTGCGTTCCTGTATTCTTATAAACTGGTGCAGTCAACCGCCAACGAACTGGTTAACAAGTTCTTCCCCGACAAAATGTTCGGCAATGCCCAGCCAATGCATCATTGGGCTACCGCGGCAACCAAAGCTGTCAAAGACCTTGCCTTAAAACCGGCCGGACTGGCCAGAGACATTGCCCTGCATCAAACAGGCGTAGGTGTGAAAAACCTCGTCGGCGGTGCAGTCGGAAAAATACGCGGCGCTTTTCGCGGAGGTAAAGAAGGCGGAGGCGGATCTGCAGGCGCTCAGGCGGCAGGTGCCGGAATGAAAGCGGCTGGCGCCGGAATGCAGGCGGCCGGAAAAGGTGTTCAGGGCGCTGGGAAAGCTATCGGTGGTGTGGCGCAGGCTGCCAATGCCATTCCTGTGGTCGGGCAAGCCGTAGCCGCAGCCGGAAAAGCTGTCGGCAAAGGCGTCGAAGCAGCCGGAAAAGGTGTTGAAATGGCGGGAAAAGCCGTTAAACAAGCTGGGAAAGCCGTTGAAAACAGCGGTAAAGAATCTTCAGGAGAAAAAGCGGAGGATAAAAACAACAAAGGAAACAGCTCCGATGCAACGACAGGACAAAAACAATGAGCAGAATAATTAACATATTTGTTTTGAGTTTATGCATTGCGTTGTTTTCCGCAACGACAACCGTTCATGCGCAAAATCTTACACCAGATTCTCTGGCTTCAGCCTCAATCCCTGTTTTAGACCGAAACAAACCTCTTCCTATACCTAGCACATCGGTAAAATCTTTTACTTTTGAAAACGGAACAATGGTAGAAAAAGAAGAAACTCTTCCTTATTGTTTGGAAGGCGTTGCTACAGAAGTTCGTTGTGCCTGCCTTTATACCAACGGTATTCAAACAGCAAAATCCTCTCCTTTTCAGTCCGGAGTATGTCAACCTGGTGAAATTTGCAAAATTGAAGCAGATCCTGGCGTGGCGACATGTTTAAAGGTCACTGAAAAAGACGGTGAAAAGCATTTGGAAACGCGAGTTGTTTCATCGTATGCAAACTTTGAAATCGATCCTTGTTCCGGTACAAATAAATGCCATCCATCCTGCTATTATAAGCAGATTGAAAAATGCACTTTCTGCGGGTTGTTGGAGGTTGCGTTCAACACCGCCAGCAAAATGACCCTGCAATCCATTAACACCTTTTCTGGTTCAGTTATCAAGGTTGTTATTATCGCTTTTGCGATCTGGCTGGCTATAACCGTCCTGAATTTTACCGCAACGCTGGAAGTCAGGGATTTTAAAGATTTGGCCCAATCAGTCATCAGACAGGCTTTTTTGGTTATGATTGCCGTACTTATTCTGCAAGGCGGCGTTTCCTCTTTTATGAATCTGATTTTGAATCCGGTTTTTCAGACAGGCATGAATATTGCCGAAGCAACGGTTTCGCCGCAGGAAGTCGGCGTCCCGTCCCAAGATGGCAAAAAAGGAACTTTCACCTGCCCGGAGACAAACATTTATGATGATACCACGGGTGAAGGCGCGCTGCCTAAATCCATGGGCGACAGCATTATCTGTACCATGACCCTGATCCAGCAACGGGCGGCACGCGTCAAAGCATTGGGCAGTGCGGCAATGTGCTATTCTTGGGAAAGGAAAGCCTTTATTATTCCGCATTTGGGCTATTTTCTGACCGGGCTGGGCCTGTGGGTCGGCGCCATGGTTATGATTATCGCCGTGCCGTTTTTAATGGTCGATGCGGTTATCCAGCTGGCCGTGGCGGGCGCTTTGCTGCCGATGGCTATCGGTGCTTTCGCTTTCAAAAGCACGCAAAAATACACCAAAAAAGTTTGGGAAACTTTTCTTAACTCCATGTTTGCCTTTTTGTTTATGTCGTTGATTGTCCTGATGCTGGCAACGGCTTTTGAAAATATTCTCGTGCAATCAACCGGTTCTCTGGATGATCTGTTGGCCGGAACCGGTGGTGACATAGCAGACATCTTAAAAGAACTTGCCTGGTTTTCAAAAGCGTTTTTGGAAGTTTGTTTTGTTTTGATTTTGATGTGGACGGTAATGGCTGAAGCACGCGACTTTGCCGGGAATTTCTCGGGCAGCATTTCCAATACTTCCATCGGCAGCCAAATTGCCACCATGGGCGGTTCCATGGCCAAAGGCATGGCTTTGAAATCAACCAAACCGCTGCGCGAAACTGCCGGAGAAGCGGCAAGCAAAGGCGTTGTAAATCTGGTTCACGGCACTGCCGGACTTGGCCGGCAGGCACTTATGAAATATCAGACCAACCGCGCCAGACAAAGAGGAACCAAAGTCGGAAACACCTATACCTACACTTCCCGCAACGGACGCAAAACTTTTGTTTTGACCGAAAATGCAGACGGCAGTACCACTCTGGCCAAAAATACCGTTAAAACAAATCGCGCATGGATTCCGGGAAAAGTTCAGGCAGACGGCAAGCGCCACTGGGGGTTTGGTACCAAAGTCGGCACCGTAACACAAAGCAAAATTAAAAACGATACGTTCAGCACGACCTCAAAGACTTATTTAGACAAAGACGGCAAGGTTATCGGAACAAGGGATTCAACGGTGCGCAATTCTCTTAAAGGATCGTCGGCCTTTGACCGTCAGGGACGCTATAAAGACAAGGCTATGAGTATGCTTGATATTCCGCAAGGTGTGGAAGGGCGCGACAAAATGGCTGTCGCCGCCGTTAAGGATCTCATCGGGCAGAGAATGCCAAATATGAATATCAATGCCAAAATGTATACGCAGCAAAAAGCTATCTATGACGGAAACGGACGCTGCATTGGTTATGAAGAAATTAATGCCGACGGTTCCAAAACAATTGCCAAGCTGTCCTTTGACGCCAACAACCGGTTGACAACCGAGTTTACCACGATTGATGCCCGCGGCCGCGGAACGACTCTGTCGTCCAACGGCATCATTAACACTAAGGCTTCTTTCCGGACCGAAGACGGAAAACGTGACGGAAAAATCGACGAAAACAGCGTTAAAACATCTTACGGCGTTTCTTCGGAATATCAGCGCTACTATCAGGAAGGGCGTTTCAGAGATATGCCGTGGGACGAACTAAAAGGAATCGTCGGAGAGGAAAAAGCTTTGGAAATTCAAAAGTATCTTCGCGGACATCATGAATTTAAAGACGCCAATATGTATGAATTCAGAACCAAAGACCAATTCTGATTTAACAGGGTTCCGGCCGGAGTATTTTTGATATTTGTACACAAATTGTCTTTTTTTGTACTATTTTCTTGATTAATATTTCGGATCGATTAATATGCATTTAGTGATATTTGGTGTTATATTTTTCGTGAGGTAATCCAAAATGGAAGAAATTATTTTCCCCAACCAAATCAGAATGTACCGTCGTCTGCGCGGCCGCTCAATGCAGGAGCTGGCAGATCATTTGGGAGTCAGCTTGTCTGCGATTTCCAAAATTGAAAAAGGGTATCGCCGGGTTGACCAGGAACAGTTGGTACGTGTGGCGGAATTTTTGGATTGCCCGCTACAGGAATTGTTCGTCAATGAACAAAACTCCCAGCAGGAGATTGTTCAGGCTTGGCGCCGCGAGCAGGAACGCCGCAACAAAATCAATGAAAAGACAGGTTTGAAAACTCTGGGTGCCGGGTTGCGCCAGATCCGCAATGAAAAAAATCTGACTTTGATTGAAGTTGCCGAAAGTTCAGACATGACCCTTTCCGTTTATCACCGGATTGAAATGGGACAGCGCGAAGTATCGGATAATGAATTCAAAAATATTGCCAAAGCTCTCAAAATGGCGCCGGAAGAGCTTCGGGACGAAATCAAGAGTTTGGACAGTAAAGGAATGCTGGAAGAAATTATCCAGCGCAATGACGCGAAATACAAACTGCTTTCCAATCCGCGCGGCGCAATTGCCTCTTTCGGCAATGCCTCTCCCGACGGCATGAAAATATCCGTTTACGGCACAGCAGGCAAAGACGGCAATGTCATCATTAATTTTGAGGAAGAGCTTAAAAAAGTTCAGCGTCCGGCTCAATTGTACAACAAAAAAGAAGCTTATGCCGTTAATTTGTGCACCCGTCGACTGGGGTCGCTGTTGCCGACGCGTTCCATTCTTTACGTAGATCCGCAAGAAGTTATCAGCGTGGGAGACATTGCCGTTTATTATATTTCGGACACGGAAGCCCAGATTATTTCCATTCGCGAAGATGATGAAGGACAATTATACGGAATCCGCTGGAATCCTGAGGAAAAAATAGATTTGGGCAATGACGGACTGATGCATGCCCATAAGGTTGTTTTCATCAGTTTGTAAATCAGAAGATTTATTAAAAAAAACCACCGTATTCCGGTGGTTTTTTTGTTTTATTAACCTGAAATTTACATCATTCGCTTAGAATCGGTATTATGGATAAAGTGTAATTTGAAAAAAACGGTAATGCTTGAACAAGACAGGACATCGGAAGCCAGAAGAAAAGCTCAGCGAAACGGGGAGGAAGATCCCGTTATCGTTGCTCAGCGCTTTTTGAACATTTACCGGCAGCTGCATATTTTCAGTGCTGAAAAGAAAGAAGCTTTCAATAAGATGTTGCTGGAGCTTCCGGCAGAAATCCGCGGGCTTTTCAGCTCCCTGCCAGGCGGAGCCGTTTTGCAGGATTATGTTGATGAACTGTCGGAAAAGGCCGGGCTGGCAAAAGCTGTCCAACCGACTGCCGCCATATCGGCGGAAATTGCCGACGAAGAAGTTTCAAAAGCCAAGATTCTGGCAACAGCTCTGGCCGAAGCACAGGTTCAGGCTGCCGCCAAAATACAGGCCGCACCGGCTCCTCAACCGGCTGCCGCTCCGATTATGGCTGCGGCTGCAGCACCGGCCGTGGCAACAACAGCTCACCTGTCCATGGACAAAGGCTTTGCCCAAGAATTTGCTTCCGTACTGGCAGCTGCCATGCAGAAAAACAATGCCGAACAAAAGGACGATATTAAAAACATCATCAATACCCTAGGACAGACCCAATTGGAAATCGTCAAGGTTTTGCAAAGCGAAAACAACGAACGCCGTGAAGATATGATGACCATCTCCAAAATGTTGAGCGATTCACAAGCAAAAATCGCTGAAATGGGAAGCGCTTCCGGACAGGGGACACAAACCGCCGCCGTTCCGCAGCCCAAAATTAGCGAAGAAACCAAACAACTGATCCGTATGCTTTTGGACAGCCAGCAGCAAATTGCCGGACGTCTGGCAAAAGTAGAAGCTGCCGCACAACAAGCCAATAGCGGAAACGGACAGGATTTTGCAAAATATCTGGATCAGGCTCAGGCAAATTTTGCCAAGGCATTGAACAGCGTAAACGAAAGACAGAAAAACGATACTCTGGAAATTGCCAAGCTTATTAATGATTCCCAGCAAAAACTGGTGCAGATGATGATTCAGCACAACACGCTGAACACAAATTCCGGAAACGCGGCCGCCAATAACAACAACGCTAATAACATTCAGATTAATACGGCAGACTATGCACCGCAGCTGAATCTGATTGTCGATAAACTTGCCTCTATCCAAACGGCCAATAACAACAATCTGGAAGCAATGGTCGACACGATTGTGAAAGCTCAGTCGCAATTATACCGGGAGGTCGCTCAGGCACAAACGAAGGAACTTTCCGCCATTATTTCTGTTGCCTTGAAAGAGAGTCAGAAAATATCCACGCAAAACATTATCGACGCTCTAGGCTCGAAACCGATTGTCATCAATGCCCCGCTGCCCCCCTACCTGTCGGCGGCCGACAGCGGAGAACTCCGGGCAACGGACAATCTTGTTCCGGAAGAAGAAATTCCGGCAACTCCCGTCTTTGAAGAAGAAGCTTCTCCGGCCTTTGCCGAAACGGAAACTCCGGCTCCCAAGAAAAAGAAGAAAAAAAAGAAGAAAAAGAAAAATATTGAAGATGCCTTGCCAGAACCGGCTGAATCTGTTGCCGTTTCCTGGGAAAGTGACAGCGATTTTCAGTTGCCGAGCGAAGAAAAAAATACCGAATTTCCGATTGCAGATTTTACAGCGGATGAGCCGGAAGATGTTGCAGAATATCTGCCCGAAAACGACGAGACGTTTGAAACCGGTATATTTGCACCCGTCGAACCGTCGACCACCGAACCGCTTCCGGAAGAAGAAACGGCTGATGCCGCAGACAGTGATGCAATTGAAAATGATTTTTCGGAAAGCGACAATGATGATGAGCCTTTTCGTCCGGAAACAGAGTATGATGCCCCTAAAAGCGAGAATATGTGGCTGGATACGACAGAAAACGACGGCAATGACTGGGGAACCTTTACCGACGAAACGCCGGCATCCGTAATGACGGACGTTTCCGATGATTGGGGATTCGGCAGCCCGGATAAAGAACAACCCGGTGACGAACATCAAACGGAAGCCCCCTCAAATGATGAAGAAGGTGTTGAAGGGCAAGACTGGGAATGGGAGTATGTCGAGGAAACGCCCTCGCCCGAAAACGTGTCTTTTCACAGTGATAATTTACAGCCCATTGCCGCACAAAGCTCCATTTGCAGCGGTAACCTGTTCTTCCAGAAAGCCGTCAGCAATCCTGCCGCCGTTTCGGGAGGAGAGGCTGTCTCCGCAATGCCTTATCCTCATCAGGCCATAAAAGATTCAGCTGCGGAAAACAACCGGACCGATCCGTATAAAAATAGTATTCTACAAGATTAAAATAATAATTTACAAAGCTCTATTGCTCAATTAAATTAAAAGAAAGCAGTCGATAAGGAGTAACTACAAATGGAAGCGAATAATTCTTTCAGCAGCGGTAAAAATACGCAGGGAGACACCTGGTATGTTGACAACTACGTTTTGCTGAAAGATTATTATGACCGTACGATTTCCCGCATTGCCGCGCGTTGCGTCCGGCAGGGAAACATTGCCATGGAAGAATATCCTTTCTACGGATATATCCTTGACATTCTTGAAGAAATCAGCGAAACGGGCGACTATATCATTGCGCATCCCGACTTGTATTCTTATGTTGAAAAAAAGCTGGCCGGCGGAATCAATGCCCTGAAAAAAAATCTCAACGAATTTAAAACCGAACTGAAAAATAATGCTTCGCCTGAAATGATTAAACAGGACCAGGATGAACTTAACAAGATGAAAGAGGCGCTGGGAGCCATAGACAAGTCCGTTGACCCGACCGTCGGCGCGGGAATGTCCATGGATGAGGTCGTTGACAAACTGTTGCACAACCAACAGCATAATGCGCCTCAAAAACCGCAAACACAGTCCAAGCCTCAACCGCAACAGCCGCGGCCGCAGCAAAATCAGCCGCAGCACGCCCAACAGCCCGGACAGCCTCAACAGGCACGACCGCAGCAAGCACAGGGACATCCGCAAAGGCCTCAGCAGTCGGGGCAAAACCAAACTCAAAAAACCATAAATCCGGCTTCTAACCCTTTGCCACAAAATGGAGCAAAATAAGGTCATGATAAGAACGAAAATAAAATACCTGTTTGTTTCCGCGCTTTTTTTGACGGCCGGCGCCTGCAGCGGCGACCGCAACGCCGTTAATACGGTTACGGAAGAAGTTTCGCAAACTCCCGTATATACCGCAACGATGGAAAAAGCCACTTATCCGGAAATCCGCACCCCAAAAGGCGCCAATCAGCTTGATCTGGAAACGCCCCTGCGTTGCTTTGTCAACTGGAACACCCAGCAAATGATCTCAACCATCCCGTATAATCTGAAAGCTTTTAATCTGCAAAGGAACGGGATTAATGACCTTTTGCCGCGTTTTGAGGTTAACGGCTTTTCTTTTGAAACTATGCCGGCAGAACGCGCTCTGCTCAAGCTGACTAAGGAAGCCGGCATCAAACTTGTTGCCAAAGATGCACCTTATGCCAGTATCTCGGCCGAAAATCTGCGGGGAGAACTGACTGAAGTTATTGATGTGATTACCCAGGCTGCTGAAATTTATTATACTTATGATGCCAACAACAAAACGCTGCGCATCAGCCGTAAAGCCAATTTCAGTCTTTACGTGCCGCAATCCCGGCCAATTTTGCTGGCAATACTGGATGTTTTACGAGGCGCCGGGATTACCGATTTTACGGCGGATTTTGACGATTACACCATTACCTTTGACGCCGATTATGAATTGAAAAACCAAATTGTAAACCTGATCGGCTATTTTGAAGAAAATCCAATTCTTATTGCTTTTGACGTCAGAGTATTTACATTATATCCGTATAACAATCAGGATATTGAGTGGCAGCAGTTGTTAAATACCTTTGAATTCGGTTCCATCAAAAGCACAAAGCCCGGCGTTTTGGGGCGGATTTTGACAACCTCTAACGATATTAACGTTGACAGTCTGCGTGCTTTTTTGGGACAACAAGCCCAAGTTAAACTCGTTGCGGAAGGAAAATTTGTCGTACCCAACTTGTGGTTTTCCCGTTTTGATATCGGAAAATGCGCCAGCCGCCAGTCGATGGAATCTTATCTTTCCATTCTGGCAAAAGCGTCTTTTGAACAAAACGACAAAATATTTTCAAGTATAACTCTGGAATCTAAAAACGGGGAAATTACGCAATTTGATATTCGCAGCAAACTTGGCGAGAATTTTTTGGTTATCGGAATTCCCAACGGAATTTTCGGCGTCAGCAAACCTAAATCCGAAACGGTTGTTTTCATGGTTCCGAGAATCATCAAGACCCTGAAAACAAACAAACATTTGCAGAAGAACATGTAAGCGTTCGCTAAAGGAGGATATCTCGTTATGGATAACATCTTTAATCCGGGAAACCAGCCGCAAGTTCAGCGACCGCAGTTAAAAAAGGTTAAACGTCCGATTAACCGGATGATGCCTCAAATTCCGCAGTCATCTGTTCCTGACGCAGCACCAAGGCAGGAAAGTCCGGCTGCCAGCCCTCCGGCTGCCAGCCCTCAGACAATGCCAGCAAACAATCCTTTCCGTCAGGATACGCCGCAACAACCTGCGTCGACACCGGAAACTTCCGGCGTGTCTGATGCTTTTGACCTGGACGCCTATCTGGATGAAGATAACCTTCCGGCAACGGCAAACCTGCCTGAAAATTTTCAGGGCAATGCTAATCCGCAGTTTCTTAACGAAGAAGATTTTGAACAGGAAGCTCCGTCTGCTTTTGAGGTTTCCAAGCTGCCGCCGTATTTGACAAAAAAAGTTTTAATCCTTTTAGGCGCGGTGTTATTTTTTGTGGGGATTGTCACGGGAATGCTTTTCTTTACAGATGAAAAGGTTGTTCGCAACGGCCTGCAGGGCGTTGTCGTTAATCCCGAGGTTCCCCGGGGCCGTGCCAGATGCGGCGTGGCGGAAAGAACCCAGGGCTGCGTCCTGTATATCATGAATCCGCAGCGGCAGGAACTCAACGCCAGAGATTTTTATGATTTGGCTTCGCAGTTGACCGGAAGACAGCGTTTTGTCATTGAAACGGGAAATATGCGCTATTCAAATACAAAAATTCGTCCGGGCAATATTGTTCAGTTGAATATTCCGCCACTATAGGCAATGTATTGAGTGCATTTTTCAAATCAAACAAATTTTTGGTTGCATTCTATCTTTAACTGTTGTAGTATTTTGCCACTTTGAGAATTTTTTTTGAAAAATGTTTCAAGTTCGGCTTTTGTTTTTGCCTATTTGCCGAGGCTGAAAGTTTGTAACCGGGAGAAAAAGAATGGTTGACTATTCTGCGGAACTGAACAATCCTCGGTTTTGCAATATTTTATTAGCCTATAAAGAAAATCCGCGCCTGTTTACAGATATTGTCTATAATTTTTTGGGACAAGAACTCTCTTTAGAAAGAGAAAGGCGCGGTTATGATATTCAGGAAGCTGCCGACAAGTTGGGCATCGGACTGTTGCACCTGAAAATGATGGAAAACAGCGATCAGCGTTTCTCATTTATCAATTATCTCAACTTGCTTAACATCTACAACAAGCTGGATACGACCATGCAGGAAAAAATACCGCCGGCTAAGTGACTTCCGTAACGGCACGGAGGTTGCCATCGCGGTTAATTTGAACCACGCGCAGTTTCTGGCGCATCTCTTCAATTGTTTTTTTACGGTCAATGGTCGGGTAAGTATGCAAAATACGGTCCGTAAATGCCTGGTATGCCGCTTCGGAGCTTTCGGCATGGATCGTGGCCAGACAGTTGTCATGCCCGGATCCCATCAGTTCCCAGATTGCGCCGGCATTTCCGGTTGAAATTTCGCCGCCGATGATGGCATCCGGCGTAAAACGGACAACAAGGTCAATAACTTTGGCATAAGTCAGAGCGTTGGTCTGTTCGGTACGCGAAAGGACAATATGAACCCGGTTAGGATGCGGAACAATCAATTCGCGGGTATCTTCTATGGTTAAGATACGTTTGTTGATGTCCAGAATTTTCAGCAGGTTGTTTAAGAACGTCGTTTTACCGGTTGAAGTCGCTCCGGAAACCAAAATATGGTCGCCGCGCTTGATACTCAAAAGCAGGCGTTCGTATGGATCTTCAGGCTCTTTTATATCCTTAAGCGGATTGATTTTGTGCAAACCGCTGCCCTGAGTCAGTCCATAATCTCCCAATCCAAACGCAACGTCATCGGCATGAACGCGGATTGTCAACGCAATGCCGCCAGTAAGATCGTCGTTATCATACATGACGTTTCGGCCGCAAATTGCCGAAAAACGGTGTTCCCCGGGAATGGTCGCATATACAACCGGGTTACCCTGAATAGGATCAAACGGTAATTCATAAGTATTGGCAATAATATAAAGCAAATCCGTCAGATACTGCTTGCTGAGTTTTTCATCCTTATACATTACCCACGGATAGGCTCTTTTGCCGCGAAGACGCAGCCAAACCTGTCCGGAACGGTTGATGGCAACCTCCTCGATATTATCCTGATTATACCAGTAGGATAAAGGGCGCAATATTGATTCCAAAACCGTAAAACTCATTTCTTACTCCTGTCAGAACAAGGCCGGAACACCGCTATTGGCAGAATTTTCACTGCCGGACGTCGTATTTTGAACCGTACCGCTTCCGGATGAGCTCGGCGGCGGAGGCGGAGCCAAAGTCATTCCGGCGGGATTACGGCTGGTGTTACGTTTGTTGTTTTTAGAAGAAACCAGGGGAGGAGGCGTGTTGGCACTCTCGACATCGCCTACGGCCGGGTCATAGACGACATCTCCGCCGGTGGAAGAATCCGAAACAACCTTCTGGGTATTTTCCCGCAGATGGGCATCTCTTCTGGCAATGGCTTCGCCGTCGTCAATAAAGATTGTCGGTTTCTCAAGCAGAGTTGAAGAATCCTGATCGCGCTCAATTGTCCTCAGCCACAAATCGGCATTGGGGAATACGATGATTCTGGTACCGGCGGGAATATATGTCATCGGGCGGATATTCGACTTATCGGCCAGGATTTCATCAAAGACCTGATTCATTTCGTTTAAGAAGTTTTGCCGGGCATCATTGGCTGCCTGTTGGCGCGGCGTTTCGTTATCGCCGCTGCTTTCGTCTTTAGGCGCCATAAAGTAGGAGGTTGCGCTGGTCAAGCTGGTTGTCATGACCGGAAGAGTATATTTTTTAAACAATTGCTGGTCAACATAGCCTAATGCGCCGCCACGCCCCTGGGCATCGGCCGTTAATCCCTGGAAAACAAACAACGAACCGTCCGGGCGAATTAAACGTTCCCAGGAAATCTGGACACGCGCAGACTCCGACGTTGCTTCCGTTGTCGCCGTTACGCTGCCGAGGCTGCCGACCAAACGGCTGCCGGCGGGAATAATAACATTGCGTCCCTCTTCGGCATAAACGTTTCTTTCTACAAAAGCCGTAATCGGCGCGGGGTTATTACTATCAATCGCACGAGAAATAACTGCCGGAATCGGTTTGTCGGCAAAAATCATTTCGCTCAAATCAACACGCCAGGAGGAAATGATTTTGGCAATTCCCTGTTCAGACCAATCTTTCTGCATTCCGTCAAAAGCTTCTTTGCGGATGCCGCTGCTGATTTTTCCGACGGAAATGTTTTTGCGGCGTTCAGCCATTGCCGCATTCAACGCCGCCTGGCGAATCGGATCATAACGTTCGCCGGGACCATAGCCGCCTCCGGGACCGAGATTGCCGGGAGATCCCTCTCCTGTGCCATAAGCGCCGCCTTGGCCGAACGTGCCCGGCGGAACGAAAATCCCGCTGCCTTCCGTTTCAGGACGTTTGGTTTCTTCAACGCCGATAAGCGTTCCGTCATCGTCTATCACCAACCCGTCCGGCATTCTGCGTCCGAGAACCTTTCCCTGTTTGTTTACTACCGAGCCGTCTTCTAAAATTTCTCCCAAATATTCACCGTCCGGGGTCAGAGCAATTCCCAACGATTTACGATGCTGAGCGCTTTCCAAAAGTTTCAGGGCTGGACTGACATCATCTTCCCGGTCAACCGGCACCGGCCGCGGCGCACGCTCATACCAATCGGAATTGATACCGCCGATAATGTTGCCGCTGGCATCCTCTGCCTCACCGTTTTCTGTAATCTTGCCAATAACTTTACCGTTGGCATCAAGCACATTGCCGTTTTCATCCGCATGTCCGATAATGTTTCCGTCTTTATCAAAAACCGGACGATTTTGCAATTTGGCACCGATGACATTGCCGTCTTTATCTACGGCATTACCGGCAGAATCCGCCGTTGCGATAATATTGCCTCCTTTATCCCGGACATTGCCGTTTTCATCCAAATAACCGACCAGATTGCCGTCTTTGTCAAAAACCATTTTCCGCTGCTCGGATGCCGCAACTTTGCTGTAATACTGCAAAGGATACGCCTGAGCTATTTTTTCCTGATTCTGGTTGACAATTTCTCCTGCCGAAGCCAATTTTCCGACAACCAGCTGCAAATTGTTGACAACATCGCCATTCAAACCAAGCTCACCCAGAACCAAACCGGATTCATCCCGGATATTGTAATCACGGCTGCCGCGTCCGATAACGTTTTGAGCCGCATCCAGCAGGAATCCTCTTTCTATCCGCCCAAGGCTTTGGTTTCTGAAATCAACGACATCGCCGTTGCGCCCGATATAGCCAAGCACTTTACCGGCAGCGTCATAGACATAAAAATCATATAAGGCATAACCTATTTTTTGATTATCTGCTTCGACATAACCGTCAAAACTGACTTTCCCGGCCGTATTGCCTTTTGCATCAACAACGGTGCCATCTTCCAAAACCCGGCCGATAAATTTGTTATCCAAATTAAAGGCTACTTTATATTTAAATAACGTTCCCAACGGCAGACCTTCAACGGAATTCACGTTGCCATCCGGCTGCTGATAACCGATGACACGCCCGTTTTCATCAATAATACTGCCGTCCAAAACGGCGCGCCCTGCAATTTTTCCGTTAAAATCAATTACAGGTTCATATTCCGCGCTTTTGCCGATTAAAACTTTGTCGGCATTGGACAAACGACCGTGACTGTCAATGCATCCCAACGCTTTGCCCGCAAAATCCAAAACCTTTCCCGATGAGCCGACAAAGCCCATGATCTTTCCGCTGTAATCAATAACTGGTGCCCGGCGAACGGCAAACCCGACCATGTTGCCGCTGTCGCCGACGGCTTGTCCGTTTGATAAGATTCTGCCCAAATAGACGCCCCGGAAATTCTGAACATCTCCCCGCGGGGTAACAACACCGGAAGTTTCGCAGTTTTCATTAACGACATTCTGATATCCCTGAACACTTCCAATCACAAGACCGTTATTGTCCACAGCAAACCCGCGTTCGGCAATGCGCCCTGTTTTGGCGCCGTTCAAATCGGAAAATTCGCCCAAAATTCCGGCATAGCCAAGCAAATGTCCGCCGAAATCCAAAACGAGCTTTTGCGCGTAAGCCGTTCCGATTACCGGCATATAATTTACCGTGCCGGCGCGGGATGTTTCAACCAGCGTACCGTCCGGCAAAATTTTTCCGATAATATTCAAACCGCTGTCCATCAGCAGGTTATCCTGTGTCAATGAACCGAGATATTTGCCGCTTCTTCCGGCCGTATAAAAAGCGCTGATGTTTTTGGCCGCCAGCCGGTTTTGCTCATCCAAAACCCAACCTCCGGAAGTCAGCCTTCCTGCCGGAGCACCGGTTTCGGAAACAGCCGTGCCGTCTAACCCGGCGTAAGAAACGACCAACCCGTTCGGACTGTATAAGGGAGAAACAGGCAATGCAGAGCCGATCACCTCTCCGTTTTGGTCAAAGACATAGCCATAAGGCGAAACGGAAGCTTTGCCTCCCTCAAGTTCAAGGGCGCCGTTAATTCCGGTGATGCCGCCAAAAACGTTATTATCTGAAAAGACCAAACTTTTTTTCAAAATGCTTCCGATCAGCCGTCCAGACAAATCATAAGCATCGCCGTTGCTCATGTAGCCGATTGCCGTTCCATTTAAAGAAACAACAGAACCTCCGGGCATTGCATGGCCGCGGAGCGTTCCTTTGTAGTCAAAAACCGGCCCGGTGCCGCTGATCTGACCGACAGGCACGCCATCCGAACCAATTATCACGCCGCGGGCTCCAAGCAGAGAATTTACGGTTTTGGCCCGGGCCAAGTTTCCTTCCGGCATGACCCGCCCCAAATAACGCCCGGAAAAATCCGTTGCGGTGGCGCCGATATCGACCGGATATCCGATAATTTTATTTTCCTGATCGGCTATCAGCCCGTCCGCTCTCAAACGCCCGACCAGATTTTCACCGTTGACGACTTCGCCGTTATAAGTAACAAAACCAAGATAATAGCCGTTGTTGTCAAAAGCATAGCCGGTTTTGACAATCCGCCCGATAATTTCGTTTTGTTCATCATAAGCATAGCCGTTGGCATGAATATATCCTATCGTTTCGGAATTGAAGTCAGAAACGCTGCCGCCCGGGACAACACTGCCCATAAAATCACCGGTAAGAGATACGACCATTTTGGAAGAGATCAGGCGGCCGTCCAAAACATAGTCGTTCCCGACACGACGGTAAGCATAGCCGTCCGGCGTAATCAGACCTATTTGCTGCCCTTGAAGGCTGGCGTATAACCCGTCGCCGGTAACGCGGCCGACCGTTTTTCCGTCATCGGAATAGACCAATCCCGGAAACACCACCGCACCGATAATATCAAAGTAATCGTTTACGACCAAACCACTGGGAAGCACTTTTCCGATGATCTGTCCGGAAGCCAGGCGTACGGAACCGTCATTGCTCACTTTTCCCAACGGGCGTAAGTCATTGCCGACAGCAATACCCTGAGGAATGACGCCGCCAATTAATTTACCGTCAAAGTCAACGATCAGACTGTCGGCGGTAACATTACCGATCAGCTGATTGTTAAAACCGACCACTTTGCCGTCGGGGATAACTTTTCCCAGCAAATCCCCGTTGAAATCAATCGCGGTAATTTCTTGAGCCCGGGCTCCGGAAACACCTAACAGCATGCACAGAAGCATCGCCGGGACGAAATTACGCGCCGACTTTGCCGCTGTTTTGAAAAATGCCGTTAGCCGCATTTTAATTCCTCCGGTTTTTGGCTACTTCTTCAAGGACATAGCCAGAAACTTTTTTATCCAAATCCACAAACGAGCCGTTACTCTTGATATAGCCGATATTCTTTCCGGCGGAATCCGTTACTGAGCCATCGGCTGCCAGACGTCCCTTATATTGGCCGTCATTCCCCAAAATCGTCGCGCCGACCTGGTATATTTTGCCAAGAATGCCGCCATTGGCGTCCAAAGCCAACCCGCTTGACAGAACTCTGCCTGTTATACTAGCATCTTTGCCGGTTATTTTGCCATCAAAATTTACATAACCCACAACTTTATCGTTATTGCCGATAACGATATCTCCGGCGACCACTTCACCAATCAGTTTTCCGGAAATGCTGATTACGCTGCCGTCTGAAAGAACCCTGCCGACAACCACGTTTGAGGCATTGGCAACAGCCCCGTCCGGCATGACGACACCGATGATGTTGCCGCCGAAATCGCCAACTGCACCGCGCTTTAACAGCGTCATATTCGAATCCGTCGAACCGCCCGGTAAAATCGCCGTAATCGCCTCACCTTTCAAATCCAGAATGTCGCCCAAAGAATTTAACTGTCCCTTGTAATTTCCCCAAATGTCGATCATAACGCCCTCGGGTATGACCTCGCCGACAATGGTGCCTTCGCCGTTAACAACTTTGCCGTCATGGGTTGAATGCCCGGCAAGGCGACCGGAAGTATCCACCACCCGCGAATCGGCACCGGCGTATCCCAGATAAGAGCCGTCATAACCGATGGCCGGCCCTCGGGTTACGACAGCCCCCTGATATTCTCCGTTACCGTCAAAATAATTTCCTTTGGCATCCACATGCCCCAAATTATCTCCGTAACGACTGAGAACCCTGCCGTTATAGTAAGCAACGCCGACAACTTCGCCCTTCAAATTCAACACCTCTCCCCGGGGCGCCGCTTTACCGACAATATTACCGTAAAAACCCATTCCGTCGTTTTTGATTTTGCCTTGGGATACGCCTTTGAAATTATATATGTTTCCGTCCGGGAAAAGGCTTCCGACCGTTTTTCCCGCAGCATCGACAATAACCGTTTTTTCATCAAGAGCCGCGCCGATAATCGCATTATTGGTATCAACGACCAAATTGCCGGCTGTCAGCGATGCCGATGGTTTACCGTAAATCCGAACTTTGGCCGAATCGTCCACCTGATTGAGGTAATCGCCGTCAAAGTCAAAAGCCTGCAATTGCCCGACAGCCCGGCCGATGTAAGCACCGTCATTGTTGTAAACATCGCCCAAAAGCCCGACACACCCGACCGGGAGTTTAGCGTCATTGACAACAATATTGTCGTCATTAATCTGCCCCAGATATTTGCCGTCAAAATCCACCGCAGCTCCCCGGCGGCCGACGGCTCCGATAAAGTTTCCTTTTTCGTCCAAAACACTGCCATCCGGATTGACGCAGCCGATGTATCGTCCCGAAGAATCTTTTACGATGCCGCTATTGTCAACCTGCCCCAAATACTGGCATTTGTCGTCAAACACTTTTCCGGTGCGTATGATTTCTCCGGCATAGCGGCCTTCCGTATCCAAGACGACCCCCTCCGGCGTAATTTTCAGCTTGGTATCCTCATTTCCTTGTTTAATTTTACCGTCTTTGTCAAGATAGCCCAGCTGTTTGCAGCCAAATCCAACGGCAAAACCGCCACGAACCATTTTGGCAATGATATTTGCCCCGTTTGCTTCCCTGACCAGTCCGTTCGGCAAAGCTCGCCCAACAATCTGTCCGGCAGCATTTTCTATGGAACCGTCGTTTTGCACCGTTCCCAGAAGAGTTCCCTGAGGCGTAACCGGTAACAGGTTGACCGAGACTAAAGAACCGATAACATTGCCTTCCGGACTTAAAATATTGCCATTGGCATCTACATAACCGATAATGTTGCCGTGAGCATCGTAAACTTTACCGTCGGCGCTGACATAACCGATGACATTGCCGTTTTCATCCAAAGCCAGATTTACCGTTTCTCCGGCCCGGCCGATGACATTGCCTTCCGCATCTACCAGCGTGCCGTCCTCCAGCATTTTGCCGATAATATTGCCGTTAAAATCACGAACATTGCCGTCTTCGTCAATATAACCGATGATATTGCCGTCTTTATCATAGGCCAGTCGCACTTGTTTTCCGGCTTTACCGATTGTTCCCTGTTTGATGACGTTACCATTTTCATCGACTTGGCCGATAACATTGCCGGCTGCATCAACAACGGAACCATCCGGCATAACAACGCCTAACACGCTGCCGTCAGCATCAACGGCCACGCGCCCTGGCTTGGTCACCCGCCCAATAACGTTGCCGTTTAAGTCAACGACTTCGCCGTTCTCGTTAACACGACCGATGACATTGCCATCCATATCGACAACCGTGCCGTCCGGCAAGACACGGCCGATGATATTGCCGTTTTCATCATATACAAAGCCGGTATCCACGGCCCGACCGATAACCTTGCCGTTCATGTCAACAACCGTACCGTCCGGCAAGACACGACCGATAACGTTGCCGTCTTTATCAACGACCGTGCCATCCGGATTGACATATCCAATCAGGTTTCCAAATTCGTCATAAACTGCACGGCGGTTTTCGGCAACGCCGATAATATTGCCGCTGTCATCCATAATCAGACCATTTTCGTTAACGCGGCCGATGATATTGCCGTCGGCATCCCGCACATATCCGTCGGCGTCAATCATACCGATGACTTTACCATCCGGACCTATCGCGTACCGTACGGCCTGTCCGGCTGCGGCCGGCGAACCGCCCGCAACGGGAACCGTTTCACAAATTGTGCAGTCTTCTTTGGTTACGGCATTCCCGGTTACGGGAACTTTTGACGATTTGGCATTTTCCTGTCCCAGATTTACTTCATGCCAGGTTATGATAAAATTATTCTGCACATTACCGGCAACCACGGGAGCCCAGCTCATTGTTATATGACAAGTTTCTTCCCCAGAGAGGGTTTTATTGGCGCAGCCGTTCTGGAAAACAAATCCGTCTGCCGGCGGTTCCGCAAGTTCAACTGAAACGATGCGAATCGCCGCCCGCCCGGTTGTTCCTAATGTTAAAACGTTTTTAGCCTCGGTTCCGAGGACAACTTCACCCATCGGAACGGGATCCGGTGTGGTTGTCAGGGGAATCTCTTCGTCAACCGGCGCAAATTCAATATTTTGCGTTAGGGGATTGGACGGCTCCATGTTCAATACGTCCGCATTGTCCGTAAATACCGGCTCTTCATATTCGCTAACCGGGCGATTGCTTTTGATTAAAAGGATCACACCAAAAATAAATATTAAAAAAGAAGTAATACCAATCGCAAGAATAATGCGATTGGTTTTTTTGATGTACTTCTCGGAATGTGTTAAATTATCTTTGCTCATTTCTTTTTAATCATTGCGTCCTTACGACACTGCAGAAAACACCATTCCTTCCCAGCATGCTGCAGGTTTTATCCCCTTCTTCCAAAGTTTTGACCGGACCGACGCGCAAATGAAACAGTTCCTTTCCCTGTCCATCCGCAGGCGCGTCGACCGAAAAGAAAGGTTCATAACGGTTAAGTTCGGCACTGTATTTATCCGAAAGAACGTTCCACAAATTTTCCAGATTATTAACATCACTGTCGGTTCCCAATTCAATTGAAATATTGGAATTGTCATCTGCAAAACCCGAACCGTAGCCATATTGTTGGACATACGGATTAAACATGGCCGCATTTTCCGGATTTCCCTGAATCCGTTGCATTTTTGAATAGTCAAAGTTTCCGGCCGCACCGTAAGTTCCCGGCTGGCCGCCAGAACCGGACATCCCGTTATTAGCATATTGCGGAACAATCAGCTGACTTTGCCCGACCTGAATATCATACTGTCCGGGCACGCCTCCGTTTCCGGCACCAGAGCCCGAAGCCCCATACGGAATTCCGGCCGGCCCTGAGCCCGTTCCGGGCATTCCGCCGGCAGCAGGCATTCCGCTCCGGCTGTTGCCATTTTGCTGTGACGGCAGAGGATCCGGCACCTCCCATGTCGGGGGCAGATAATCGGCAGAATCGATGGAATGCTCCAAACCGGAAGCGTCGGAACGGCGCAGCTTGATGCAAATAATTCTTTTGCCGTTGCGCAAGACCAAATCTCCGACACCTTCAACGATAATCAGCCTGTTGTCCGGCCCTTTAGTACGAAAACCGACCGGGACTTCAATTCGTTCGACAATCATGCTGACGACCGGGCGCTGCATCATGTTCAGCGCTTTTTTGCCGAGGTCAATATAAGTAAAGATATCATCCCGCCAAACCCGTTCGGGTGCAATCACGACATCATCGGGGTTAGGCACATAGACCTCCAGATCAAAACGGAATTTGGACGGATCCAAAGGAATGGACTTCAGCCAGTCACTTTTCTGGAAGCGACGGGTATAGTTGGAATCGACGGATTTGCCGCCTGAGCTGTTGGCGCCGCCGGTATGAACACCGAGGACACCGCCGCCGCCCATGGTTCCGATTGTTCCATTTCCGGTACCGCCCTGACCGCCGATGACGTCGATGTCGATAATTGAGTTGGTCAGGCGCTCGGTGTTAACGGCTTCGCTCTTAACATAAAAGACATATTTGTTGCCGGAACGCCCAAAAACGATTACGTTGGTATCCACACCGACATTGGCGCCTTTCCGGGGATACAGCAGCAAAGAGTTCGGACTGGCAATCTGTCCGTCAAAAGTGGCGTTGTCACCAATAAAAATATCTTCAATCATTTCCCAATCAGGGAAGTTTATCATTGTAATCATACCTTCGCGCAAACGCACCGGCAGAACTAAATCCGGAGACCAGTAATAACGGGAATAAGCGGGGCGGCTTTGTCCTTCTCCGAGATTCTGCAAGGGATCAAGCCAGGCGGCCTGCGTCATTCCCAAAGAATTAAAACCGGCATACCCCAAATCCATAGGCGCATAATTGCCCTGAGCCTGTTCCGCGCTGGCATCCATCATCTGCTGATTGACCTGGGCAAAAGCACTCCCTGCCACCAGCATAAAAAGAGAAGAAATTATCAAAAAACTACGAGATGAACAGACCACTGAAAATTACTCCACCTTATTGAAGGTTAACGCATATCTGGTAACGGTGAAACCGACCGGATTTTTTAACCTGTCGCCATATTTAACACTTTTCCTGCGATAGCTGACATTTAAAGACGCTGTCCAGTAATTTACTTCCGGTTTAGTTGATTCCGGATACATATCGCGGGTTTCATACTCAACCTGCCAGATGCCGTTTGCCAGTTCATTGACCGACAAAATCTTAACATCTCTTTGCAGCCCTCTGGTTCTGATGATGTCGAGAGCCCTCTTGGCCGTATTGTTTAAAAAGTCCTGATAAACATTGGACGCCGAAAGTTCCTGAAGCGGGCCGCCAGGCATCCAGCGCGCTTCCATTTCCGGAATGTCGCGGCTAAAAGAACTGCGCAAAAGGATATATTCGCGGACAAAGACTTCGGTTATCGCCTTTTGATTCCGCAAGCCTTCCTTAATCGGCTGAATGTTATAAACCTGTTCGGAACGGTTTTGAAAAGTCAGCAGAAAAGGCTCGACACGATACAACGGCAAGACCTGATATATGGCCAGAATCAGCACCAGATTGCAGCAAATACTCAAAGCCGTGATGATGGCAAAAGCGCGCGCCGTCCACAAATATCTTTTTTCGCCCACATTGGCGACAAAAAGATCCGACGATGCCCGGGCCGGAGACGGGCGGCGGGCACCGTTTCCGATTAAACGGCGGTTTTGAGAATTTGCTTCTAATCTGTCGGCCATAGACGCTTCCTAACTAAATTGTTGCAACGAACCAATCCGGCAAATTCTTGGGCAAATCAATTTCCATACAGGCGCAGGGCGAAAGTTTCAACTCGTCGCTGCCTTTGCCGATACCGACGGGCTCCGGCTCGTAATAAGAGCCAAAACAGCCCGACAACAAGAACAAAACCATGAATAACAACAGTTTAGAATATTTTTTCATAAAAAGGAACCTCTCTTTTCTGCTCTATACACTTCTCCAGATATTATGAAATTATACTCTTTTAGTTTAAATGTCTAACAGCTTAACTATACTTATCAACAAATTAGAAGATTTCCACTTCGGTTTGAGAATAGCGGGTTACGGTAAAGCCCAACGGGTTAATCAGGCGACGGCCCATAAAGATACGGTCACGCATAAAATAGGCCGTTACCGAAGCCGTCCAATAACGTACGCGCAGCGTCGCTTCCTTTTGCGCCTGGCTTTTGCCTTGTTCGTCATATAGATCATATGTTTTGAAGTCAACTTTCCAAACCGGACTGCGCGGACCGCCCTGACGCCCGATGGAGATAATTTCGACCTCCCGCACCAACGCCTGCTTAAACATATCTACCCAGCGGGATTCCGCCGTCATGTAAAAACTCAGAAAGACATCCGGCGCGGACAAAAGATGCATCATGCCGCCGGGCATCCAGCGCGAGCGCATCTCCTGCGGATCGTTTATTACGGTATTACGGATGATGATATACTGGCGGATAAAAGTTTCCATGAGCTTGTCTTTGGAAGACATATCAAAGGTTATCGGCTCTTCGCGCACAATTTCTTCGGAACTGTCCTGATTAATAATCAAAAACGGTTCTACCGTTACCATCGGTGCCAAACGAAACAAAGCCAGCGCCGCGCTGATCAAAAACAACATTGACGCCACCGTCGTAGCGATGAAAAAGCGCGACAGCCACATATAGTAACGGAGTTTAAATCCTTCTTCCTCTTTTTCCAGAGCTTCCAAAAATTCCGGCGTCTGAACCGAACCGTCGGTAAGGAAAAGAGGCTTTTGTCCGTTGTCGATTTGCTGAGGTGTCATTTTTTCTGCTCTTGTTTTTATCAGTAGTTAGCACAATACGGCGCGGCCGGCAAATCCAAAAGCTGCTGCAGGTTGTTCAGGCTTTTTTCAAATTTGGAGGCGACCTCTTCGTTTACTTTAGAACTTTTCAGCTCTTCGTCAATATCATTATCGTCAACAATTGCCGTCGTAATCACAATTTGCTCGTCACGGTCTTTTTGCAACGCCGCAATCATGGCATTAAGGCGACCAAGCCTTTCTTCGACAACCGGATTTTCGGCGGCGTCGACTTCTTCTGCCGCCGTTAACGCATCGGCAATGTTTTGATTCTTGATATTATCAAGTTTTGAACGCACCAGATTATAATCTTCCTCATCGGACAAATCCAGGTCTTCGCTTGCTTCATAACCATAGGTTTTCAGAATTTCGCGGATATTGTCGACAAGCTGCTCATATTGAAACTCTACTTCTTCCAAAGTCTTGCGCAAAATCTGTTCGTTTTCGGCATATTTAAGAAAATCTCCGATCTGGTCGGCAGCCAGCGGTGCGTTTTCGTACGCAACCAGCTGTTTTTTCTGGGCGTCGGACAACTCTCCTTCTGCATTATTCTGGCTTTCAATCAGAGTATAAAAAGCATTGAACACCCCTTCTCTGAAAAACAGGTTATTGTGCTCATCGGCATTCAGAAGCGTGCCGAGTTCACTGTAAGGGCAATCGACGGCAGCGGGCTGTTTTGCCGGCAGCGGAATTCCTAAAGAGGAAGACTTGTTCAAATCCAAAAAGACCTCTTGCTGCAAATGGTATACACCGCCGTTGCGAGCTTCCAGATAAGGGCAGTCGGCCAAATCTTTCTGCGCCGCGCTGCTTTTGACAAATTCACCGTTGGCATTGATATCCAAAACAAATGCCGAATCCTTTACTTTGCACGGAAAGATGCCGCCGCGGTAAAACGCTTCTTCCGGACAACCTCCGTTCAGCGCCGATTTTAAATCCATGTCCTTTTCAACAAAAGTATTTGCCCGCAGCATATATTTCCATACTTCGGGGATTTCTCCGCCGTAATTCAGAAAATCATTAGCAGAAATAACACCACCCGGCTGTGTTCCTTTAATATAGGGCGTCACGTTTTGAAAGTCCGTTTCGTCAAAATGCACAAACTCCCTCAAAGGCGGAAGATTTTGCGTAAAAATCTGCTTCGGTGCTTTCAAATCTCTTTCTTTGGCCGGATTGCCGACAAAATAATCTTCTTGTTCCGCCGAAGTATCGGCGGCAAGCAGTTTGGCATAAAGCTGTATGGCCTGAATCCCTTCCAACCCCTTGATGCCGCTGAAACTGAGCGATAAAAGCTTTATATCGCTTATCATGCGGTCATGGATATCGACAATTTTGTCATAAGCGGCGGGATCATACAATTCGTCGCCCAGAGCTCCAAGTTCATTCTGGGCCTGATCAATGCGGGCGTCAACCTTGGCATACAGAGCGTCAAGCCGGGCGCCGATTTTGCTTTCCAAATTGAGGAAAGTCAACGGATCAGTCAGTTTTTTGTCTTCCGAGAGCTTGTCAATCAGACTCTCCAGATTGGCTTTGACGGCAACGGCATAATCTTCCGAGGCAGCAGCCTTGTCTGCCGCGGCCCGGTCTGCGGCGGCACGGGCATCTTCATTGTATTTTTTCTGAATATTTGAAAGTTTTCCCTGATTTTGCAGCTTATAGCGTTTTATTTCCTCATCAACCGCTTTCAGCTCTTCCTCATATTGTTCGACTTTTTGCTTTTGGTTTTCAAAGCGCTGTTCCAACTCCTTGATTTCGGCAGCGACCTTTTGTTTATTGCTGCTGACGTTTTCCTGGTAGCTTTTCGCCAATTCTTCGGCATCGGCAACAGCCGCAAAAGCTATTCCGAAACGGGAATATACCGAAGAGTTGTATTGCAGAAACGCCTGCGGTGAAACCGTTTCTTCGGTGGTGACGTCCGGATAGGATTCATATTCCGTCACGCTGTCTTTAAGTTCTTCAACGCTGCTATCGCGAATTGCCTGCCGCAAATCGGACAATTCGTCGCTGGCGGTTTTCATTGCTTCATAAGCTTCATCCAGCCGAGCCTGAATGCTTTCTCTTTTCTTCTGCAAAATGGCCAGCCCGCTTTGGACATCACTTTCATACTGCTGTAAAGATTGCGTTCTCTCTTCGCTCAAACCGCTCAGTTCTCCCGAAAGCTCCGTATCTGCAGACGCGGCTTCTTTACTGCGCAGCGTTTCCAGCGGATCCTTGTCTTCTCCCTGAAGCCGGGCAATGACGATTGCTACGATATCCTCACGCGAAAACATTTTGAGATAGCTTTTGATGTTAGCATATTTTCCGCTCAGGTATTGATTGTAAAAACTTTTCGTATCATTCCAAACCGGAAATTTTTCTTTGACAGTTCCCCACTCTTCAGGTGAATTCGCCAATAATTTTGAAGCCTCGGCGCCAACCTGCCATGATACCAAAGAAATTTCCCTGTTTTCGGCAACCGTTTTTTCCTGTTTGCTGGTTGAAGCCGAAACAGCCTGATTTTTATCCAAAACGGCCTGAGCTTTGGCCGTATCGCTGATGTCGGACAAATCCGTTTCGTCTTCGTCAATATCCAAAACGACGACATCGTCCGTATCGGCAGAAGATGCTTTGGCCGCCTTGGCAACCTCAAAAGCTTCTACGGCCCAGCCGGAAATGCCCTTGCGCTGCTCATGTGCGGTCGGGTTCTCAAGAAAATTGCCGCCGGCCCAGGTTTGATCAGCATCCTTAAAATGGCGGCCGACATATCGCAGAGCGCATTTTTCGGAAGCCTGCAGCGCTTCCAGAGCTTTTTTGTATTTTTCCTCCGTTTCGCGGTAAGTTTGCGCCGCTTTTTGATAATTGGGCAGATCATGGATAACATTATGAACATCCATAGCCGCTGTTACGCTGCTTTCAACGGGATTCAACATATCCAGCTGCGCCATTTTTTCCTCTTCATCCAAATAGGGATGGAATATATCCGAAGCCGGCGCCGTATTGAAAATCAGACGGTCAATGTAACTTTGCGAATAATCATTGTCCTGCGCGCTGCTCTCTGCAGCCGAAAGCGCCTGTGCAACTTCCGCCTGAGCAAAAGCCAGACTTATTGAGCCACCACTGCTGGCAGAGGCATAGATTTTTGCCGGTAAAGAAGCTTCCTGCTCTTCGTCAATACTCCCGCCTTCTTTTGTTTCAGGGATAACTTCGTCGGCCGTTTTGGCAATCGTTTCACGATAACTCAGCGGTCGAACCGAATTCATGGCTTTGACGGCGGCAAGCTGGGCTTTCAGAGCTTCGGCCTTTTGCAGCAGCATTAACACGTTGTCCATTGCCTCCAAAGCTTTGGAAAGGCTGTAGAGAGATTCCGTGTTGCCGTCGGCGGCGGGAATACCGCAGCCGCCGTTGCGCACGCAGTCAGACGCGCTTGAAAGCGTCGGCTTAACCCTTTCTTCCAAATCCAGTTCCAACTGCTGGGATGCGGTATAAATCTCAATCAGGTTGTCCTGATAAAACCGGCGGCGATTGTTGTCATACTCGTAAATGATAACCTGCGTATGATGCGGATACTGGAAAAACAAATACTGAAAAGCATCTTCAACCGAAGCGGCATCATAGACGTCTATCTTCTTGCCGTTAATGGAGCAGGTTGAAATTTTGCGGCTGCCAGGATTTAAGGTACCGTCAACCGTAGCGCTGAAATCAAAATCATAAACGGAATTAAGCGCTGTACGCAGATTGTTTACCTGATTTTGCGCCGCATTATAAGTCTTATAGCCGCTGGCCGCTGTCTGCCCTAAAGACTGCATCGTCGATGCGACTTCATCAGCCGGATCCGGCATCGGAAGCTGTACAGGCCCCTGCAAAAGTTTGGTCAGGAAAAAGGCGTGCCCGGGCGAAGCCAAAGCGCTCAGCATTATGCCCATCCCCAGCAGAATTAATATGTTTTGCAGCTTTCTCATCTCTTTTTCCTATTTAAAACATTCCCGTCAATGCCGAAGTCTCTTTTTCCGCCATGCCTGCCGCCGCGTTTTTGGCATCGTTGACAACTTCACCGGCTTCTTTTGCCAAAGCGACCGCCTCGTCCAGCTTTTGTTTGGTATCGGAAACTTTTTCCTTTGCGGAAGAAAGATTCTGCGATGCGCTTTGATATGCCCCCTTGGCCTGTTCCAGCAATGAACGGCCGTTATCCTGCTTTTTTAGAGCATAATCGCAAAAATTGAAGTTTGTACTGATATTTTTAACATCGTCAAAACTTTCGGCCATGGAAACAAGTTCCTGAGTTGTCTGCAATTTCAAATCCGCAATGACATATTCCAGATACTGTTCCATCATTTCGGCCTGTTTCAGTACGACTTCGGCCGCAACGCCGGACGTTTCAGATTCTCCGGGCATTGTTTCCGCCGTATTCTTTTTGGCATCCAGTTCCTCCTGAGCAGAGCTGGTCGTCAGCAAGCCCGAGGCCGCTTTGTAAACCGTTTCGTCAACGGCATCGCTGAATGCTTTGTTTCTGTTCTTTCTTTTTTCCCGGCGGGTGTTGAGATTGGTTTCTTCGCCTAAAAGCGTAAACATATTTTCCTGCGTATTTTTAACGCTTTCAGCAGCATTTTCGCTGACCAGCTTGACATTGGCCACCTCCGACAACTGCTTGGTGAGTTCAGAAACCTTTGTTTTTTGCTCCTTTATCTTATCCTCGTATTCGCTTTCGATTTGCTCATACTGCTGCTCTATATCCTGCAGTTGCTCCTGCGTTTCCTGCTGAAGCTGCTGAAGCTGTGCATTAACGCCGTCCAAGGCGCTGCCATCGGCCGCCGTTGCGCCCAATACATCCAAATTGCCGTTAATATTGCTGATTTTGGCATTATTCTGCTCCTGGATAAGCTCCATTTCCTGTTGCAGTTCCTCCTGTTTGTAGAGTTTTTCTTCCTGCAGACGCTTCAATTCAGAGCTTGCTTCGGCAATTTGTTTGGAAATTATCGCCGTTTTATATTCGTCACTGCTTTTAACCTTGTCCGCCGTTTCAACCACCCGGCCATAAAGCTTCATTGCGTCGGCGTAAGTCTGATTGGCATAAGCAATACCCTTTTTGGTTTCTTTAATACCGTCGCCGACAAGCTGGCCGGCTTTTGAATTGCTTACCCATTCCGTTGCTTTCTCGGCGTTGTTTTTTAAATCGCTGAAATAAGTGCTGAGTTTGGACGGCGTTTTTAATAAATCAATCTTGGGCAAAAAGGCAAAACCGTCCGTAACAGGGAACAGGCTCCCCGCACAAACGGCTATCAGAAAAATTTTCAGCATTTTTTTCATTATTCACCCTCCGCCAAAGCTTCTGAACTGCATCGGACATTTTGCAGGGTATGCAGCACCATTGAGCCTTCCAGTTCTGCCATTCCGGCTTCAAGAGACACTATCGAATTGAGCCTTTTGGCAATGCTGTTAAGCTTGGTTTGAACCTCTGATTCCAAGACCTCTTTTTTATCCGTGGACGACACCGGATCAGCAGAACTGACAAAATCCCCGACTGCCGACGGGTTTTTGCTCAAACCGGTCAGCGTTGTAAAAGCTTCCGCATAGAGGGAAGATATGGTCTTCATGATGATATTGTCTTTTTCAGCCGAGATCAGCGCCGTATCTTCAAAACCGCCGCCGGTTGCCGTCTTTTCATTGATAATCAGGCAAATGTTGCTTTTAATATCTTCCGGATCCTGAATATAAGAAGGAACCGTCAAAGCCCAGGCTGACGAAGACAGAAACAGCCCGAGCAAAAATATTGCAATGAACCGCCGTTTACTCATTTTGTCCTCCCGAAGCTGCATTAATAGTCATATTTTGAAATTCCGGCCGAGATGCCTGCGGCTGAATTCTGATTCCGGAAGCCTTCAATTTCATATTCGCACCAGCTGTCTCCCCGCTGTTTTCTTGTGATGAAACAGTGCCCGTCAACTGCTCCTCAATGGAAAGATCCGTACTTAAAACCGGCTGCGGCATGGTTGAAACGCTTTCTTTTGAACTGTTTTCCCAAACTTCGGCTGCCGAAATGTCCGCACCCGGCCAGGTTACGTCAGGAATCCCGGTAACCGCCTCAATTGGAGCCGTCTGGGCAGAAGCCTGGCTGACAGCGGCAATTCTGTCGGCAGCGGCAACTGTCGATTGGTTTGAAGAAGCCGTAGGCAACGGCGTCCGGAATGTTGGGGACAAGCTTTCCGCTTTGTCCTGAATGCCGGCGACCTGTGATGAAGCCTGATCTTTCAAGGCAGACGCAGCGTCTTTGACTTCCGAAACGGTTTGTTTGGCTTCCTCGGCTTTTTCTTCCACTTTATTTTTAGCATTTATGATTTCTTCGCGCGCGGCTTCGGCATCGGCAATAATCTGGTTTGCTTTTGCCTTAGCCTCATCAACCTGCTGCTGGATTTTTTGGGCGCGTTCCTGCAATCTGGCAATTTCTTCACGCGCATGGGCTGCTTTTTGCTGCATTTTTTCCAAACGCTGTTTGGCTTTTTCCGCCTTGCGCGCTGTTTTTTGCAATGCGTTTACATCGCCGATCTGGCCGATTTTGGTATTCATATATCCCTGAAACTGCGAGGTCAGATTTTCCTGTGCCGTTCCCACTTGCTCTATTCCTTGTTTGGCCATATCTATAGCATTGGCAATCGGATCGGTTACCCCGGCATAAACATCTGCCGCAAACCCTGTCAGCAGCATTGGCAAAAATAAATATGTCCGCCAGCTTTTCCGCATCTTTATTCCTCCGCTTTAACCTCTCTTCTGGAGAAATCATACTCGTAAAAACCGTTCATTGCCTGCAAAAACAATAATGAAGCATAAACCTGGTTCAAAGTTATGGCATTTCTGCCACCCATTGCCGACAGATTAACCAGCTGCGCCTGTTTGTCACGAACCGTTGTCGCGGCGGAATCTCCCGTTTCTTCATCCATCTTATCTTCATAATCCCCGGCTTCCGCCTTGGCAGCAAGTGCCGTCTGCATATAAACGGCATTCATTTGTCCGAGAATTTCCGTCATGATTTCATAAGAACTTTCCTTGCCGACGGCACCGTCCTGCGTCAGCGCCACCAGTCTATCCATACAGGCGCTGATTTTTTCGGGATCCGAGCCGTCCCGAGAGCTCAGCCCGCAACGCATGGCCATCCCTTTCGGCAAAATCATGATACCATCCGGTCCGGTGCCATTATCCTGCATTTTGGAAATGTCGGTTTCCTGCCCGCAAACCGGAAAAACCAAAAACAAAACGGCGAGAAATATGGCTACAGAACTTTTTTGCATCGGCATACCTATCCTTCCTCCGGAAGAAACTCATACCGGCCGTAATTTTCAAACGATTTCAGCGCCAAACGCGCTGACTGAAGCTTCAAAAAACTGTTGAGGGAATTGACAACAGCTTTATTGACTTCCACCACATTAGAGTAAATATCCAAAACCTGCGGCGCCGGTGCGTCTTCTATCGGATCAAGTATTTTTTCTTCAAAAGCTTCCGCATCATTTTTGGCTTTATAAGCTTCGGCAACGACCGCGGCTGCCAGTTCGGCTTTTCCGCGCTGGTAGATAACCGGAGCATCAGTATAATCTTCCGTCCGCGCTTTTTGGGAATTTTGGTTAATCAGCCGCAGGCAGGCATCCATTTTCCCTTCTTCCTGTGCCGTTTTGGAACTCAGATCGCAGCCGGGATACATCGCAATGCTTTGCGGAATGATGACATTGCCGTTTACATCCGTTCCGTTATCCTGAAGTTCCAGAGCAAAAGCAAAAGCCAGCTTTTGCTTATTCCGAATCAGTCCCTGTCCGCGGATATCCGAAAGGGAAGCCTGCGGAGAAAGCGTCGTAAAGGTCTTGCGACGCGGCTGCTGTGTACCACTGCCGGACGCTTCCGGCAAAACCGTTTGACTGCTCTGAGCGCCGACAGCCGTTATTGGCGTTGTTGACACATTTCCTGCCTGTGCGTTTATTCCGGCTTTTGCCGCCGCAGAACTTAATTCGCTGCTTACGCTGTCGGCAACCGTTCCGACCTGACTTTTAGCGCTTTCAACCACACCCTGGGCTGCCGCAGCGGTCTGTTTGGCAGTTTCGATGCCTCCTTCTACCTGACTCCTGGCCGTTTCGTACTGCTGCCGCGCCGCTTCGGCAGTTTCTTCCACCTGGGCTTTGGCATCTTCATATTGCTTTTTGTATTCCTCATATTCTTTTTTATATTCTTCGGCCGCTTTTTTATATTTTTCTACCTTGGCCATCTTTTCTTCAATTTTTCTTTTATTTTCGACGACATATTCCGAGATAGTTGATTTGGCCTCACCAATCGCTGCACTGGTTTTAGAGATTGTGTTGGTCGTACTGACAACAAACTTGCTTTCTTTAATACTTTCAAACCAGCTTTGAATACTGTTTTTGGCGCTGGAGATATCCGCAACCGGAATCTGCGCCCGGGAAACACCGGACAAAGAGGAGGATACGATCAGGCAAAATGCCAGATATTTTGTCAGAGTATAGAATTTCATATCAGCCTCCTGTGGGGAACCATATAGCTTTATTATAGCATATTCAGGTTTCCTGTTAAAATGATTTCAGCCCAAATCACTCAAGATTTAAATATTTTGTAACAAAATTGTCCTCACCGTATTCCTTAATCAGCTCTTCAACCAGCAAAACGTTTTTGCGACCGGAATTATACAGGCGCAGATAGGGCCCGAGGCCGCTCAGATCAACGTCAAGAATTACAGATTCTCCGGTTGCCGGACGCGACAATAAAATCGCATACGGAAAATCGCGGTAAGATTTGCCGAAAATAAAATCCGTTTCGGCATTAGTGAGGTTCCAGTTGACATAATCTTCCGGCATAGCCTGAGGGTTGCGGAAGAAAATGACCGTTTGGCACTGGCCGCGGATGACCTCCCCCACACCCAGCTTGTCAATGATGTTCGGCTGCTGGAACGCGCAGAGATAAGCCTGACGCTTTTTACGTCCTTCCTGCAGACCGATGGCAAAATAGTCGCGGAACATGGGGTGTTTTAGCATCGGCGCGGTTTCATCAATCATAATCAGCGAAGGAACGCCGGTTTCGCCGGTTTCGGATTGTATGCGGTGCATGATGTAGCTAATGACGGCCGGCGCCAACGTTTCGTCTTCAAAGATATGGGTAAAGTCAAAAGCCATAAAACGTTTTGATTTCAGGTCCAGACTGTCGTTGGTTGCATTAAAAATATTGCCGTATTGATCCGGATTGACCCACTTGAACAATTCGCGGCGCATATTGCCGGTCGGAGAAAAACAGCTTTTATATAAATTGGTCATCACTCTTTCTTCCGGTCTCAGGTAGTCAAAAGCCGTGGTTACCGCACGGGCAATTTCCTTTTCGGAAACGGCATCGTCAACCAAGGTAATCGCGCGCATCCAACGACGCAGGAAAGCCCTGTTGTTGGGTGTATTGGCACAATCAAAGGGGTTAAGGGAAACGTTTTTCTCATCGCCTTCAAAACCAACATAAGCTCCGCCGATGGCACGGGTAAAAATTTCAGCACCGCGATGGCGGTCAAAAAAGAATACCTTTAAATCATGGTGGCGCATTGCCTGACCGGCCAGAAAAGTAAGCAAAGTTGTTTTACCTTGTCCGGTAGGTCCGATGATGCAGCAGTGGGCAACGGCGGAATCTTCGCTGGAAACGTGAAATTGGAAACGATAGGCCGAACCTGAAGTGGTGCGGAAAACCGTGATTGCCCCCGGCCCCCAATCGCTCTTGGAAAAACCTTCTGACGGTTTGTCAAAAGAGATGGCTGTTGCAACGACGCGAGACAGGTAACGATACGTTCTGGGCAAAGTTTCATAGGTCGGAAACTGGTTAAAGAAAGTAGCCTGCGTTACCCAGCCTTCGCGAACCGGCGTTACACCGTATAAACGGCAGATACGCTGAACTTCGCTTTCGCCGAAGTCGATTTCTTCCTTGCTTTCGCCGTGCAGGATGACAGCCATGGCATATTCGGTCAGAGCCTGGTGATTGGTATCGCTGTCTTCAATAGCCGCAAGAACTTCGCTGTATTGGTCAATAACATCGCCTGAAAAACTGGTCATGGTTGCCATACGCTGCTGCTGCATAAGCAAAGCACGGGCATGGGGCTTAAAAATGGGACGGACATTGTGCAACAAGGTCAGTTCACAGTCAATAGCCAAAAGCGAAGCGATCATGCCTTCGTCCATATAATCTCCGGAAGAACGGATACCCATGACAATTTCAAAGAGTTCTTTTTCTCCCGAGAAAAAACGGATGATGCCGTCTTCCCCGGTAAAATGGATATGGTCTGCCGTCAGAAGCTCGTTCATGTGTGCACCTTCCGCCCCATTGATTTTGGGCGCAGGCTTGGAAATCGGACTGCATATTTTGGCGTAAACGGACAACGGACTGTCTTCTGCCGGGCTGCCCTCACTTTCGTAAAGCGTGGTTATGCCGTATTCGTTCAGAGTGGCAATTAACGCTTGCGAAGCGTAATTTAAATCTTTGAGATTGTCATCACGGTCGGCTACAGACAAAACAATATAATGGCTGTTGCTGTAAACGCGATTAAGGTTGCCGCTCCAAACATGGGAAATTTCTTCCAGCAACGGATTTCCGAAATCACCTTTATCTTCTTCCAACGGCACTCTTTCACGCAGGGTAATAATCCGGCAGGTTACCTGCAAATCGGACATTCCGTCAATCCAGGATTTGCGCGCTTCCAGCATAGACATAACTTTTTCTTCGGTCACGAAAGCCAAATCCACGCCTGTAACCCGGAAAACACGCGCCAGAGAACCGTTATAGCAGCGAATGGTCATGCCGTCCGAAAGAAGTTTGTTAAACGGCAGAAAATCCGAAACGCGGGATTCCCTGGGCTGAGGCAGCACATAGTAACCGAATTTGGTTACCCAGAATCCGGCAAAAGCCGCCGCCGAAACAAAACCGACGGCTGCCACCAGAATTTCTATGCTGGAAAGCCCCTGAACAAAGGTGCTGAAAAAATCAAAATCAAGGTGCAAATTTGTTCCCCTTCGCTTTATACAGGTTATGAGATGTTTTGGCGGTCTGCCCGTAGGCCTGAATCATGGCGGAAATATGCGGTTCTTTGACGCCCAGGCCAATGCAAAAAATATGTCCGATGACGATTGTCGCCATAAAAACCAAGGGGTTGACATTAAATGTTCCCAGGAACATGAACATAATCGGGAATTGCACACCCATGTTGAGCATGGTGGGAAGAAAGGGCCCCCAGAGAATTTTGGGCGGATTGGCTACCGCTTTTAAGATAATCTCGCGCATGGTTTTAATCTCAACAAATTGTTGTCTTATGATACCGCAGAGTTTTTTTTATGCAACACCCATCCTTATTTTATCCCTTATTTTTGCCGGACAAACAAAGAGGTATGCTCTATGATAGAGTATACCTCTTTTTTATGAATAATGCGTTAATATCTGCAGCGTTTATTCTGTCTGTGCCGATATCGTTTCTCTGGCCAGCGCTGCCTGATAGCGGGCTTCCGCTTCATTAATGGATTTCATGATATCGTCAACCTCTTTTTGCGCTTTCATGGCGTCCTGCTGAAGGCGGGCGGCAAGTTCACTGGCATTCTGGGCTTTGGAAACCGCCGCGGCATTCTGTCCGTTGCCTGCAGCCTGAATTTTTTGCCGTGCATCTTCCTGGGCATTATGCGCGGCCATGACCGCTATTCTGGCAGCTTCTTTGGCGGCAGAAAGCTGTTTGTTATAACTTGCAATTTGTTTTTGAGCGCTTTCTTTTATTGCGCTGATTTCGACAGCGTCCGCTTCATGCGAAGCTTTTTGCAATTCTGACAGCGGCTTTTGGGCTTCTTCAGCTGTTTTCCGAGCAGTTTGCGCCTCCCTAAGCGCCAGATCCGCACGTTTTTGCGCTTGTTCGGCCGCACGCTTGTCGGCGGCACTGCCGCTTTGAGTTGCCTTTTCTATAGCCGTTTGAGCTACGGCGGCAGCTTGTTTCGCTTGTTTTTCTTTAGCTACGGCAGCCGTCTCTGCTGCCTCGGCCGCTTTTACGGCCGCAGACAATTTTTGCCGAGCATATTGCGATTGCAACGCGAGATTTGCTTCCGTTGCCACAGGAACAGCCGAAACGGAACTCCCCAGTTCATCCGTTGTGTTAACCTGCTGACGGACTTCCGAAACTGTCCGGGTACGTTCTGTGGCCGAAACTTCAGGCTGTGCCTTTTCAGCTACGACTGCCGGTGTCGCAAAAGCTCTGGTCGTTACTCTGGATACGACATTCGGAGATGTCTGCTGTGGTACTGCTACCGAAACCGGAGCCACGGTATTTTCCGCTTGTTTTTCTTTTTGAGCGGCGGTGCTTGCCGCCCGCGTCGACAAAGTTTCGGCCTGGTTTAACTTCTGCTGAGCATAAAGCGCCTGATTGACCGGGTTAGAAGCCTGATTGTAATCCGTAATTGCCTTTTCCAGAACTTTATCATTCTGCTCCATTTCTTTTAGTACATTTTGAGACAATCCTAAATCACGTTCAGCAATCAACTGTTTTTGCTTTGTTGTGGCTTCCGCAACAGCAACACTTGCCTGTTGCATCTTTTGAGTTTGCTTATCAATTTCACTGTTGGTTTCTTCCAACTGACGAGACGCCTCATTATAAAGTTTTTTCTGCTTTTCGGCATCAATTACTGCCTTACGGTATTCGTTTTCGGCAACCGTCACATTTTTCCCTTCCGCTTTAGCCTTATCCAAAGCTGCCTTAGCATCTTTGGTTTGCTGCTCTGCCTTGGTATAATTATCTTTTGCAGCGTTATAATTTTTTTGTTTGTCATCCAGCTCCTGTTGTGCTGACTGAAGTTGCTGTTGAGCACGTTCATAGTCTTTTTGAGCCTGAACACCAACCTGTTCGACGGCATTGATGTTTTTATCCAGAGATTCCTTATAAAGTCTTTCCAATGGCTCTTTGGCTTTCTGTGCATCTTCAGCGGCTTTCTTTGCCGTTTCCTGTATATTTTGGGACTTAACGGCTGCCGTATTGGCTTCACTTTTAGCTATCTCGGCGCGCTTGGCTGCAATTTGCGCAGCTCTCTTATCTTCCTCGCTGCCGGTTGCAGCTGCCTTCGCTGACGCCAACTGAGCATCTGCGGCCAGCTGATTGGCTTTGGCTTGAGCGTCCTGAGCATTTTTTTCCGCTGTTTCAGCAGCTTTTTGCTTATTTTGAGCATCCCGATCCAACTGTTGCGAATTTTTTAACGCGGTATCGTATTCTTTTTGAGCAGCTGCCGCAGATGCGGATACCGAAACGGAAGCTTCTGCATTTATGTTTTTGGCATTATTGGAAATTTTACTTTCAATATTGCTAATCTGTGCTTTGTATGTCTGCAGATTTTCGGTTGTAAGGCCGGTATTATACTCCGCTATCAGCTGTTTAGACTTCAGCTCATATTCTTTCTGAGCAACCGCCAATTCCGTGATACGCTTACTTTCGGTACTAATCGTATTCTGAGTGTTTTTTAAATCATTTGATGCGTCTTTATATTTCTGTTCTTTCTCCTCATAGTTTTTAAGGGCCTTGACTAATTCGGCTTCTGCTTTGCTCACGTCTTTTCCCTCTGCTTTAGCCTTATCTAATGCAGCCTGTGCTGCTCGAGCCTGAGCCTGGGCGTCCGTATAAGCCTTTTCCGCCGTTTCAGCTGTTTTTTGTTTTTCTGCCAAAGAATTCTGAGCCGCTTTCAAATTAGCCTCAGCTGTTTGGCGGTCACGATTGGCCTGATTTCCCTGTTCCATAGTTGCGGCAACCTTATCTTCCAAAGCTTTTTGTTTTAATTGCTCTAATGGCTTTTTAGCCTCTTCCGCTTCTTTGGCTGCTTGTTCATATGTCGAACGGGTGCTATTTGCTTTGGTACGAGCAATTTCCGCTTGCAATTGAGCCTGTTCATAAAGCAGTTTCATTTTTGTGACGTTTTTTGCATCTTCATCACTGCCGCTTTGTTTGGCTTTCTCCTCTGCCATTTCAAGATATTTTCTAAGCGTTTCAGCTTCTTTTTCTGCCGTTGCAGCATTTTTTTCCGCTGTTTCAGCAGCTTTTTGCTTATTTTGAGCATCCCGATCCAGCTGTTGCGAAGCTTTCAAAGCATCTTCATAATTTTTTTGGGAAGCATCTGCTTCTACCTTAGTAGACTGCAGTCTTTCAGCATTTGACTGAATTCCATCTTTGGTATCTGGCATTGTAAATTTTCCGCTATACTTACTAATCAGACTTTTTTCTGCGGCAGTCTGTTGACTCTGCCTTGCAGCTTCTTCACGCTGACGCCGCTGATTTTCCGTTTGTTTTTCCTGACGGCGTTCGTTAATTGTTTTGCTGCCGAAAACTGAGAAATTGGTAACAGTTTCCACTCCGGCAGTCGCCGTACGGGTGCCGGTCTGAAGTTTGCTGTTGAGCGTTTTGGACTTGTCAACCACGTCATCCGTCGTCGCTCCGAGCTGGGTAAAGAAGTTGTTGCTGGTTGCAATATCCCCTTTCACGGCATCGCCTCCGGCTCCGTAGACTTGTCCGCTGAAGGTGCCGTCGCTCTTTACACCCAGAGTCAGCCCTTCAATCGGTTTGCCGTCGGCGCCGATGATATTGCCGTCTTTATCCAAGGTACCGACAACACGCCCGTCTTTATCAATAAACTGGCCTTTAGAGTTGACATGTCCGAGCGACTGGCCGTTATCGCTGCCGGCATAAAGGCGTTCAACCTCGCCGTCGGCACCGGCTGTCTGTCCTTTAAGCAGGCGGTCAATTGCGTTTGTCCCTTCACCGCGGGCACGCTTTTCTTCAAGTTCGGCGACCTGATCCGTACTCTTGGTAACATCCTGAACATTGTTGGAAATGTCTGAAACATTGGACATAATTCCATCGACCATTCCGCCGGTGCTGCCAATCATATTGTTGACATTTGATCCGACATCGCCCACGGCTTTAATGGCATCTTCCAGGCTGTCGATATTCTTGACGGCATTGCCGATATTCTGAGCCGCATTCCCGACCTGCTCAACCGTATTTTCAACCCGATCGACTGTATTCTGAACCTTTTTGGCCGTGTCGACAGCCTTTTTACCGGCACTGACAATATCATTGATACAGTTGGTAAAATTACCCCATCCGGTTGCGCCGGTGGTACGGCCGCAGAATCCTCTGGTAGCTTCTTCATATTCGGGCAAAACTGCACCTTGCGGAAGCCCCGCCATATTTTCAATCATGGTCGGTTCAATATAAGGGCTGATTTCATCAATCCATTGATATTGGGAGTCAACCATCACATTTTGGAGATAGTTGTCAAATGCGGGCGTTTTTTGTGCCTCCGTATATCCCGGATTGGGGGTCGGATAAACAAAATATTCGATAAAACGGCCCATATTGGCAACCAGAAACAGGCCGATGGCAATATTGGCAAACCATTTCCAGCTGAGTTTATTGAAAATGGCCATAAAAGCAAAACCAATCAAGCCGAAACCGGCAAAAATATAGACGATGGGCTTTAAAGAAACAATGACCCAGGCTGCCCGGCGAGTGATGGTTGTCAAAATATCCCCGGTGTTTTTATACAATGCCTCATTCACTGTTCCCGGAATAGCCTGATAAATTTGTCCTTCATGGCTGTAAACCTCTCCCCCGACGGTATTATAACGGCTCTGGGCTTCGTCACGTTTTTCCTCAGCTTCGGTCAGATCCGCCTGAGCCTCGGTATAAGCCGCTTCCAAAGCATTGGCCTGGGAGCAGTATTTTTGGGCGTCCGCCTGCCCGGCTTTTGAAGTCAGCGTGCTTGAATATTCACAAGCGCGATTGGCCTCGTCCAATTGGGCTTTGAGGCTGTAAATTTTGTTCTGGGCATCGTCAACCGCCTGCTGGGCTTCGTCCAGTTCCGTTTTAGCCTGTTCTTTTTCCGTAGGCGCCGGATTTTTGTTTTTATTGTAGTAATCTTTATAGGCTTCGTCGGTTTTGGTTTTGGCTTCTGCTACTGCTTTCTCCAGTTCGGCAATTTTTTCCTGGCATCCGTCTCCGCTGCAAGTAGCTTTTTGTGTGTTTAGCTCAATTTGTGCCTGGGCATATGCATTTTTAGCATCATTATAGGCTTTGCGGGCAGCATCCGCCTCTTCAGCCGTTGCCGAATAAGCGGCGGAATTATCTGCCGCAGCCGAAGAAGAGGCCGTCTCCTGTGGTTTTTGCTGAGCCGAGGCGCGCGTACCTTCAATATTGTCCAGTTTTTGCTGAGCGCTGCTTACGGCCGTTTGAGCCTCCTGACATTTGGCAGAATCGGCGTCCTTGCCGGTACCACAGTATGTATCTACATTTTTCTGGGCTGATTTCAGCTCTTTTTCAGCGGCTTTGGTATCTTTGTCCAGTTGTTTATCCAAGGCATTGTCCGCCTTGGTAATTTCTTTTTGCAGCTGTTTGGTTTCCTCGCTGAGTTTAGAAATTTTTTCCTGTCGTTCCTGCTGAGCCTGCTCATATTGTATGCGATATTCATTATATGCGGCCGTATCTCCTGAAGAAGCGGCTGCCTGCATCTGGCGGTTCAGCTCGCCGAGAGCGGATGTATCACTGGTCAGTGCATTTAATTCGGCCTGCTTTTTGCTCCATTCATCTTTTTGGGCGGAAATTGCCGCCGCGGCATCCTGCGCGCTTTGCGTCTCTAAATCGACGGCAAAGCCTTCATCTGCCGCATAAACTCCAGAAAAGGAAGGAATGAAAGCCAAAATTCCGGCTATCAGCATAACCTTGATTATATTCTTCAACTTTAACATGGCTTCCTCCTTTAGTCTCTCGTTCCGCATTTCTGCCCGTAAGCCTGCCGTGCTATTGTCCTAACGCACTTTTATCACTGTCTGCATTCGGATTTATTAATGTGCTTGTAATTTTTGCCGCGCTGGTAAAACCGTCGCAGCCGGTAATCAGGTTAATCAATTCCCCGGTCGAGGCAATTACGACCAGCGAAATGACAATGGCGCCAAGCCATTTCCAGTTGAGGTTTCCGAAAAAGCCGCCAACGGCAACTCCGATAATGCCAAATCCGGCAACGACGTAAATCAGGTCGCGCAGTCCGTTAAATATTTTGCTGCCGGTATTAATTAATCCCGAAAACAAGCCATAATTGCTGGAGCATCCGGTAACTGCGCTCTCAGAGGGCGGCGTATTAGTTCCGGCTCCGGCATCACTCGCCTGCTCAGTGGCTTTGGAATAATCGACGCAGGTCCATGTTCCCGATGATCCGACAATCGTATTATCAACGCATCGGTGTCCGGCAGCTTTACAGCTATTTTCACACGCCTGTCTAGAATTGAAGGTATTGGCAGACGCCTTAGCTTCCAACTGTCCCAAAGCGCTGTTTGCTGCAAAGCCTGTCCAAGACTGGGAAGAATTTTGAGCGTTGTTATTCGCAAGCTGAGCATATGAGGCAGGCGCGTTAAATACACACACACAGGCTGCAATTAATATCAATTGGCATATTTTCCTGACTGTTATCATTGCACCCTCCGTTTTTAAGTTTTCTTATCCTTTTTAATTTGGTGGATTTGGATATACGGCCCGCGGGCCAAATGTCAAAATCCGCTTTTTATAAAGAGGGCCGAGTTTTTAAGTCTTATTCTGCGACCCTCTTTGAAAAAATTCCCCTTCGGGCTCCGCCCTGTCCGCCGGCAAGGGCGGACAGAACGGAAAGAAGGAGACGGTTAGTTAGTCGCATTGTCAAACGAGTCTTCAAACCCGGACATATTTGCACCGGTCGCGTAGTTGACGATCGAACCGGCGGCGGCCAGAATGGCAAGGCCTACGGCCAAACCGGCAAACCATTTCCAGTTGATTTTACCAAAGATGGCACCGAAAGCGACGCCAACCAGACCAAAACCACCGACGACGAAAATAATCGTCTTAACGGAGGTGAAGACGTTCAATGCCTTGTCTTGGGAAGTCTGCATAATACTCTGCTGAGCCAGAGCATCGCCGCTGAAGCTTAACAGCGTAAAGACAGCCACCAGGCAGAATGTCCAGATATTGTTTTTAATAAATTGCATAATCGTTCTCCTTCAAATATTGTGCAAAAACTCTTTATACTCTTTTAGAATACCTAATTTTTCGCACGATTACTAGCAAAATCGCTTATATCAAAAAATGGTTAACATACTGTTTACGCTTGACAATTTTTGCTGTAACAAAAAATTCACAGTCTTTAATGAGGGGTAAACACCTGTTTTTGAAACAGAATCCGCCAACAGCGACAGGCTTTTTCAGGCAACAGATTCCCGGAATCGTTGCAAAGACTCAGACTGCAACCCTTTTTCAAAAAGAATCCACAGATTTTGTGCATATTTTCATGGACTCTTGCCAAGAGTCGCATTTTGATTTATCAAGGTTTTAGAGGGGTTTATTTTATGCCGAAAACAGGTTTAAAAACTTTTGTTTACAGTTTCTGCATATCCCTGTTTACCATTTTTACGGCAAACGGGGTTTATTGGCATGGACGCCCCTCAGACAAGGGAAACATCAGAATTCCGACCAAGAACATTACGCTTTTTCTTCACGGCGAGCCGGCAAACCCCTCTAAACGTTCGGTTCCCGTTAAGAAAATTGCCTTAAATGTTCTACCGGAAATTCAGAAAAAAAACGAGAACCCCCAAATTGTCTATCAGCCGGAAGATAACGGCGGCGATGAAATTATTCTGGCCGACAACACAGTTCCGTTTGCGGAAATACCTCTTGAATTTGACACGCCCGAAGTTTTGGCGGAAATATCCGAATCATCTGCTCCGGCTATCATGAGCGCCGACGCCGGTAAAATCTCTGCGCCGCCGTCGACAGCCGGTGAACGGCAGCAAAATGTGCAACCGGCTCCCGCCAATGAAAAGCAACCCGAAAAAATGCTTCTGGCAGCCATTCCGTTGGAAAAAGGAGCCTCGGTTTCCCAGCCTGCGGCGGCTGTAAAAGTTGCCGCACACGAGCCCACACCCCTGTTTCCGCTGGAAAAAAGCAACGATGCCGCCACGCAGAACAACAAAATCCACATCGGCACGCCCGAAAGCCTGAACAAAGTTGCCTTGGCAGACAAAAATGTCCCGATTTTGAGCATGGGCGAACCTTCCGAAAAAAAATCGGCCGAAAAAGAAAAAACCGAGCCCCGGCAATGGCAAAGCATGGCCGAAAAGAAACCTGATGCCGAAAGCCCGTGGATTGTCGCCAAAGGAGCCGCCGCGCCCAAAAACGGGATGGTACCGAAGCAAGGGTATTATCAAAAAGAAGAACAGGAGATCAGCCAGGCTCTTAATCCGCAGCAGCAAAGCGCGGGCGGCGTCAAAGTTGCGGCCGGGACAGTCAAAAACCTGCTTATTCCCATTCCCGAGGATATTTTGAACGAAGAAGACCTGACCCCGCAGCTGGTTTATCCGCCGCAGGAAGGAGAAGCTAACAAAATCCAGACAGAACAGAATATCACCGCCCAAGAAACAGTCGCGCGCAAAGAAAAAACGGAGCCCTCAAAAACGGCTTCCAAAGAAGACAAGGGCAATATTCTGTCTTCTCTGAATTCAATTTTCAGTTCCGCGGAAAAAAACAAACAGGTTTCTCAGAAATCCAAAAAGGAAAAAAACTTTTTTGACGGTATTGCCCAAAAATTATCCCCCAAAGAAGAACAGGGCAAAATCATGCCGACAGAAATGAGGCTTTCTTTCCAGCCTAACCGGGCGGAAATTTCGGGACAGACCCTGCGCTGGATACAGGCTTTTGCCGCTAAAGCCGCCAATGACAACAACACCGCAATCGAAATCCGGATCGACGGGACCAGTTCCATGCGGCTGCAGCAAAAAAGATTAAACCTGTTACATAATATTTTAACAAATAAGGGTGTAGAATACAGCAAAATCAATACCGTATTTACGGACAGGGAACCCAACTCCTTTATTATTAGAACCGTGACCCGAAGCAACTTCAATCAGGGAAACGCCATCAATACAAACAATGCCGGGCAAGGGTATTATTTGCAATGGTAATAAGTGAAGGGTCGTGCTTGATTATTTAATTTTCAGTATGTATGATAGGAAAAAACATGACAAAATCTAACCAGAGGATTGCAAAAATGGACTTGAAAATATTGCAGAGGTTGTCTCTGTTGTCGGTATTTTTCGCCGCCGGATGCGCCTGCCTGGACTTTTTCGGCTCTAACGATACGTATGTAGAAGAAACGGTAACCGTGCCGGCCGAAGCCGTTCCGTGCGTTGAACCGGCTCCCGTAACCCCGGTCATCGTTCCGCCAGCAGCAACTTTGGAAGACGATTTTGTAAATTATCGCGAGACAAGCGCCAATTACCGCGAGTTTGGCGAGCGCACGCCCCGTGACCAGAGCATTGTCACCGCCGGAGCCGGCAGCAATATGTCTGCAGCTATTCCGCCGACAATCGAAGAAGAAGTTACTGACTATGAAGAGGAAATCAATGCCGCTGTCAATGCGGACGATGAATCTGCCGGCGAGCAGCTGGCCGGAGAAGATCCTGTCGAAGACTGGCTGGCTGAGGAAGGTTCCACGCTTAAAGGCCTGCTGACAGAGTGGAGCGAACGTTCGGGCTGGCGGCTGATTTGGAACACCAACCGCAATTATACCTTGGCAGCGGGTGCCATGTTCCGCGGACGTTTTGCCGACGTCAGTTCTGCCCTTATCAGAACCTTTGCCCGGGCCAGACCGGCTCCCATCGCAACATTTTATAAAGGAAACAGAGTCTTAGTCGTTGAGACCATGGAGGATGAGAATGCATATGACTAACTGGAAAAAAATCGGCTTGGGAATTTTTATTTTGGGATTTGCCGGCTCATGCTCCATTTCAACGAGTATGGACGCGACAATCGAACGCGAGGTCGAAGCGGCGACAAAGCTTAAAGAAACAGCTAAAATCCCGACAACTCCCGCCAATGATGATCTGATTAAGGTAAAAGACGATATCTGGCTGGGTGACACAAGCGAGATTGAATATGACGGGGAGCCCCTGCCCTCTTATCTGGAAGGGAAGGAAGGCATTACTCTGGTCAGTAACCGTCCGATTACACTTTTTGAAATCGGCGACATGATCAACAAGACCACTTCTCTGGGCGTCCGTTACGCTCCGCAACTGGAAGCCGATGTCAAATCCAAAGGCGCAGCAAATAAACCTTCGGCAGACAGTATTAACGCCGACTGGGCAGAACCAGACAAGATGCTTGTTTCTTATCAGGGACCGTTAAGCGGCCTTTTGGATGAGATTTCGTCCCGCTTTGGCATTTGGTGGAAATATGAGCATAGAGAAATTCACTTCTATAAGTTCATTACCAGGACTTTTGTCGTCTACAGCCTGCCGACCAAACCGAACCTGTCGGTTAACGTGGGCGGAAGCCAATCCAACAGCGGCGGAAGTTCTTCCGTTTCGCTCTCCAGTGCGGCTGAGGTCGAATTATGGGGCAATTTTGAAAAGAGCATTACGTCCATGATCAGCGACGGCGCCAAGCTGACACTGTCGCCCTCGGACGGAACCATAACCCTGACGGCAACACCGAACGACATTAAAAAAGTGGCCAAATATATCAATGAACAGAATATTCGTCTGTCCAGACAAGTGGCCATCAGTGTAAAAGTTCTGCAGGTAACGTTGACCGACACGGATAATTTCGGTTTGGACCTGAAAGCTGCTTTTGACGACGGTGTAACTTCAATCGGCGTAACCGGATCAACCAGCGTTCTTAATGCCGAAAACGGACTTAGCAACGGTTTCTCTTGGGGACTTTTGAACAAGAACTGGACGGCTGACGCCGCCATGAAAGCCCTGTCGCAGAGAAACAGCACCAGCCTGGTGACCAGCGGCACGGTTACGACTTTAAACAACAAACCGGCGCCGATTCAGGTTACCCAAAAACAAAACTATATTGCGGAAATGACCAAAACCAACAGCGGAACCGACGGAAACAACTATGATATTTCCGTTACAACCGAAGAAGTTGAAACCGGGTTTACGCTGGATGTTTTGCCGAGAATTCTGGAACACGGCAGAATGCTGCTGATGTTTAACATGACTCTGTCCGACCTGACGGATCTGGAAAGAGTTGATTTCGGCGAAGCAGACGAAAACCAATATATTCAGAACCCGAAGATTGAATCTCGCGCTTTCTCGCAGGAAGTTGCCATGACTTCCGGGGAATCACTGATCCTGACGGGATATGAAAGAGTTGATAATACGACTCAAAAAGAAGGCACCGGATCTGCCGAAAATTCGTTGCTGGGCGGTTATGCCAACGCCAGCAAGGAGCGCAGCGTCTTGGTTATCATTCTGACTCCGGTAATTTTGGAATCGCCTTTGGTTCCCGAATCAAGGATGTCGATGAATTAAGGATTTTTTAGGAGAACACAGGTGCTTGAAGAAGCCAAATTAGTAGATGAAGATTACGACAGCGGCGCGTCGAAACGGTCGTGGGGAACTTCGATTACCGTTGACGGTACGACTTATGCTACTAGTTTGTTCTGGCAGCCGTTGCAAAACGCCAGCGACCCTTTTCAAGAAGTCGAAAGCGCGTCGGCCGGCGTGCTGGAAGGTGCAGACCTTTTCTGTATCAAAGGCGGCAAAGCGCCGCAGTTTGGTATCTGCGTTTCGCATGAAGGATATAAAAGCGGTGAAACCGTCGCCGCTGTGGCTCTGGCAACGGCCATGTCCAACATAGCTTCCTATGTAGCCGTTTTCAAGACTGACCAGGGATGGTGGTATACCTGTATCCGTAACGACATTATCCTTTCCGACGGCGATATGCTGTTTTTGAGTGAAGAAGAGGCCAAAAGCCAATTTATGTCTATGCTGGCCGTGCCCGACTGGGGCAAGAAAATAGCGCCTAAAGAATGGGGTATTGAAGAAACGGAAGATATGGACCTGGGCGAGATCCTGATGCGGGGCGCCAAGTCCAAGTTACAGAAGATCAAGGCTTTGCGAGGAACCAAACTGTTTTTGGTTATTGCTATATCGGCCGTCGTGGGGTTATGGCTGCTTTCGAGCCTGATTAACCATTTGTTCCTGACTCCGACGGTACGCCCTGTTATTGTTCCGGTAAAACCCAAAGCCGTACAAACGGCTCAACCGGTTCCCGAAGTCAAACCTTGGGAAAAAGTTTACGATCCTAAGGCTATGATGAGAGAATGTAACAACGGTATCGTGGCCTTGGCGCGGCTTATGCCGCCGGGTTGGAGCATCGGGCAAATCAGTTGTACGCCCGGTTCCGTGGTTACATCCTGGCAAAGAAATGTCGGCCGTTTGATTTGGGCCAAAAAAGCATTGGACGATTCAGGATTGAATTTGTCGGGAACGGGTTTTTCGGCAGATGGTAATACGATGTCTACGTCGTTGATTTTACCGCAGATTGAGCAGTTTTCTTCTCCACCGGAGAAAAACATCATTGATTTGCAAAACATTCTCAATGACGAATTCCAGTCTATCGGTGTACCGATATCCCTGTCGATGGATACGACGACGTCATCAACCGGAAATGTTTATAAAATGCTGCGTTTTGCCATCAATTCCACATATAATCCGATTACATGGTCGGAAATATTAACAAAATATTCAGGACTTGAGATTAAACTTATTACATATTCTCCAAATGAAAATATTTGGCATTATGAGGGGACAATCTATGTTTTATAAAATAAGAAATATTTTATGGTTGGCTGCCATGGCTTTCGGACTGGCCGCAAACACGGCTGGAAACGTCCGTGCACAAGGCGTGATAACCCTGTCCGAAGAGGCAGCAAACGATGATGCGCTGAATCAGGATATCCCCGATGAGATTTCCCTGTTTGCCGACGACGGAGGTTCTTCTTCCGGCGCGGATGAACTCGGCGGTATTAAGCCCGAGAAACCGGCTGACAGTAATCCTGCGGCCGCAGAACCGCAGACGGAAGGTCCTCAGCCTCCTCTTCCGGCGGCTGTAAATATGCCGAATACAACTGCAGCTCCGGCAGCAGCCGTTCCTGCCGCACTGCCGGTACAGGCTCCCGCGACGCCCCAAGCTCCGGCAGCCAATACCGGAACGCCGATTATGGCAGACAAGCTTATGTCTACCCCGGGCGCGGGTGTCGGGATTTTGGGAACAAACGAAGAACGCCCGATTGACGATGAGATATTTTCGCAAATGTCCGATATTGAAAAACAGACGGCGTTGCTCAATCTGGAACTGCGGCGGGAAAAAATCCGTAACGAAATTGAAGCGATAAAAAACCAGCGGAAACAGGCTGTTGTTGAAGAACAGGAAAAGAAAGAAGCCCAACGGCGCGAAAAACTCGAATGGGAAAAAGAGCAGGAGCAAAAAGTTCTGCAGGAACAGCAGAAACTGAGAGAACTGGACATCCAATTTGAAAATGCCCGGCAGGAAAAACTTTTGAATGCCTATAAAAACCAGATGCTGGCCGAAAACCAGAAATGGATTGACCATAATGCCGGACTGTATAAGCAAATCGAAGATGTCAAAAAAGAAAAACAGGCGATTTATGACGACACCAAGAAGAAGTTTGAAGAGATTACCACTTCGGCTAGAAATGCAGCATTAACTGTCAGGGAAGTACGTGCAGCTCATAAAAAGGAAGTGGAAGACCTGCAAACACAAATTTCAATCTTAAAGGCCCGCATTGAGGCGCAAGAGCAGGAGATGGCCAGACAGAACCCATTTGCCGAAGGAGAAGCTGAACAACAGCCGCAGGTAACGGCAGACAAAGACAGCGTTACACTGGCAGACATGAAACTGGCGAATATGTATGCTGTTATGGAAATCCGCGGACAGGGCGGCGAACTAATCGCCAAGCTCATTAATCAGGACGGTATGCCGTTTTATGTTAAAAAAGGCACAACCCTGCAAAGCGGGCATCAGGTTGACGAAATTACTTCGACTTATGTCCGGGCTGAAAGAAACGGTCTGAAAGATTATTTGTATTTTGCCGCCGGCGGAATTCTTCCGCTGGAGCAACCGGCAAGCACTCTGTTGCCTAAAGACTTTGGCGGCAGCGGCGGTACAGCCGGAGCAGAAGAAGAAAACGAGCCGGCACGCGAATTCGTTTCCAGCCCGGGTGTTCCCGGCCTCGGAAAATCTATGATTGTAAGGTAAAATGGCTGAAGAAGATGCAAACATTGCCAACGATCTCCAACAAACGGCATCAGAAAAAGATACCGCTTCTGAATCTTTAGACACTGCAGAATCTTCCTCTTCGGGAGAAAGACAGCAAAAAGCATCCATTACCGAAACTTATTTTTCTAACGGCAACCGACTGTTGACGCTTCCCGGTTCGTCGTTGGTTATTAATGATGACACACGCCGTTTGTTGGCGCTGTTTTCGGACGGGCGTTTTCTGGTGGTTGAAACCCACAAATTTGACGGACGCGTTCTCAGTTTTGAAGTTCTGGCCCGTAAAAAACGTCTGAATATCTTAAAGCCGACATATGTTTCTCAAAACGAAATTAATGCCATTTACAGCATCGGTGAACGCGCACAGGCAGCAGTGGAGGTCAGCGAAGATGCCGAACTCGACCAGTTGCAGATGCAAAAAGACTTCGTCAACGTTATTGCACGGGCGGCAGCGCAAAAGGTGTCCGACGTGCATGTGGTTGTTGCAGACAGCACGCAGATTATGTTTCGTATCAACGGTATGATGCAGACGGAAATGGAATATAACAAAGACTGGGGCGAATCCTTTGTCCGTGCGGCATTTGCCTCGGCAGACGTTTCCGATTCAAACTATGCCCAAAACGAATTTCAGGGGGCGCAAAAACTTGGTTCGACCCCGTTGCGCGGTTCCAAGGGAAAACTGATGCTGCCGCACAATGTTTTGGCTATCCGCCTGCAGTTTAACCCAATTGCTTTTGGTTCGCAGTATCTGGTTATGCGCCTGCTATACGCCGATGATAACCCGGATGGTTCCGGCGATTTGGCCAGTCTGGGGTTTGGCGAATACGAAGAAAATTTGTTTTACCGCCTGCGGGCAGTGCCAATCGGGCTAAATATCATTGCCGGACCGACAGGATCGGGAAAATCAACGACACTGCAAAGAAATATGATTAAGCTTTTGCAGGAAAAAAACTATGAAATCAACCTGATTACGGTGGAAGACCCGCCGGAATACCCTATCCCCGGCGCACGGCAAATGCCGGTGACTAATGCCAACACCGAAGAAGAAAAAGATGAACAATTTACCAAAGCGTTGTCGGCGGCGCTGCGCTCTGACCCGGACGTTATGATGGTGGGCGAAATCCGTTCCCTGTCCGCGGCACAACTGACTTTTAAAGGCGCGCTGTCGGGACACGGGGTGTGGACAACACTGCACGCCAACTCGGCACCGGCGATTATCACCCGTTTTCGCGATATGGGCGTTGAAACGTTTAAACTCCTGGATCCGGAATTGATTAAGGGATTGATTTCGCAGCGTTTGTTCCGAAAACTCTGCCCACATTGCCGGGTTTCGGTTAAGGACAAGCTGAACGAACCGTCGGTGCAAAGGCTTAAAACCGCGCTGGGCGATTTTGGAATCGAAAACACCTATGTGCGCGGCCCCGGCTGCAAATATTGCAACAATACCGGCATTAAAGGCCGAATGAGTGTTCCTGAAATCATTCTGCCCGACGCAATGTTTTTAGAGCTGATGATTAAAGGCGAAACTCGCAAGGCCATCGACTACTGGACCAGCGACCTGAACGGCAGAACCCTTAAAGACGCGGCGACCGAACGTATGCTCAAAGGGCTGATTGACCTTGACGAAGTTGAACGCTGGTGCGGATTGTTAGACCAGCGCCCAGTTTATTAGGATTAAAGACCATGGCAGATGAAACAAAAATAAAATCCAAATCGCTGCAAAAAGCAATGATGAAGTTTAACGTAGTTGAAGAATACTACGCCAAAATGATCGTGCAGTTCTCAAACAAGACACGATTGAAGCTTTATCGCAAAATCGCTTCGCTGATGCGCAACCGCTTTTCACTGATGGACGCGCTGGATATGTTACATGACGGTGCCAGCAACGGCGGCAAAAATCCCGGCGAACCTTTGGCGATTGCCATTGCGGCCTGGGGACGCGCCCTGAACAACGGTAAAACTTTTTCTGACGCGCTGAGAGGCTGGGCGCCCAGCCGCGAAAGGCTGATGTTGTCCGTCGGCGACGTTTCCGACCTGGAAGGCGCGCTTTTGAACTTGATTAAGGTAACGGAAGGGTCCACCAAAATGATCCGTCCGATTATCGGCGCAATTGCTTATCCGTCTTTTCTGATGATGATGGCCATTCTGATTATTTATGCTATCGGCGTCTATATGGTGCCGCCGATGATTGATGCGGCGCCGACGGTTGTCTGGCGCGGAATGGCCAAAGATCTGGTGGATTTGTCGGACTGGATTAAAAACAACTGGGCTTTTGCCTTTGCCAGTCTGCCAGTTTTGATGCTGGTTATTTATTTTACCATCGGCATCTGGACAGGTAAAATCAGAGCTTTCTTTGATAATCTGCCGCCATGGTCGCTCTATAAAGTTTTCGTGGGCATTAGCTGGCTGCTGGCTTTGTCGGCGCTGGTCAAGGGCGGCACGCCCGTTTCAACGGCCATGCGCGCTTTGCGCCGCGACGCCAGCAAATATCTGCGCGAACGTATTGATAAAACTATGATTTTCATCAATAACGGTGACAACTTGGGGCAGGCTCTGGCCAAAACGGGGCTGAATTTTCCGGATGCGGAAATCATCAGTGACCTTAAGATTTATTCCGAATTGGATAATTTTGAAGAGGCTCTGGATAATCTGGCCAACGACTGGCTGGAGGAATCCGTGTATATGATTGAAGAAAAAGCGGGCATTTTAAACATGGTGGCTCTGCTGGCCATCGGCGGCGTCATCGCCTGGGCAGTTATGGGCACCTTTGAAATGCAGGATCAAATCACCAGCGGTATGGGAATGGGCTAACATGAAACAATATTTTTTTCAAAAATGGAAAACGCTGCCCAAATATCAAAAATACGGATTGCCCGTATTGATTTTGGCGGTGGTTGCGGTAACCCTGTTATGTTTGCGCAAAGAAGACATCGGAACGGACAAAGCGGTTGAAGAACTACGCCAATTTTCGCAAAATATCCGCCGTTTTTATCAAAACCGTCCGGATTACTGGGGATTAAACACGCAAACAGCTGTCGACAAACAGATTTATCCGCTCCGTATGCTGAAAGACGGCACGCCGAAAAGCCATTACGGCACACCCGTTTTGGCCGGAAGCGGCCCCAACGGCGATATCCTGATGCCGGGCGCGCGTAATTTTGACATTATCTACAAAGATTTGAACCGCCGGCAGTGTATTGAGCTTTCAAGTTATAAATTTGACGAAAAATTCTGGCTCGGTATCAGCGGCGTCAGCATTATCAACGACGGCGGCGAAACGCAGTTCGGCTGGAGCGGTACGCAAACACTGCCGATTGCGGAAGATGCGGCGGAAAAATTTTGCAAAGGACAAAATATACTGATTTGGCATTATGAATAGACAAATTTATCTATCTAAAGTTATAACATATATTTTTCGTTGTAATATTTTATGGCTAAAGATAAGATTGTTCATGATTTGTTAATTTGTTATAGTTAAACTATACACAAATAAAACTAGGAGAGTTACGATGAAAAGTTTACATAAAAATGAGCAAAGCGGCCGTTCGATGGTTGAAATGCTTGGTGTTCTGGCCATTATCGGGGTACTGTCTATCGGCGGTATTTCCGGATATTCCAAAGCTATGGCCAAATTCAGAATCAACAAAACTCTGGACCAGATTTCCATGCTGGTGATGAACATCCGTTCGCTGTTTGCCAGCAGCTTGGACTACAGCGGTCTGGACAATACTCTGGCCATAACCATGGGTATTATTCCCGGCGAAATGAAGGGCGCAACTTCCGGCAGCATTATCAATGCTTTCCAGGGACAAGTTACGATTGAGGCGGGTAATCAGGGCGGAGCTAACCGTTCTTTCGAGATTACTTATGAAGGCCTGTCGCAGGAGGCTTGTATTTCCATCGCCACCGCCGACTGGGGTTCGCAATCCGGTTCCGGCTTGTATTCCATGAAAGTTGGCTCAGGCACTTATTTAGCAGATGAAAACCAGTTGCCTATTAGCATATCTACTGCTTCTGCAAACTGTGGAACAGATTTGAGTTCTATTACCTGGGTGTACTACTAAAATTATCATCGCAACTTTCTTAAAAGGGAACTTTCGGGTTCCCTTTTTTATTAGATTTTGCTGAATAAATATCAGTTATAAATTAAGACAACCTCTTTTTACTAAATGTTAAACATTAATGACGTAATATGAAGGAAAACTAAATCAGGAGGTTGTAATGAAGTTTTTATCCTCAAATGAACAAAGCGGCCGTTCGATGGTCGAAATGCTTGGTGTTCTGGCCATTATCGGCGTGCTGTCCATTGGCGGCATTTCCGGATATTCCAAAGCCATGGCCAAATTCAGAATCAACAAAACTCTGGATCAGATTTCTATGCTGGTGATGAATATCCGCTCGCTGTTTGCCAGCAGTCTGGACTATACCGGACTTGACAATACTCTGGCCGTAACCATGGGTATTATTCCCGGCGAAATGCAAGGCGCCAGTTCTGGCAGCATTATTAATGCTTTTCAGGGAAATGTTACGATTGAGGCGGGAGATCAGGGCGGAACCAACCGTTCGTTTAAAATCACCTATGAAGGTTTGTCGCAGGAAGCCTGTATTTCCATCGCCACCGCCGACTGGGGTTCGCAATCTGGTTCCGGTTTGTACTCCATGAAGGTCGGCTCAGGCACTTATTTGGCAGATCAAAACCAGCTGCCTATCAGCATATCTACCGCTTCTGCAAATTGTGGAACAGATTTAAGTTCTATTACCTGGGAATATTATTAATATTATTTTATCTTGTGAAAAAAGGAACTCTCCTAGTTGCGGCCAAAAGGCAAATATTACTCTCCTAGTTTTGCAAACTGCCGTTTGTTCCTTTTTTCGCCCTCTCAATCTTTTATTAAGATATAGACGGTATAAATAAAACAAGTAACAGTTTATGGAGGGCTCGCATAATGATGGAAAACGAGACGATTACAAATACCGACTTTTCGGACATTTACATTACGCCGGACAAAAAAGCCTATATTCCCGATAAAAAGACCAGCAACGCTCTGATGGAATTTCATCCGGAAGACTTTGACGCTTTTTATTATATGGTTGAAAGCACCTGGGACGGTGAAAATCCGAGCTATTCGGTGCTGTATAACGACATTTTCTATCGTGTGGAACGCAGCATGACGATTTACGGTCCGCAGTATTGCATCCGCAAAATGCCGCAGCAGGTTCCGCCTTTTGCATCGCTGGGCTTTCCCAAAGAACTGATGATGTATATGCTGGCTCTGCGCAAGGCCTCCGGTCTGATTTTGTGGTCCGGCCCTACCGGATCGGGGAAGACTACGGCCATTTCCAGTCTGCTTAAGGAATATTTGGACAAAGAAGGCGGGTTTGCTTACACGATTGAGGATCCGACCGAACAGCCTCTGGACGGCGTTTATCAGGCAGCCAACGGCGGATTGGGATTGTGCAAACAAACGCAACCGGCTAACGGCTGCTGGGGGGAATCGCTGAAATCCGCCCTGCGTTCCAAACCCCGCTATATCATGGTCGGTGAAATCCGCACGCCGGATACGGCCTCGGAAGTGTTGCGCGCCGCCACATCCGGACACCTGGTGTTGTCGACCATTCACTCCAATAATGTTACCGATGCTATTTCCTCGGTGGTTAAATACGCGGCTTCCGGCGGCATGACCGAAGATTTGGCCTATGATCTGTTTTCTCGCGGAATGCTCTCGGTCGTGCATCAGACGCTGGTGGGCACGGAAGTAAAAAAAGCGTCGCTTTCGTTCCTGTTTGCCAACCCGGACACAACCAAAGGCGACCAGGTGCGCGGCATTATCAAAACTGGACGTCTGAACCTCGGCACCGCCATTGAAACGCAGGCAACCCGCATGAAAAGAGGATTGCCGCTGTTTATGGACGTTTAGCCGTGCTGGGCTTTGATTTTGTAAATCTGCTCAATAACGTCTTCGTCTTCCCAATCGACGGAACCGCTGATACGGCCGATTTCTTCGCCCCGGGCGTTGATCAAAACCGTGTGCGGTGAAGAGAAAATTCCGAAGTCTTCGGCCAGTTTGCCGTCTTTGTCAACATAATATTCAACATCCGGCGCCCCGTATTTCAACAAAAGTTCTTTTTGTTCGGAATCCGTCTGCCATTCGTCTTCGCGGGACACCAAAACGGCTTTGATGCCGTTGCCTTCCGTCTGTTTGACAAATGCGTTCAGTTCATCTAATTCGCGGATGCAGGGCGCGCAATAGCGCGACCAGAACACAACCAGCAGGAAATCTCCGCTGAAATCCCGCAGTTTGACGCTTTTGCCGTAGGCATTGTAGACAGATGTTTCCGGCGCCGGACGCGAGTATGCGAAAATGTTGAGCCCTTTTTTGGCCTGTGCCGGAAAAGCCAGTACCAAAACCAACATTATCATTAAAAAGTTCTTTGCCATTTTTTCTTCTGCATAACTTAATTTTTGCTTAACCCTTGCCAAGTATATAATTATAATATAGCCCATAACAAGTAAAGGAATGGTATATGAAAAAACTTTTAATGCTGTTTTGCCTGATTGGTTTGTTTGCTGCCGCGTCCTGCGGAAAGATGTCCCGGCCGGAAACAATTCCGGGAAGCGGGTACCCGCATTCTTACCCCAGACATTAAACGCAGACGGAGAGCTTGAACATGGTGGAAAACAATATTGACAACGAAATGATTCCCTATGTGGAATTTGCCGACAATGCCAATGAACGTACGCCCTGCGTTTTGGTTTTGGATTGTTCGGGTTCTATGCGCGGAGAGCCTATCAAACAGCTTAACGCCGGGCTGAAAGCGCTTGAAAAAGAGCTGAAAGAAGACATTGACGCCAGTTCCAGAGTGCAGCTTTTGATTATCAAAGCCTTTGGCAAAGACGAAGCCGTCATCTCTTCCGACTGGATCGACGCCATGAATTTCAACGCCCCCGAGATGGAAGCCGGCGGACTGACCCCGCTGGGCAAAGCCATGGAGCTGGCCCTGCAGAAAATAGAAGAACAAAAATGCCTTTACGACAGTTGCGGCATTACCTCCAAACGCCCGTGGATATTTTTAATCAGCGACGGAGAACCGACGGATTATGACTGGGAAATCATTGCCAAAAAGTGCCGCGAAGCCCAGCAAAACAAAAAAGTCGTCATTCACGCGGTGGGCACGCAGGGCGCCAATTTGGACAAGCTGGCAAAATTTTCGACCATTTCGCCCAAACGCTTGACCGGTTTAAAATTTACCGAATTTTTCCTGTGGCTCAGCCGCAGCGTTTCCTGTATTTCGCGGGCGGCGCCCAATGCACCGGACCTGTTGGAAGACACCGGGGAATGGGATGAGGAATAAAAAAAACGACATAAAAGTAGTTGCCGCAAGCGTGCGCGGCGCTTTGCACGAACATAAAGACCTGCCGTGTCAGGACTGTTTTAAGCATGTCCGCGGCAAAAATTTCGTGGCTGTCGTTTCCGACGGCGCAGGCTCGGCCAAATACGGAAAAATCGGCGCCAAAATCGCCTGCGAAACTCTGTGCGACATCCTGAAAAACGGCGATTTCTCCCAGGCAAAAGATTTGGTTTGCAAAGCCGTTAAAAGCGCGCGCGAAAAACTTATGCGCCATCGGTTCAACCGTTTGAAAAACGAAGCGGGAATCGCCGATTTTGCGGCAACAATCGTCGGAATCGTCCATCACGGCAAACAAGGGCTGTTTTTCCATATCGGCGACGGTGCAGCCATTGCCATTCGCGACGGCAATTATACTGATTTTGTCGCTTCTCGGCCGGAGAACGGATCTTTCGCCTGTGAAACATTTTTTTATACCCAGCAGGCCTGGCAGGAAAATCTGCGTTTTACGCCTTTTGAGTGCGCACAAACCATTTTTTTGATGAGCGACGGGCTGACCAGCTTTTCTTTTGCCAATGACTTCCGCGAAATCGAAAAAGGCTTTATTGCCCCTATCGACCGCTTTTTGAGCGAAGAAAAAACCAGAGCCAAAGCCATCCGCGCCCTGGCCAATACGCTCAACACCCCGAAGGCGCAGCGTATCAACCCCGATGACAAAACTCTCGTATGGGCAAAGGTGAACTGAAATGGAAACGCCTGAAAAAATTTCTTACAACGCCGTTTATGCCGACGGGTCTTTCGGAAAAGTCGTTTTGGGCAGGCTGATCAACAAAGGCGGCGCTTCGGGCAAAATTTATGATGTGGAAAGGCGCCCGGATCTGGTGGCAAAGATTTTTCACAACACGGCCAAAAGCAGAACCAATCGCCAGAAACTGGAAGCCATGCTGCTTAACAAGCCTAATTTTTCCCCGGTGGAAAGCGGCGGCATCCAATATACGCAAATTGCCTGGCCGGAAGCTATTTTGGAAGATGAAAAAGGTTTCTGCGTCGGCTATCTGATGCCGCTGATCAACATGAACGATGCGGTTTCCCTTGATCATTTGATGCAAAAAGCCATTCGCAAGAAGCTCGGCCTGTCGGAAAAATACGCCTATCGGATTTTTGCCGCCTACAATGTCGCTTCAATGGTAACTTCCCTGCATAAATGCGGGCATTACATCGTCGATTTGAAACCGTCCAACGTATCTGTTTACAAAGCCAATATGCTGGTAGCCATGGTCGACTGCGACGGTTTTTCCATTAAAGGCGAAAACAACCGTTATCCGGCAGAGTTCGTCAGCGAAGAATATATCTATCCTGAGGGCATGAGCAAATCTTGCGAAGAAATGGGTGAGGAACAAGATAAATTTGCTCTGGCCGTCATTATTTTCAAACTCCTCAATAACGGTATTCATCCTTTTTCGGGCGTACCGCGTAAAAATGACGAGGAAATGCTGACAATTCAAAACAGAATCGAAGGCTATCATTATGCCTACGGCCTGTGGCCGGACAAATATCAATATCCGCATCCATACTCTCTGCATGAATATTTCAGCAAAGACACGCTGGAAATGTTTGAACGCGCGTTCGTCAAAGGCGGAAACCGCCCCAGCGCCTACGAATGGCAGGAACATCTTTGGAAACTGATGCACAGCCTCAAACAATGTAAACAAAATCCCGATCATGTTTACTTTACTTCCAAAGGCTGCGGCCTGTGCATTGCCGAAGACAAGTTTTACCATGATATGCACGACATCAAAAAACAAAAAGAAAAACCCGAAAAACTGCGCGGTATTGAGGTAACGGAGCTCTCCAACGAAAAAATACAAAAAGAAAAAAAGGAAAAAGCGGCTCAAGACGAGAAACTGCTGCAGATTTCCTATGCCGCGCTGGCCGTTTATATGCTTTTTTTCACCTTTTTATACAAAATCCTCAAACCGGCCGCGGAAAGCATATCTTCACTCGGAATCGGCCTGCAAGCCATTATTACGACCTTTGTCTTAATGGGAATCCATTATCTTATACACAAATACGAAAATACGCTGCCGCTGCTCAAAAACAAAAGTCTGACCGACATGCTGCAGGTGTATGCGCTTATCTGTATCATCATTGCGCTGGTTTCCATTAATGATATTCCTAAAAATATACTTGAACTGGCGCAATAAAGTTGTTATATTTTGAACGACTTAAATCTTTTACTATAAGGAAACAGCTTTGAAAAAGTTAAATCCGATTTTAATATCTGGAAAGGAAGTTCTGCCTTTAATTGAGGGCGGAAAAGGCATTAACGGAAGCGACGGCCGCAGTTCCGGCGCCTGGGCGCGCGAAAACTGCGTCGGAACGTTTTCCGGCGTTAGCCCTGACTGTTATGATGCCCTTGGAAATGTCATTATTGAAAAATTCAGCAAAAAAAATCGTGCCGAGCGTCATGAAGAAATGGTCGAATATGCCATTAAGGGCGGAATTGCCCAAGCGCAGGTTGCACATGAAATCTCCAACGGAAACGGACGCATTCACATCAATATGCTGTGGGAACTGGCTGATTCCGAAAGAATCCTGACCGGTGTTCTCGAAAAAGCCAAAGGCTTGATTAACGGCGTTACCTGCGGTGCGGGACTGCCTTATCATTTGGGTGAACTGGCCTCCAAATTCGGCGTTTATTACTATCCGATCATTTCCTCGGCACGCGCCTTTCAGGTTTTATGGAAAAGGGCATATAACCGCTTTGTGGAATATCTGGGCGGCGTTGTTTACGAAGATCCCTGGCTGGCCGGCGGACACAACGGCCTTTCCAACGCCGAAGATCCCAATCAGCCGCAAACGCCTTATATGCGTCTGGTTGAGCTGCGCCGCACCATGAACGAACTCGGCCTGCAGGAAAAACCGATTATTCTGGCCGGCGGCGTATGGTCTCTTGAAGACTGGGACGACTATATTGATAATCCGGACATCGGCAAAATCGCGTTTCAGTTCGGTACCCGGCCGATGATTACCAAAGAAAGCCCTATCAGCGACGCCTGGAAAAAAGTGATGATGCAGGTTAAAAAAGGCGATGTTATTTTGCAGAAATTCAGCCCGACCGGCTTTTTCTCATCGGCAATCAAAAATACATTTCTGGAAAACCTGATGCGTCGCAAAGACGGCGAAGTCGCTTTTTCAGCCGAGCAAACGGAAGAATTCAACCATCCGCTGGAAATTCGCGCCAATAAAACCGTCTATATCAAAGGTTCTGACGCTTCCAAAGCAGAGCGCCAGTTGTCCGCCGGATATACCGAGATTCAGGAAACGCCTGACAATACGATTGTGTTTATGACACCGGACGAAGTTAAGCAAATGAAGGCCGATCGCGCCGCCTGCGTCGGCTGTCTGTCCCAGTGCCAGTTTTCCACTTGGTCAAGAGCCAAAGGCACGACCGGACGCCTGCCGGATCCGCGGTCTTACTGCATTCACAAAACGTTGTATGATGTCGGGCACGGCGGCAGCATTAAAGACAATTTGCTGTTTGCCGGACATCAGGTTTACCGTTTTGCGACAGATCCTCTTTATCGTAACGGCATACCTTCGGTTAAAGAACTGATTGAACGGATTAAATCCGGTAAATAAGTAAATTAAAGCCCCCTCGTCAGAGGGGGCTTTAATTTACTGGTTACAAACATTAATCGATTATTTCGTCCGGGTAAATGCCGTAAAGGTTTTGGCGAGGCATCCACCCTTCGGCTCCTTCAAAACTAATCAGGCAAAAATCCGTATTAACCGGACATTTTTTGATTTCTCCGACAACTTCGTCTTCAACCCGGGCAATGATTTTGGATTTATAATCGTCCTTGGCATAAAGGTTGTTTTCTCCCGGTGCCGTAACCTTCACAAAACGTTTGCCGGAAAGCATGGATTTGTGGACCCAACTTTCCGATCCCTGCCAATCTTTGATTTTGCGCCAAAGCTCAAATTCGGCGATGATCTCTACCGGTGCTGATTTTTGCATATATACCCACTCTATCGGATAACGGGATCCCGGACCGGAACGGGCGTTGATGTGGTTGGAGCGCAAAGAAACAAATCTCGGAATCGTCAGACCTGTTTCACCTTCATCAGCCTGTTCCTGAGCCAACGCCGCATTGATAAAAAATGCCATAAAAGCAAAAATTCCCCAAAACATTCTCATCTTGTGCACCTTTTTAATTTTTTTTTGATATTTGCTTTTATTATGACTACATTAAGTGAATAAAACGTAAAAATAAAAAGCAAGAAAGGATTTTTTGATGGATATTCTGCAAGTCGCCCAAAACCTCATCCGTTTCAGGACCGAAACCGGAAACAATGCCGAAATCAAAAAGTGTATGCAATACATCAAAAGTCTGTTTCATCAGAATAACGCCAAGACGGATATTTTTCAGAAGGATAATCTGGCGCCGGTAATCTTTATCCGCAACAGCGCCGAAGAAGAATTTGACGTTTTGATTTTAGGACATATTGATGTTGTCCCGGCTCCGGAAGAAATGTTTGAGCCCCAGCTTAAAGACGGCAAAATGTTTGGACGGGGAACCTTGGATATGAAGTCTTTTGCCGCAGTTGCTCTCAATTCCATGGAGTATGTTTTAGATAAAAAGCTTCCGTTAAAATTCGGCGTCATTTTGTCTTCCGATGAAGAAAAGGGGTCAAAAGGCACCGAGGCTTTTCTGGCCGCGCATCCGCATATCAGCGCCAAAATCGTGCTTGATAACGATGTCGGCGGCAATATTCTCAAAATTGTCAGCAAATGCAAAAATCCGGTTTTTGTCAAAATTATCACTTCCGGAGAGGCTGTTCACGGTTCAACGCCATGGGACGGAACGGATGCTAATGAAAGAATGTTGCAAACCCTGGCTAAAATTCGGACTTTTTATCCCTATTATTCCAAAGACGGCAATATTCCCGCTGATAAATGGGTAGATACCTTGCATTTTGCCAAAATTTGCGGCGGCGATGTATCTAACGTTATTTCCAATTACTGCGAAACCCTGTGCGATTTTCGTCTGGTTGAAACCAGCAGCCTGGAAGATTTGTGCGCTAATCTGGACAGATGCATGGGGCCGGGCGCATCCTACACGGTTGTTTCTTCCAGCACGCCCGTTGTCATGGATGAAAACAACCCATATATTTTGGATTACAAAAAATTTGCCGAAGAAATTTTGCAGAAAAAGATTGAATTTGAGCATATCGGCGGTGCAACGGATTCCCGCGAATTTGCCGTCAAAGGGTCAACCGTCATCATGCACTCCGGCAGTGGTGACGGGATGCACGCTCCCGGTGAATATGTCGAAACAGAATCCGTTAAGCAAATTGCCGATATTCAAATCAGATTTTTGGAAAAACTGGTCGTCGAAAAGATTTAACCTTGCCCGATTAAAGCTTTTACGGCGCACCGAATACCGTCAAGGCATCGGCTCCATAGGCTTCTATGGTTCAAGACTCTGTTGGTGGTGCGTCCTTCTGTAATGGCGTCCTCTTTTTCCATACTCATAACCACACTACCCAGTTTGTTGAAGTTTAAGGCACCTTTTTGGCGTTTATGTTTAGCACCTTCGTTTTCAATAATACGGATTATTTCTTCAGCAGTCTTAGGTGTCGGGCAGCTTTGCGTGCGAAAGCCGTAGCGAAAGACAGACAAATGTTCATCCCAGTCAGCTTCTATCTGTAATAACGGACATCCTTTGTCGCGTCCGGCTTCCAAGGCTATTCTGAAAAGGGCTGCCAGCAGAGCATCATAAGAATAGTGTTTTGATTTACGAATACTCCAATATTCGGCAAAAGTTTTATCGGGTTTGTTTCTGTCGCTGCCATAACCGCAAAAAACTGACCAGGAGGGATAATCTTTCAAACAATTGTGGTAAACGCAGCGCCCGTTCTCGCAAACCCTCTTATGAAAATAGTTCAGCACGATGGATGCATATTTTTTGTGTTTGCGAATCAGCGTGTAATTCTCAATTCCTGAAGAATACGTATGTTTAAAAATACCAAACGTATCCTTATTTTTTTTACGTAAATTTTCGACCTTAATATGTCCGACCAATCCCCGTTCGCTGGACAGAAGATTCTTGTCCAAGGCATCTTCTCCGTCTTCAAGTTTGGCTGCGATTGTTTCTTTGGGAAGATACATAACAATACAGCCTAGCGATCGAATGTCTTTTTCCCGTCCGGAAGCAATAATTTGGTCATATACTTCTCCGCTAATTGCTTTTTGTGAATGCGGACGCATCCCCATCCGGTAATGATGAAGCAGACTGTTCCAGCTGGCTGTCAGGCGAATTCCCCGACACCCGAGATCCATCATCCGGTCGGCAGCAATCTGCGAAAGGATTTTTCCTACCCGGTAATGCGTGTCCAAACTGGCGAAAAGCGGAACCTCCAAATAATTGTCATCATCGACGAAAACCATACAATATCCAACAACATGCCTGCGTTTGATTACAACTTTATAGAGTTCGGAAGAATCATCCGTATCATTGGGACAACGATAGATCCGCGCTTTGTATTTGTAGAGTTTCATCCGGGAATAAACCGTCGCATGCCCGACCAAGCGGCTGTTTTTATCCAGCTTTTCCATGTTCAGCGGATGAATCATTATAAAATCTGCTGATGTCATTTTTCCTCCTTTTTTTATCGTATCAGGCGACAATTAATATCTTCTTAAAGCAAAATACAAATTCCTCTTGCAAAGAGAGCAAATAACGGCTATAAAAATTTTGGCATGTTCCCGTAGCTCATCAGGATAGAGCAACAGTTTCCTAAACTGTGGGCAGGAGGTTCGAGTCCTCTCGGGAACGCCATTTATTATGTCGTTCAGAGAGGACTATCACTTTGGCATCTAGTTTCGCTGCTAATGCTGTCGCATTCTGGCTCAACAAGATGTTCCAAAGATTTTGCAGATAAAAATGACATAAAATGTCATTTTTACTTAGCAATTCTCTCGGGAACGCCATTTATTATGTCGTTCAGAGACACCCAAGCGGGTGAGGCATAAAAAGTTGTTTCACGGCACTCACAAGTGTTCGAGCCGTCACTGATGGAGATGTTGAAGCAAAAGGTTCTGTAGCAATAAATAATCTCCAAGCGGGCGGGGCATAAAAAGTTGTTTTGCGAAATTCACAATATCGGCGGCAACCGGATTAATTTTAGGAATGATTTATGGCTTTTCCATATAAAGGAATTCTGATAATGTCTGCGGCTGCTTTGGCAGCGGCAACAGGACAATTGTTTTTTAAGCTGGCCGGAGGATTTGCATTTTCTTTTTATTTTGCAGCCGGCGTCATTTGTTATGGAATTGGCGCTATTTTGATGGTTTATGCCTATCGCTTCGGCAAACTTCTGGTTCTTAACCCTGTTTTATCGACAGGGTATGTATTTGCTTTATTGTTCGGATTCTTTTTCTTAAATGAAGAAATTACATTTTTAAAAATCGTCGCGGTTATTTTGATTTGTTCCGGCGTTTCTTTGTTGGGGAAAACCGATGATTAACCTGTTTATTTTAATTGCCGCCATGACTCTGATGGGCGCTTACGGCAGCCTTTGTTTCAAAAAAGCCGCCCTGTCTTCTTCTTTTTTTAAAATTGCAGAGGGATTTCTCTGGTACGGAACGGGAATGATGCTTAATATTTTCGCTTTAAAATATTATGAATACACCGTTGTTTTTCCGCTTACTTCCCTGACATATATTTGGAGTTTTATTTTTGGCGTCAGGATTTTACACGAAAAATATACCCGATACAATTTTGCCGGCATTATTTTAATTGTCAGCGGGGCGTTTTTGCTGGGCATCTCATAAGAAAAGCCGCTTAACGCGACTTTTCTCTTAGTTGAAAACGAGACCGATTGAACAAGTATCCTCAGAACAGCGGCAATCCATTGTTGCTGATGTCTTTTCCGGAGAAAAATCTTCAACACCCAGTTCCTGAGAACTGATCAGCGCGCCAAGATATCTGGGCCCCCATTCCCGGGTTGCCAGAAACATACATTCCTGTGAAGACAAATCATTTAAAATATAAATCATGTTTTTATACTTGGAATAAGGATTGCCGGAAATGATTAAACCGCCGCCAAATTCATGTTGCAGGCAAGTTTTCTCCTCTTCAGCGGTACACTTTTCAGCTTTCTGAGAAGGCAAAAGCTTATTTTCCAGCAAATATGACGCATTTATCAGGGAATAGTCTTTTTTATCTTGGCTAAAATCCTGAATCCTGGCAATATCTTCCTGCATCTGATAAACGGCGCTTTCCTGCTGATACCTGTTGACAGACATTGCCACAATAAAGAGACCGGTCAGTAAAGGCAAAATATAAATAAGCCATCCCATAAAGGTTGCGACCTTAGAAAATCTGCCCCTAACCGCCGTATCCGGTTCGCCATAGGCGTTGGCTTCCGCCTGACTCTTCCTGAAAAAGAAGAAAATGCTGACAATATAAGCCACAAAAGAGAGCAGTACTCCGACCGGATATTGCAACACCACACCTAAAATGACGGGCACAAACATTAAAAAGATCAGAATACCGGCCCACCAATTGTTTTTTCCGATATCGTGCATACGACGTACCAATAATCCTAAAAACGGCAGAAGAACGGCGATTTTATAAATTCCGCCGATGACCATAAACGTCATCGCAAATCCTGTTTGTCTTTGGGCAAATTCCAATAAAAACAAAATAATGAAGTTAACAACCAAAAAAGCAGACAGTTCATAGCGTGAAGCACGTCCCTTAAAAGAAAAATATTTTTTGAGAACGTTGGCGTAGGTTTTCCAAATCCCGCCGGAAACGGAGGCTACCGAAGATTTTTTTGACATGGCTGTTCCTTTCTAAAAGCTAATATAAGCTTACGCTAGAGCAATTCCAATCCTTAGTCAACAAAAGACTCGTAATTTTTATAAAAAAACTGTTGCAAAAATTTTCAGGATAATATAGGTTAAGGCTGATTTATGGATAGGTGGCCGAGTGGTCGAAGGCGCACGATTGGAAATCGTGTGTACCCCTAAAGGGTACCGAGGGTTCGAATCCCTCCCTATCCGCCA
>CALXTO010000004.1 GCA_944391425.1 uncultured Alphaproteobacteria bacterium | reverse complement strand
GGCAGGTTGATTCTACTCAAAACAGATTGTCTACCGGTAAAAAGGTCAATTCGGCAATCGATAATCCGTCTTCTTATTACACGGCGCGCAGCTTAAGCAATCGCGCCAGCGACTTGGATGCCTTGCTGGATTCCATGGGACAGGCTGTTTCAACGATTAAGGCGGCGACCACGTCATTGGAAACGGCAGCAGGTTTTCTTGAACAGGCTTCGGCAGTGGCTGCCCAGACTGCAGAAGATTTTACCGGTTATGCCAAAGTCGGTACGGTTGAAGAATTAAAGGCTGCCTTGGCTGACAATCGTGTTGATAAAATTGTGGTTACCCAGTCATTAGTTTTTGCCGATGACGATTTAATTGTTGTCGGGCGAGGCAAAACGCTTTGCGGTCTTAACTGCGGCATTTCTTTAAGTTTTGTATCCAATTCGGATACCGAGGCTCATGCCGTTACATTGGAGGATGATGCGGTTATCCGTGATATCAGTGTTAACTATAAGCGTACATCTTCGGCAGAAACGTCTAAGGGTGGGGCAGTTTACGGCGGCTCCATTGAAGGAACGGTTAATATTGAAGCCGTTGGTAAAAAAACCTGGGGCGCCAGATTTTCAACAATCAACGGTACGGCCAATATTAAAAATAACGGAGATTATGCTATAGGGGCAACCGGTTGTACCATCAACGGCACTGTCAATATACTGGAGGGAGGAACGACTGCATCAGCCGGCTTAACCGGATGCCTTATTAACGGAACTGCCAATATCTTCATCACTGACGGAGGTTCTGCGTTATATGCTTGTACGGCATCTGCTTCCGCCGTTATCCGGGCAATTTCTGAAAGTTTTGCTTGCAACAGGTTAACAATTGCGGCCGGAGCGGAAATTTGGGCTGTAGACCGCAGCGGTGGAGAAATGTTGCAGTATATTCCGGAAGAAGATTTAAATTCCGTTCGGACTTCGGCTCTGGCTCCTTATGCAACCGGAAAAACAGAACTTTCCGATGAATTTATCAAAAATTTGGAAAACACAATCGCTGCCGGCAAAAACCAGGCGGCATCAATTCCGCTTAATGCGGACTCCTCCCAATATCAAGCCATATTAAACCAGTACGATTCCTTAATCAAGGACAGTGGTTACAAAGGCATCAATTTGCTGCAAAGTCAGGATTTGAAGGTGACGTTTAACGAAAATCGCAGCGCTTGGCTGGACATCAAGGGCAAAGACGCTTCATCTGCCGCTCTGGGGCTGACAACTTTCAATTGGGAAACGTTGGAAAATATCGCTCAGTCCTTAAAGGAAATATCCTCGGCCCTGAATCAGATTCGTTCCATGTCGGCGGAATTGGGAAGCTATTATAACATTGTCCTTAACCGTCAGGACTTCACCGAGAATTTAATCAATGTGTTGGAAGAAGGCGCGGACAAACTGACCTTGGCGGATATGAACGAAGAGAGCGCCAACATGCTGGCTCTGCAAACCAGACAACAGCTGGCCACCAATTCCCTCTCGCTCGCCTCCCAGGCCGCCCAATCGATTCTAAGACTGTTCTAGCGAAACGAACTTTGTGAGTTGAGCCTTTACGCCTCCGGGCGCTTGCCCGGCCTCACCGGCTTCGGTGTGCCTCCGGGCGCTTGCCCGGCCCTTACGCCCCACCCGCTTGGGTGCGATTCTAAGATTGTTCTAGCAGCACTTAGACAGCAGGCCGCGCGTAGCAAGTCCTGCGCCCGGCAGCTGAGGATTCGCTGTGCGTGTTCGCACCGCTCGCCTGGCATTAATTAGAAAATAATTTCATATTTTTGATTTCAATAGCCGCCGGATTATCAGGAGCGCCATTAACTTCAAAAATAATGCGTGTTTGATCGCCGGGAGTTTCTTCGGATAATTTAAACAGCTCCTCATGATTGAAAACGAACAGAATTTCTTTGCCGATTTTTTCCAACTGCACCGGGTAAAAGACATCGGGCTTGAGCTGAGCGGTTTCACTTTGCGCCAGAATTTTCTGATTTTTCAAAACCTTCAAAACATGCTTGGTTGCAGAGGTCGAAATTTCCAGAGCATAAATATCCGTTGAATTTTCTCTGGCCAGATTAAAACGCATCATGGCCTGCCGCGTTAGACTCATGAAGTCAAACTTAAGAATAAAATCACCGTCAACGGCACGCGGAGCAATAAGTTCAAAACCTTCGCTGCCAATGGCTTCCTGCACGTAAAAAATATCTTTCCCTGTTTCGCTGACCGTGTCGCTGTCGGGGCTGATCCAGCGCTGCAGCTCGTCAGCGCTGATGGCCTCTGCTTTCATCCCTTTGAGTTCTTCACATTTTTCCGACGAATTGGCAAACCATACGCGGGCGCCCAACATACCGAGAATTAAAACAATCAGTCCGAGCAGTAAATATTTTTTCATTTTGATGACTCCCGCTTTGTCTGGTTAGCGTCCGAAGACGGCATCTTTAAGGCGTTCTAAAGTTTCCCGGGCAACCGGGCGGGCCTTTGCGGCGCCGGCGGCCAGCATTTCTTCGACTTCGTCATAATGTGCCATATAATAATTGTATTTTTCCCGCGCATCTTTAATTTCATTGACTACGGCATCCAGAAGCATATTTTTGATATGTCCGTAACCAAGCTTGCCTTGATGCAGTCCGTCAGCCATTTCCCGGAGCTGTTCCTCGGTTGCGATTGACTTGTAAATTTCATAAACCAGAATTCCTTCAGGGTCTTTAGGTTCTTCCATCGGCCGGGAATCCGTTTTAATGGAGAAAATGGCTTTTTTAATGGCCTTGTCGTCTTCAAACAGGGGAATAACGTTGCCGTAAGATTTGCTCATTTTGCGTCCGTCGATTCCGGGAACAACGGCAACATGTTCGTCAATGTAGTATTCCGGCAGATGCAAAAGGCTTTTGCCGTAATGCGCGTTAATGGCGCCGGCAATATCGCGGGCAATTTCCACATGTTGTACCTGATCTTTGCCGACCGGCACAATATCGGAATTAAAGGTTAGAATATCGGCGGCCATCAGAGTCGGATAGGTATAAAGCCCCATATTGATGCCGTCGTCATCCGGTTTGCCGGCTTCGCGGTTTTTATCAACGGCAGCCTTATAGGCATGAGCCTTGTTCATAAATCCTTTAGGCGTATAAGCATAAAGGATGGTTGTAATTTCCGGGATTTCCGGAATGTCCGACTGGCGGTAAAAGACAGAATGTTCAGGGTTAAGGCCGCCGGCCAGATAAATACAGGCAATTTCTTTGAGCTTTTGATTAAGCACCGCCGGGTCTTTTTCGGCGTTGATTGCATGATAGTCGGCAATGAACATATAGTGTTTCCCGGCCTTTTTGCCCAGTTCGATTGCCGGTTTGATAGCGCCGAGATAGTTCCCGAGATGAGGGGTCCCGGTCGGTTTTACGCCGGTTAAAATCGTTTTTCCTTTAAACATTTTGGTGCTTTTCCTCAATTTTATATTGAATTTATTTATAAAATTGATACTCTGTTTTACGGCTTAAATCAATAACTTTTTAGGAAAATAAAATGCTTGATATTAAATTCATTGTAGACAATCGGCAGTACGTCAAAGACTGCCTGGGCAAAAAAGGCTTCAATCCCGAGAATGTCGACAGTTTAATATCATCATATCTGGAGATGAACAAACTTAAAACCTCGTCTCAGGCGCTGGCGGAGGAAAAAAACCGTCTCAGCAATTCCATCAAATCAGCCTCAGCGGAAGAACGTCCTGCAATCATTGCCAAAAGCCGCGAAATCGGCGAACAGCTGAAAAAAGAGCAGGAACAGCTTTCGTCCGTTCAGGCGCAGTTTGATGAAATGATGCTGCGTATGCCCAACTATCCCAGCCCGGATTGTCCCGTGGCTCCGGACGAAAGCGGCAATGTCGTTATCCGTAAGGTTGGCGAACCTCGCAAATTTGACTTTACGCCCCGCGATCACATTGAACTGATGGAACTGAACGGCTGGTCGGAAATGGAACGCATAGCCAAAGTTTCCGGTTCCAGGACTTATGCCATCAAAAATGATCTGGCCCAGCTGGAACTGGCCATGCACATGATGGTTTTGGACAAGTTGCGCAGCCATGGTTTTACGGTGATTACGGTTCCCTCCATTTCCAAGGAAAAGCCTCTGTACGGGCAGGGCTATTTGCCGTTCTCCCGCGATGAAATTTATTATATGCCGGCCGATGACATTTATTTGTCCGGCACGGCGGAACTGATTTTGAACTCTTTACACGCCGATGAAATTTTGAGCGAAAATGACCTGCCGATTCTGTATGCCGGCTTTTCGCCCTGTTTTCGCCGTGAGGCCGGCGCCGCAGGCAAAGATACCCGCGGGCTGGTGCGCGTGCATCAGTTTATGAAAACCGAGCAGTTTGTTATTTGCAAAAACGATATTGCCGAAAGCGAAAAATGGCACCAGAAACTTTTGGCTATTTCGGAGGAGGTTTTGCAGGATTTGGAACTGCCGTATCAAGTGCTGGATATCTGCACCGGCGATATGGGCGCTCCCAAATACCGCCAATATGATCTGGAGGCATGGGTTCCGTCGCAGAACTGCTATCGTGAAACTCATTCCTGCTCCAACATTACCGATTGGCAGGCGCGTCGTACCAACCTGCGTTATCGCGACAATGCCGACGGCAAAGTCAAATACGTCCATACACTGAATAATACCGGAATTGCCACGCCGCGTGCATTGGTGCCGTTTATTGAAAATCATCAGAATGCCGACGGGTCGGTCAATATTCCGGCCAAACTGCAGCCTTATATGGGCGGCAGAAAGGTCATCGGCAAATAATTTGCCGGAGGATAAGATTATGCCGCTTTCTGTTTTGCCGCAGTATGTCCTTTTCGACTGGGACGGAACGCTCGCTTTTACGCGGGATAATGTTGTGTCTTCCATAAACGCGGTTCTGAAGGAATATGGATATCCGGATTGGACACAAATGCAAAAGCGGCAGGATCCCAAACTTTCGCTGCGGGACAATTTTATTAATTTCTTTGGCGGCGATGCCGATTCGGCTTATGAAAAATATGTCGAAATCTACCGCCGTCAAATTCCGGAACTGGTAAAGGCTTTTCCCCATGCCGCCGAAGTTTTGGAGTTTTTGCGGGAAAAACATGTTTCGCTGATGATTATGACCAACAAAGACCGCCGCCTGTTTGACGTCGAACTGCCGCAGCTGTATAATCCCGCATGGTTTGAAAGAGTTGTCTGCGGGCATGAAGCGCCCAAAGACAAACCTTGGCCCGAGCATATTTTTTATACCTTGCGCGGTTTGCTGACACCTGCGGAAATCTCTCCGCGTGATGTTTGGATGGTTGGCGACAGTCCTCAGGACAGCGACTGCGCGTTGGCAGCGCATGCTTTGCCGATTCGCGTCGGTACGCCGATATGGGGCGGTTCGGCGGCGGAAAGCACGCCCGGCGTGGTTTATATAAAAGATTTTGCCTCTTTTTACGAAATCTTAGCAAAATCTTAAAGCCTGCCGGTTTAAACTGGTTTGTCGTTAACCACCTGCGGAAGTTATCATGTTTTTTAAAAAGTTCAACGTTGATTACCGCCGTCTTCCTCGCTATATTGTCATTATAGCGGCGCTTGCCGCTTTGGCGGTATTCAATTTTTTCTACCTGCAGGAATATATTTCCTCTAACTCTGAAGTCATTAACAACTATTCTTTGCGAGACGAAGATATGAACAAAACCAGAGAGGCTGCCGTTGCCGGCCTGTTTTATCCTGCGGACGTTTACCAGCTGTCTTCCGAGTTGGACGGCTATCTGAAACATGCAGGCCCGTCTTTAAGCCGTCGTCCCCATATTTTGATTGTGCCTCATGCCGGCTATATGTATTCGGCAAAGGTTGCCGCCCAGGCTTATCAAAAACTGCAGCCGTTCGGCCGGGAAATCCGAAAAGTCATTTTGTTAGGCCCCTCCCACCGGGTTGCTTTAAACGGAGCTGCATTATCTTCCGCCGACAGTTTCAGAACGCCGTTAGGAAAAGTTCCCGTTGATCGGGAAATAACCGCCGTCTTGGCGCAGGATAAAAGTTTCACGTATAACGACCTTGCCCATAAAAACGAACATTCTCTGGAAGTGCAGCTTCCGTTTTTGCAAAAAACATTGCAGGACTTCAGCATTGTTCCGGTTGTTTACGGTACCGTTTCTCCTGAGGCGCTGGCTTCGACCCTGCGCCCGCTTCTTGATCGGAATGACACTTTGCTGGTAATTTCGGCCGATTTGTCGCATTATCTTGACTATGAAACAGCCCGGAAAGTTGATGAACATACGGCGGCGCTGGTAGCAGAGAGCAAACCGCTGGATCCACATCTTTCCTGTGGTGCCGCGGGTATTAACACGGCTTTGCTTTTGGCTCGGGAACTGGGATTGCAGCCGCAAATGCTGGACATGGCAAGCTCCGGCGATGTCGGGGGCGATATGCAAAGTGTGGTCGGTTATGCTGCCTGGGTATTTAATCGGGGCGCCGAACCGCAAAAACAACTGACACCGCTGGAACGGGAGGTTGAAAATCTTGACAATTTCGGGAGGCATAACCGGCAGGCGCTCTTGGATATTGCACGCAAAGGTTTGGAAGAAGCCGTCTTGCACGGTAAAAAATATGCGCCTTCGCGCCAGGATTATGCGGATGTTCTGTTTGACAAAGGAGCTGCTTTTGTCACGCTTACCAAAAAAGGCGAACTTCGCGGTTGCATCGGTAGTCTGATTGCCGGCCGGGCAATTGCTCTCGACATTGCCGCCAACGCTTATGCAGCGGCTTTGGAGGATGTGCGCTTCCCTGCCGTAAAGGCCGAAGAACTTCCGGATTTGTCATTTTCGATTTCGTTGTTGACGGATTATGAACGTCTTCATTTTAAAAATGAAGAAGATGTTTTAAAACAAATCGTTTCCGGAAAAGACGGATTGGTCATTCGCGACGGCGACCGCCAGGGGGTGTTATTGCCCTCGGTTTGGGAGCAGATTCCGGATAAAAGGGAATTTTTGAATAATCTTAAAATCAAAGCCGGGCTGAGTCCGGTCTATTGGTCGGATAAAGTCAAGATTTACCGCTTTCGCGTGGTGGAGATAAAAGCAGATGAAAATTGAGGGATATGAACTGGAGATTGCGGAAGAAAAACTGGACCGCATATTGTCTGAGAAAATGCAGCCGATAGAAATGGTCGACAAAACTTTTCCCGGTTATTTGGCGTTGGCGGAAGGAGACAAAAAAGCGTTGGAATATCTGGTTCGTGCCGCCCGCATGGTTAATGACGTTTCCTTGGAACAAGACCATCCACTCAATTTGAAGTTGAAAAAGGGGTTGGAACAGGGCGCTGCAACCAATTCCCATGCAGCCAAATCGCTACGTCTTTTTAATTCTCTGAACGGCGTTGCCGGGCTGAACGGTTTGGATCCCGAACCTGTGCAGATTTTCAAAGGTATCTCGGTTTTAAAAGGACGTAATTTTTATCCGCAGGATTTGGATATTGAAGAATTTCATCAAATTCTGCAAAAAATGCTTGAAAACGGAAAAGGTGAGGAAGTCAAACGGATATTGTCTGCCCGCACCATGGTTCGCCGCTGCGGGGATGAGTTGCGTGCCGTTGATTATACCGAATATTTTGCGCCGCAGTTTTCTCAAATTGCCAATGAACTGGAACTGGCGGCTCATTACTGCACAGACCCGGCTTTCAAGGATTATCTGGGGTGGCAGGCTCAGGCCCTGCTGCAAAATAACGAAGATATGGATCAGCTCGCGGACAGGCATTGGGCCGTTTTGCAGGATTCGCCGTTGGAATTTACGCTCAGCCGCGAAAATTATGAAGATGAAATGACGGGAACGGTTCTTGAAAACGCCGGATTAAAAGCGCTGTTGGAACAACACGGTATTGAGCCGGTTGCCAAAGATATGCTCGGCGCCCGCGTCGGCATTGTCAATGCCGAAGGCACGGCCTTGCTTCTCACGTTCAAAGAACAGATGAAACATCTTGCGGCGTTGATGCCTTATGCCGATAAATATAAACAATCCGTCACCGCAGGCGAAAAGGTCAACCAAACGATGGTTGACGTGGATTTGGTAACGCTGCAGGGTGATTATGCCCAATGCCGCGGCGGCATTACGACAGCCCAAAACCTGCCTAACAACGATAAACTTTCGGTTAAGCTCGGCGGCGGCCGCCGCAACGTATATCACCGCCAGGTGCGCATGAGCCAGGATTCCGAGCGCGCCAGAAAAATGCTGGCAGCGCTGGTCAGTCCGGAACTGCATCGCTTTTACAATCCCGAAGCCGAACATATTTTTGTCATCGGGCACGAAAACGGGCATTCGCTCGGTCCGGACAGCTCTTATCAGGATGCTTTGGGCGTTTACAAGCATATCATTGAAGAAAACAAGGCGGATGTCGTTTCCATAGCGTTTATGCCCGAATATGTCAAAAACGGGATTATCGGCGAACAAATGCTCCGGGAAATTTATACGACTTGGATTGTCCGGTTGTTTTTAAAAGCGCGGCCTCAGCAAATACAGCCGCACCGTGTCGGCGATTTGATACATTTTAATTTCCTTTTGAAACATGGCGCCATCCGTTTTAACGCTGACCGCAAACTGGAAATCGACTTTGCGGCTCTTCCTGGAGTAATGCAGAAGATTCTAAGGCAAACGATTGAAGTGCAGTTGTCCAAAGACACCGGATGTGCAAAAGCGTTTATTGAAAAATATTCAGACTGGGGTGAGTTGCACCAATATGTCGCGGATACGCTGCAACGGCTGGGCATCAAGCCTTATAAAGAAATCAGGACATATTTTTAATGTATTACAGTTTTTTTGAAATCTTTACTATCGGCGTTGGTCCTTCCAGTTCGCATACGGTCGGGCCGATGCGGGCGGCCAAGCGGTACTTGGAAAATCTTAAGGCTGAAAAACTGTTTTCCAAAGTCAGAAACATAAAAGTAACGTTGTACGGTTCTCTGGCTCTGACCGGGCACGGCCATGGGACGGTCAAGGCCGTTGTCTACGGGCTGATGGGGCTGGAAGCAGATGAGCTTGATCCGGAAAAACCTTATGTCAATGCCGTGGAACGCGATAAAATTCTTCACCTCGGACAAAAAAAGGCAATCCCTTTTGAAATTGACAAAGCGATTGTTTTTGCCAAAGACGTTTTTTTGCCGGAACATTCCAACGGCATGAAGTTTGAAGCATTTGATGCCCGGGGTAAAAAGCTTTTGGAAGAAGTCTATTTTTCCACCGGCGGCGGAACGGTTGTCCGTCGCGACGAATTTGCCCAAAGAGTTGAAAGGGAACCCTATAATGTGCCGCACCAGTTTGATACCTGTCGCGAGCTTTTGGAACGCTGTCAAAAATATAATTTAAGTATTGCCGATTTGGTTTTGCAGAACGAAGTTTCCCTGCGCAGCGAAAAAGAGGTCAAATCCGGCATTATGAAAATTTATCGTGTTATGCAGGATTCCATTGACCGCGGCATGCGTGCCCGGGGGATTTTGCCGGGCGGACTTGGTATTAAGCGCCGCGCCGGAGAAATTTTCGGAAGGCTGGAAGAAAAGTTTCGCGATAATGATTTTGACCCGCTGATGATTGTCGACTGGATTAATTTGTGGGGATTTGCCGTTGCGGAAGAAAACGCCGCCGGCGGACGGATTGTTACGGCGCCGACTATGGGCTCAGCAGGAATTATTCCGTCCGTTTTGAGGTATTATGAACGTTATGCGGCGGCCAAGTCACCGTTTGGGGTTGAAAAGGGCATAGAGGTATTTTTGGCGACGGCATCTGCCATTTGCAGTCTCTATCGTACCAATGCTTCCATTTCCGGAGCCGAAGTCGGTTGTCAGGGAGAAGTCGGCGTCGCCTGTTCAATGGCAGCAGCCGGACTGGCTGCTGCCATGGGAGGAACGCCGGAACAAGTCGAAATGGCAGCAGAAACGGGAATGGAACATAATTTGGGCTTAACTTGCGACCCGGTGGCAGGATTGGTGCAGATTCCCTGCATTGAGCGCAATGCCATGGGAGCGGTAAAGGCCGTAAATTCGGCGCGGCTGGCCATGCGCAGCGACGGGAAACACGTCGTCAGCTTAGACAGCGTCATCAAAACCATGTATTCAACCGGCCGCGATATGGCTTGCAAATACAAGGAAACGTCAATGGGCGGTTTGGCCGTTAATGTCCCCAACTGTTAGAAAATATCATAATTTCCTTGCTAACTGTGCGTAAAGAGGGCACAATTATTCTGGAATTGATAACAAATGAGGTTGAAATGTTGTCCAAACTTTTTAAAGGAGAGCTTTCCCTGGCCGCAACTTTCTGGAAATTCGGAATTTTAGGCCTGTTTATTTTAAGATATGTTGTCGTTATTTTTGGAAATTTATTGGCCGGGCATTTGCAAGGGCGCAGCATTCACGGTTTCTTTTTGCACCATTTTCATCCGATTTATTCGTCCAAGCTGAGTATTTTGTGGACATTGTGCTATCTTTCGGGATTGCTGGTTTTAGCCGTATATTCATGGAATATAACGGTTGCGGTCTGGCGCAGTTCCGAAGCTTATGACAAAAGTAACTGGCTGACGTTCTTGTCCCGTTTGGGCATTGTCTGCATGGTTGTTGCCGTATGGAGCTCCGTTTTGCATCATTCGGTTTTTTAGGAGAATGCAATGAAAGTTTTTCTGCCGCTGTTTGCCGTTTTACTGCTGGTTGCCTGCAAAGCCGGAGAATTTACGCCCGAACGCCGGGCTCTTTATGAATTAAACCGTCCGGACTGCCAAAAGACGCCCGAACGGTGCGTTGGAGACTATCCCTGGTAAATCGGGCTACTTATCTTCGTTTTCAACAATAATACCCTTTACCAAAATAAAGGCGGGAGTTCGTCCGTTGAAGGAATTGTTTCTTTCCGCAAGCTTTACGGCTTCCGGATCCTGTTCTGCCTGACAGCGCCGTGCTTTGGGTGTTGCGTCAATGCCGTTGGCCTTTGCGGTTAGTTCAGCCTCTTGCTCTTTGGTTTTGTCAACCTTGATTTCTTCGGGAGCCTTGAGGATTTTTTCCAGCACTTCCTGCGTTTCTTTGGAGCGACGGTTGGTGTAGACGATGTTTTGTTTTTCCGCCGGCAGCAGCGCCAAAATTTTTTCCAGATTGTCCAGTTGTTTGTTCTTCTTAATCAGGTTGATGTCATCCACCACCAGAATGTTGGTTTTAGAAAGATCGATTTTGCCGTTTTCAACAATCTCCACCAGCAAATCGGGCGAACCGATGATGACATTGGCTTCATTATCAATGTCTTCTTCGCCGTCTTTAATAGTGGCTTCGTTGATTTCATGATATTTATTGAATATGGCGAGCCGGTCGGAGGTTATGACGGAACACTCCGAGTTGGGCGTGATAATCAGAATGTTTTGCGCGCCTTTGGTGCTGATAATATCTACCAGCGGAAATACATAAGACATAGTCTTTCCGCAGCCCTGCGGCGCAATAGTGAAAACATCCCTGCCTTCCAGAATGGAGGGGATGACGTCTGTCTGAACGGTTGTCGGTTCTTTAATTCCGAATTCATCAATGGCACGAATGGTCTGTTCGCTTAATCCTAATTCTGCAAAATTCATAATATTTTTCTTCTGTTTGGTTAATGTTTTTTAGATATTATGTATTTTCTCGGACTTAGTCAACCCTAATGTAACAGATGACAGAGTTTTCGGTTTGTGCAGATAAAAGAATATACCTTTGCCCCATATCTGGGCAGGAGCGTTTTTTTGTTTAGGTATTCAAACTTTTGCCGCTGACCCGCATATAGGAAAACTGCGCTTCGTTATGAAGACGGTATCTGGGTTTATCTTTAATGGAAAGCAGACGTTTAAGCATGTTTTCCTGATATTTTTCTGGTGTTTTAAGTAAAGCAAACTGCACCCGCCAGTATTTTTCCATTTCTCTCAGGCTGCCGGATAAATATCCGCCTTCGTCGTTAAGATTGTTACGTTCGGCACCGCTGATAACCTTGTCCAGAATTTCGGTGCGCAGGTTGATCAGGTAATGGTCTTGGGAATGTTCGTTTCGGTAGCGTTCCATGCCGGGCATCAGGCCGCGTGTTAGATATAAAGGAGTGTTAAAACCTTTGGTGTTTTGCGGGTTGGTACCGTAGCGCCCTTTTTCCAAAAAAGGCTGCAGGTCAATAATAAACAGCCGCTGGTCCAGGGCAGAAAACAAGATGTTTCCGGTATTGGTGAAAAGTCCGCCGCCCACGTCAATAGAATGTTCGCGCGAAGACAGAAAATGCAGGTCATCATAAATTTCATCAATGGCTTTGTCGGGAATCTCCAAAATTTTTTCAGACATCAGCCTGGTTTTAATCAGAGCTTCTTCCGCATCGGGCATCGGTCGTCCCGGTTTGTAAATTTCATAAGAAAACCCGGGACAGTAATAGTTAATGGTAATTTTAGGACCAACTTCCGGAATATCGGTCGGATGCCAGAAATAGGCAACGGTCTGGGCAAAATTACGGTGGCCGAAAATATTTTTTTGCAGGTGCAGTTCGGCTTCCTGCAGATATTTAAATGCATCGCTGCGTTTGAAGTTATTGGATACGCGAATGGTATATTTGGGATGAGTATGGATTTTAAACACGGTCGCTTCCGCGCCTTCTCCCAAAGGAGATTCGCCCAATGCAAACAAAATTTCGTCATTTGTCGGCAGGTTGTAAATGTCCATCGTAATCCCATTTTTGTCAAATAATGCAAATTTTATACAATATTTTGGGCATAAAATCAAGGGTAAAAAGACGAGATAGACGAATTTTTCAAAAAAAAGCGCCCCAAAGGGCGCTAAAAGACTGTTGCCTAAAAAATCAGGCTCTGCCATATTTATCTTCAAAACGGACAATATCGTTTTCATCCAGATTATCTCCGGTCTGAATTTCGATAAACTCCATATCTTCGGCGGTTTTGTTCTGAATCCTGTGTTTGGTTTCGACCGGAATGTAGATTGATTCGTCAGCTTTGCGGACAATTTCCTCGTTGCCGAGGGTAACGACAGCTTCGCCTTTGACAATAATCCAGTGCTCATTGCGATGGTGATGCAGCTGCAGGGACAGAATGTTACCGGGTGTAACGCAAATTCTCTTGACGCAGAAGTTTTCTCCGGCATCCAAAATTTCCCATGTGCCCCAGGGGCGGGTGTCTTTTTGCCCTTTTTTATATGTTGTGGCCATTTTTTTGTTCCTTTTAATTAAGTTTTTACTTGATGCAAGGCAATATAAATAATATAAGTAAAATCGCAAGGTTAAAAATTGTTATTGGTGGAAAAATCATGAAGTCGCCGGCCATAAATCAGGCAATGGACATTTTGCGCGAACTGCGCCGTATTTCCGAAAGCAGCGAAGATATACCGGTCAAATTGGAAAAAACGGTGAACATGATTGTGCGGCACATGGAGGCGGATGCCGGTGCCTGTTATCTGCTTGTTGATGACAATTATCTCGAGCTTTTTGCCGCCAGCGGGTTTAAGGCGGATGCCGTGCATAAAGTTTCGCTGCGCGTCGGCGAAGGGTTGGTGGGCGAAGTAGCTAAGGAAAGCCGCTCCCTGAGCGTGGCCGATGCCTGGAAGCACCCGCATTTTTCTTACAAAACGGAACTAGGCGAAGAAGAGTACAAATCGTTTATAGGCGTTCCGTTAATCCGCTGGGGCAGGGCTATCGGCGTCATTACGCTGCAGACTAAAAAGGAGCATGAATTCTCCCGGATTGAAACGGATATCCTTGAAACTATCGCAATGGTTTTGAGCGAACTGGTTGCTTCCGAGGAAATGACCGAATACAAAAACGGCCTGATTAAATCTCGTGGCCAGGTCGAAAAAGAAAAATTCAAAGGGCTGAGCCTTAGCAAAGGCTATGGTTTGGGCAGCGCGGTTGTCCACCGCCGCCGCCAGGCCGTTACCAAGATTTTTGCCGAGGATAAGGAGCAGGAGCTGAAAAAGCTGGAAGCAGCCCATACCCGGATGAATCATGACTTGGACGAGAAATTTAATTCCACCAAACTCGGCATCGGTGAACACGTGGATATTCTTGATGCCTACCGGATGTTTGCCAAAGACAAGGGATGGTATAAAAAAATTGCCGACAACGTCCAAAGCGGACTGACGGCGGAAGCGGCCGTCGAGCGGGCTTATGAGGATATGTGGAACCGCCTCTCCGGAACACAGGATACATATTTAAAGGAACGCCTGCATGATTTGCGGGATGTCGCCGACCGTTTGCTGGGATATTTGAGCGGCGACCGGGCAGATGCGGCGCAGGTCGACAGCGGAGACATTATTGTCGTTGCTCAGACAATGGGTCCGGCGGACCTGATGGATTATGATTATACCAAAATCCGCGGCCTGATTATCGAAGACGGCACGCCGACAATGCATGTGGCAATTGTGGCCAAGGCGCTCGGCATTCCCGTCGTCTCCAAAATCAAAGGAATTTACAGCGAGGTCAAAACGGGAGAACTTCTGGCGGTTGACGGAAACGACGGTTATGTTTATATCCGTCCCAGCCTTCCCGTTCAGGAAAAGTTCAGAGCCAAGATTGCCGAAAAAGAAAAACTGGCGGCTCGCCTGGCCGAGCTGAAAAAACTTCCTTCCCGCACCAAAGACGGCGTGCGTATCAATATGTATCTCAATGTTGGATTGGCGTTTGATTTGGATTATATAGAGAGCACCAATTGCGACGGTATCGGCCTGTACCGGACGGAAATCCCGTTTATGGCATCGGAGGTAATGCCCGATGTGGAGCGGCAACTGGGATATTATAAAGAACTGATGGATCGAGCTGGGGATAAAAAAGTCGTTTTCCGGAGTCTGGATGTCGGTTCGGACAAACTTTTGCCTTATTGGAGCAACAGCGGTGAGGATAACCCGGCCATCGGCTGGCGTTCAATTCGCATCACGCTTGACCGTCGGGCGATTCTTCGCAAACAGATGCGGGCTTTTCTGCGGGCGGCAGCCGGCAAAGAGCTGAATGTCATGTTTCCGATGATTTCCAATCTTGCGGAATTTGAAGAAGCCAAAGAAACGCTAATGATCGAGCTTGAAAAAGAACGCCGCCGGGATTTTGAAACGCCGAAAAAAGTCAACGTCGGACTGATGATTGAGGTGCCTTCGGTTTTGTTTCAGCTGGATGCGATTTTAAAAGAAGCCGATTTTATCTCTGTCGGCACCAACGACCTGGCGCAGTTCATGTTTGCCTGTGACCGCGGTAATCCGAGGCTGACTGAACGGTACGACGTTTTGTCTGCACCGTTTTTAAAAATGATGGGGCAAATCTGCGATCAGGCGGCAAAAGCGGGCGTTTTATGTTCCGTTTGCGGCGAAATGTCGGGCAATCCGATTGAGGCTATGGTCCTGATTGGACTGGGTTACCGTAATTTATCAATGTCCGGCTCGTCTTTCGGGCGCGTCAAAAGCATGGTCCGTTCGTTGAATGTGGAAGATATTGAAGATTATGTCAAAACACTGCTGAACTCCAACCGGCGCACGCTGCGCCCGCAGTTAATATCCTATGCCTATGATCATGGTATTGAAATTTACTGAAAAATATGTAACAATTGCCTCCGTTACGGAGTCTTATTAACCTTAAGGAAAGTATCGTGAAAAAAGAAAAAGTTATTGCCGGAACTGCCGAACCTAAAGAAAAAAACACGGAAAAAGCCGCTGCAGCCGAACCCAAGAAAGTAGATAAAAACGTCAACAAGGTCGGCAAGCTGCTTAAAGAAATGCGCCTGCAAAAAGAGTACAGCCTGTCGGATGTTTCCAAAAAACTCTGTATCCGCAAGATTTATCTCGAAGCGATTGAGGAAAGCAATTACAAAGAACTGCCGCCTCTGCCTTACGGTGTGGGTTTTATCCGTTCTTATGCCGAGTTTCTGGGGTTGAACAGTGGTAATATCGTTGAATTATATAAAGAGGAAACCAACAGCAACCCTGACAAAGATATTTTTGTTTTGGAACCTCAAAACGAAGCAACGGTTCCCAATCGCAAATACCTGCTTATCAGCTTGCTTTCCATTATTCTGATATACGCCTTATGGTATTTTTACAACAACGGCATGCCAGATGCCGCGGAAGATGTTGAAAATGAAAGCAGCACGGAAACAGTCATGCCGGAAGAAAAAAACGAACTTCCGCTGGTCGTTGAGGATTATTCGCTGGTTTCCGAAGGGGGCGATGTCGTACCTGTTGCTGCCGTTTCTGACGCGACGCCGAATGTTGTGGCGGAGCAGGTGACCATAACCGACGCTTCTTTTCCGCTGGAAGAGGAGAAAGCTGCAGCCGAACCGGCTTCTGAAACGCCGGTTGCCGTGCCTGCGGCATCTGAAGAAAAAACGCCGGCTGCCGTTGCCGAAACGCCGGTTGAAGGTGTCGTTCTTAAGATAAAAAAGGAAACCTGGATTGAGGTTAAAGATGCCGAAAAACTTTATATCAGCAAAGTGCTCCAGGCCGGAGACAGTTATAAGGTTCCGTCCGGTCCGGGAATGATTTTGTCGGTCGGCCGCGTCGAAGCGGTTGACGTCCTGATTAACGGAAAAGTTACGCCGGTTGCCCAGCCAGGTAAAAAAACGAACATTCCGTTGGATCCGTTTTTGAGTTCCGCTAATCATTAGCAAGCTGTTTTTATGAAAAGAAAATAGCAGGTAGACGCCTGCTGTTTTCTTTTTTTGTTTTATTTGGACAACAAGGAAATAAAAATGAATTTTGTAGAAAAACTGGCCAATGTCGTTAACCGCCACAGCGAGCTGGAAGCCCTGATTTCCGAGCCGGGACTTGCGGCGGACGATTTGGTGAAAATGAATAAAGAACTGGCTGCGCTGGCGCCGGTTGTTGAAGCCATTAATAAATACCGGGCCGTTGAGAAAAACATGAATGACGCCAAGGCGATGATGGACGATTCTTCGCTTGACAAGGAAATGCGGGAGCTGGCCGAAGCCGAGTATTTTGAGAGTCGCGACCGGCTTCCTGAATTGGAAAAGGAGATCAAAATCCTGTTGCTGCCCAAGGATGCCGAAGACGAAAAAAACGCCATTTTGGAAATCCGTGCCGGAACCGGCGGCGACGAGGCAGCGCTTTTTGCGGCGGTGTTGTTTGAAATGTATCAGCGCTATGCGGCTTTGCAGGGATGGAAGTTTGAACTGATGGATGCAAGCGAAAATGAACTTGGCGGTTATAAAGAAGTTTCGGCCAGCATTTCTGGTAAAAACGTTTTCTCCAAACTGAAATTTGAATCCGGTGCACACCGCGTGCAGCGTGTTCCCGTAACGGAATCCCAGGGACGCGTACACACTTCGGCGGCAACGGTGGCCGTTTTGCCCGAGGCAGAAGAAGTGGATATTTACATTAATCCGGCGGATCTGAAACTGGAAACGTTCCGTTCTTCCGGTGCCGGCGGTCAAAAGGTTAATAAAACCGATTCGGCAGTGCGTATCATTCATATTCCGACCGGTGTGGTTGCGGAATCCCAGGAGGAACGTTCGCAGTATAAAAACCGCGAAAACGCCATGCGCAAACTGCGCGCCCGGCTCTATGATGCGCAAAAACAGGCTAAAGATGCCGAATATGCCCAAAACCGCAAATTACAGGTCGGTAGTGGTGATCGTTCCGAACGTATACGTACCTACAACTATCCGCAGGGCAGAGTGACGGATCATCGTATTAATCTCACGTTATACAAACTGGATGAAGTCGTTTCCGGCGATGCTTTGGGCGAAATCATTGATGCACTGATTGCCGAAGATCAGGCTCAAAAACTTGCCGAGCTCGATTAGTGTCGCAAAACCGCAAAATGGTTCGGCCTTTGATCCTGCCGGACGATTTGGGCAGTTGTGGGTTTTTGAAATGTTTTGATTGTATCTTACGAGGAATTTGGATAAAATAGGCACAGTTTTAAAGGAGAAATTTTTTGGCTGAGCCTCAGTTTATCCATTTACGCGTCCATACCGCCTATTCGCTGTCCGAAGGGGCGATGCAGGTTCCTGCGCTCATTCATAAACTGCACGATGCCGGCGTTCCCGCAGTGGCGGTGACGGATACGGCCAATATGTTCGGTGCCAAAGCTTTTTCCAAATATGCCGCGGACGAGGGCGTTAAGCCGATTCTCGGCTGCCAGTTTTATTTGCGCAATACGGATTCCGACGATGTGTTAAAGTCAAAAGGGCGGGTCATCGAGCCGGATAAAATCGTATTGCTGGTACAAAACGAAATCGGCTACGGCAATATCATGCACTTAATGAAACGTTCGTATCTGGATAACCCGCAGCCTAATGAAAAACCGCAGTTGAAAATGTCCGACTTTGAAGGCGGATTTGCCGAAGGACTGATTGCTTTGACAGCCGGGCCGGAGGGAACAGTCGGGCGCCTTTTGCTGGAACATCGCGCGGCAGAGGCAGAAGAAGCGCTGCTGCGGCTGAAAGGATATTTCGGCGACCGACTTTATATGGAAATCTCTCGTATCGGTATTGAGGCAGAGCGCCAAACAGAACAGAACTTTATTGATTTGGCCTACAAACATAATATTCCGCTGGTGGCAACCAACGAGGCTTTTTTCTTTGACGTCGATATGTATGAAGCGCATGACGCGCTGGTTTGCATTGCGGCGGCGGAATATGTTGCCAACGACAACCGCAAAAAGTTTTCGCCCAATAACCGTTTGCGTACCGAAGCGGAAATGGTCGAAGTTTTCAAGGACCTTCCCGAGGCCCTGCAAAATACGGTAAATATCGCCAAACGTTGCAACTATCTGTCTGAAAAAGTCCAGCCGCTGTTGCCGATTTTTGAGTGCCCGGACGGTAAAAGCCAGGATGAATATATTGACGAGCAGGCGCACAAAGGCCTGCAAAAGCGCATGGAAGACCATGTTTATTTTGAAGGCATGACGCCGGAACAAAAAAAAGAACTGGACGAGAAATACTTTGCCAGGCTGGAATATGAACTGAGCGTCATTAAAAAAATGGGTTTTCCCGGCTATTTTCTGATCGTTGCCGATTTTATCCAGTGGTCTAAAAATCATGGGGTTCCGGTCGGACCCGGGCGTGGCTCCGGCGCTGGGTCGATTGTGGCATGGTCTTTGCGCATTACGGACCTGGATCCGATCAAGCTGGATTTGCTGTTTGAGCGTTTTCTGAATCCCGAACGCGTTAACATGCCCGATTTTGACGTTGACTTCTGTCAGGAAAACCGGGCCCGCACCATTGAATATGTCCAAAATAAATATGGCGCCGATCATGTGGCGCAAATCATTACTTATGGTAAGCTGCAGTCCAAAGCCGTGATTCGTGATGTCGCTCGCGTTTTGCAAATGCCTTATTCGCAGGCTGACCGCATTTCCAAAATGATACCGGCCGGCGTGCAAGGCAAAAACCCGACGCTGCAGGAGGCCTTGGATCAGGTTCCGGAACTGGAGGAAATGCGCCGGAACGATCCTCAGGTCAACAAACTGTTTGACATCGCCATGAAGCTGGAGGGTTTATATCGCCATTCCGGCGTGCACGCCGCCGGCGTGGTTATCGGCGACCGTCCGCTTGAAAAACTGGTGCCGCTGTACAAAGATCCGCGCGCTGATATGCCTGTAACGCAGTATGACATGAAATATGTCGAAGAAACGGGCCTAATCAAGTTTGACTTTTTGGGATTAAAAACTCTGACCGTAATCAAGCGCGCCGTCGATTGGATAAAGCGCGACCGCGGCATCGACCTGGATATGGATAAAGTTCCTCTGGACGATAAGGAAACTTACGAAATGCTGCAAAGAGGAGATACAACCGCGGTTTTCCAGTTTGAATCTCCGGGCATGAAAGATGTTCATAAACAGATAAAACCTGACCGTTTTGAAGATTTGATCGCTATTGTTTCGCTGTACCGTCCCGGCCCGATGGATAATATTCCGACTTACATCAAACGTAAGCACGGAGAGGAGGAAATTACTTACCTGCATCCAAGTCTGGCGCCGATTCTCAATGAAACTTACGGTATTATGGTTTATCAAGAACAAGTGATGAACATTGCCCGTGCGCTTGGCGGCTATACCATGGGCGGCGCTGATAAGTTGCGTAAGGTTATGGGTAAAAAAATGCGCGACGAAATTCCCAAACAGCGCAAGATGTTTATGGAGGGCGCCGTTAAAAACGGTATTGAAGAAAGCGTTGCCGGCGCCATTTTTGACCAAATGGAAAAGTTTGCGTCCTATGGTTTTAACAAGTCACATGCGGCAGCTTATTCGCTGATTTCTTACCAGACGGCTTATCTCAAAGCTCACTTCCCGGTTGAATTTATGTGTGCGGTAATGTCTCTGGATATTACCAACGTCGACAAACTACTCTTTTACAAAGAGGAATGTAAAAAAATGGGCTTTAAGGTTTTACCGCCGGATATCAATAAATCCGATGCCGATTTTTCGGTCGAAAACGGTAATATTCGGTATGCCTTGTCCGCAATCAAAAGCGTCGGTGCAGCCAATATGGAAGCAATTGAACAGGAACGCAAGGCTCGCGGGCCGTTTAAGGATATTTCCGATTTTATTCACCGGATTGACGCGAAACAGATTAATCGTCGCCAACTTGAGCAATTAATCAAGTCTGGTGCTTTTGACAGCATTGAAAAGAACCGCGGCAAACTTTTTGCCAATCTTGATACTATCGTTTCTCACATTGCTTCGGCCACAGATCTTAAGACAAGCTCGCAGGCTTCCCTTTTTGGAACCGAGGAGCTACAGTCAAAAGTCAAGCTGGCAGACAAAGGCGATTGGCCGGAACTTGAAAAACTGAAACTGGAGGCCGAAGCCATAGGTTTTTATTTATCGGCTCATCCGCTTGACAGTTACAGTGCCGGCATGGAGCGTCTCGGGGTTAAAAAAGCGGCGGAAGTTTTTGCCAATATTCGCACGGGAGATAATATCCGCGCCAAACTTGCCGGTTGCGTCAATTCTTTTCAAAAGCGCATTTCCAAAAACGGCAATAAATATGCTTTTTTGGAAATGTCTGACGGCAGCAGTAGTTTTGAAGGCCTGCTGTTCTCCGAAGGATTGGTTCGTTTTGAAGAAACGATTAATTCAGGGTTGCCGCTGCTGGTCAGCGTGACCATAGATAAGCAAAACGACGATGGCAACCCCAGGGTCATGATCAATAATGTCGAAACTCTGGACACGGCCATTGCCGACATTGCCAATGGCTTGGAAATCTGCATTAATGACGTTTCCGCCGTTTCCGGACTGCGCGAAATCCTCAGTAAGGATAGAAACGGCAAAAATAAAATATATATAAAACCAGACAACGACAATTGGGATATCCGCATTGAACTTGGAGGTGGCTATGCCCTGCAGGGAGACATTCTGAGCAATATCCGCGGTCTCTCCGGTATCAGTGCGGTTAAGGAAATTTAAAATGGAAAAATACTGGCAGTTCGTAAAAAAAGTTTTTGCATCCGGCGATGAGGACCGCGCAGCGGAAGATACAGCCCCGGCTGTCAAATATCCGTTCTTTAAGATTGTTTTGGATCCGTATATTCTTTCTTTAGACAATTTAAAAAAACTTTCCGTAATTGCCGGGTTCTATGCCTTGCTGCTGACGGCATTGTATTGTGTCGGCGCACAGTCTGTCTTTTGCCTGTTTTCCGATTATCGTCAGGAGGGCGGATACTGTACGAACAGCTGGCTGCCTTTTCTGTCCGTACATTTTTTGGCGTTTGCTTTAATGGCAATGTTTTCTTCCCGCTGGTACAATGCCTGTTTTAACCATACTCCCGCGGAGTGGAAATGGTTGTTGTGTCCGACTTTTCATGATCTGAAAGTTTTTGGGTTCTTTTTGTTGTTCATCTGTTTGAATGCGCTTGCTTTTGTTTCCTATTTTTTGCTGGCCGTTCGGGAGCCGAACCCGGACTGGCGGATTGAGCTTGTTTATTTTGGCATTGTGTCTTTGGGATTTTTAGTACCCTTTGTGTTGATGCGTTTTTATGCCGTAATCGCCGTGGTGCTTTCCGGAGAAAAAATGCCTTCACCCGGACTGGTCTGGAAAAAAAGCGGTGGCAACGGACTGCGGACGGTTTTGAGTCTCTTTATCTTTTTCATGCTTTGCGTGTTTTCACTGTCCGCCTATGTCCAGATCTTGCGTTCGCCGTCAGTCGGATATGTTTTTTATATTTTATTTATCGGCGAGTATTTATTTAACTTTATTTGCCTGCTGTTGGTATCTGTTTTTATAAACTTATGCTACCTGCAGAAAGAATTTTTATTTGGAGAAAATAACCATGGAACAACAGACTGACCACATTGTTAAACTTCCGTTTTTCGAAACGGTCAAACGCAGCTTTATGTATGTTTTTTACAATTTTGAAATTTATGTCCGGCTCTTGGCGCTGGGCGGCATCGTGCTTGTTTACGAAATGCTGACGAATTTTCCGCTGTTATGTTCTTTCCGTAGTGGCGGATGCAGCGAAAGTCTGGCTCAGGGAATATCTTCGCTTTTGCTGATGCTGGTGTCTGTTGCCGTGGCGGTCGGGTATTGCCGCAGCGTTATTCTGAAAAAAGCGCCGCTGGACATTTTTAACCGGGAATTTTTGCGCCAGAGTATTTTCTACGTCTTGTTCAGCATCATTTTTTCGCTGTTTGTTGTCGTATTGTTTTTGGTATTTGTTTTCCTTTACGGGATTATCAGCGCGCTGTCCGGCTTTGAGCTTCCGCAGCAGATTCTTCCCTTCTTTGTCTTGGCTGTTTTATTTTTGTCATTGCTTCCGTTGTCCGGATTGTTTCTGGTTTTTCCGGCAATTGCCGTAAATGATCCGCAGATCAGTATTAGAAAATACCGCAATGCCATGTTGCTGGCCAAAGGGAATTTAAACGCCGTTTTCTGGGGACAGCTGGTTATGATGATTCCCGGTTTTGTAATGATGTACGTCTTAATGGTCGGTTATATTTATATCGGCTCGGACAACTATTTAACCAACATCATTTTTGCCGCTTTGGTTTTGGCATTGTCTTTCTTGGATTCGTGTTTTAAGGCATCGTTTTATTCGCATATTTACCAGTTCTTTGTATATTATCGCGATAAAAAATAAAAAATGCCGGGAAAATTCCCGGCATTTTTTTTAATCTTTGTCCGCATAAGGGTTTTTGGTCTTGCGTACGGTGATTCGAATGGGGATTCCGCGCAAATCAAAAGTTTCGCGCAGCTGATTGGTCAAATAACGCAGATACGCATCCGGCAATCCTTCAGGGTTGCTTGAAAATATATAAAATGCCGGCGGCCTGGTTTTGGCTTGGGTAATATAACGCAATTTGATTCGGCGTTTGTTTTTACCCAGCGGCGGCGGATATTTGTCAATCATGTCCGCAAACCATTGATTCAAGGGGGCTGTAGGGATACGTACGTTCCAGCGTTTGTATACTTTAAGGACGGCGCGCATAAGCTTATCAAGGTTTTCCCTTTTCAGCGCGGAAATAGTAACAGTCGGCACACCGTCTGCCTGAGTGAGGGAGGTTTGCAGTTTGTCATTAAGTCTTTGCAGCGCTTCGCGGCGGTTGGCAATGTCCCATTTGTTGACGGCAATTACCAAAGCGCGTCCCTCATCCAAAACCTGGCGGGCGATTGTCAGGTCTTGCTTGTCCAAAACGGCGTCGGCATCTAAAACCAAAATAACGACCTGAGCCATAAACGCAGCGTGTTTGGTGCTGGCAGCAGACATTTTTTCAAGCGAATCTTCAATCTTGGCTTGTTTCCTCAGTCCTGCCGTATCAACCAGATTTATCTTATAGCCGTCATAAGACCATTCATTGGCAATGGCGTCACGGGTAACCCCTGCTTCCGGTCCCGTCAGCATCCGTTCGTCTTGCAAGAGTGCATTGACCAGAGTTGATTTGCCGACATTGGGCCGTCCGACGATAGCCAGCTGGATCGGACGCTTTTTTAAGGCTTCGTCTTCCGGTTCGCTTACCTCGTTTTCGTCGGAAGCTTCAATTTTTGTGTCGTCTTTTTTCTTATCCGCTTCTTCTTTGAGGGCGTCGTATAAATCCAACATTCCCAACCCGTGTTCGGCTGAAAAGGGGATTGGCGTTCCCAAGCCGAGTTTATGGGCTTCGTGAATGCTGTCTTCCTGAACTTTACCCTCGCATTTGTTGCCGAGCAGGATTACCGGTTTGCCGCATTGGCGAACCAGCCTGGCCAGATGTTCGTCATAAGGCTGAATCCCATCGCGGGCATCAAACAAAAACAAAACGGCGTCTGCTTCCGCGATTGCCTTTTGCGTTTGTTCCCACATCCTTTTTTCAAGGGAATCTGTTTTGCTGTATTCGTATCCGGCCGTATCAATAATAGACAAAGGCAGGTTTTGAATTTTGGCGGGAGCTTCCCTGCGGTCACGTGTAACGCCGGGCTTGTCGTGCACGATAGCAATTTTGCGCCCGGCCAGGCGATTGAATAAAGTAGACTTTCCGACATTTGGCCGCCCGATAATCGCGACTTTTAACACCATATTTCTGCCTCCCGTTTTTTACTTATAGGCCAGAATATCAGCGTCATTGGTCGTAAAGATGGTAATGCCGTCGGCAACAACGGGCGCCAATTCAACACCGTCGTCAGTTGAAATATAACTGATAATTTCGCCCGTATAGGGAGATACGGCAAAGACATAACCGTTTGAGGTCGTGACCAGCAGCCGGTTGTCAACCAATACTGGACCGCTGGCAAAAACGCCGGATTTATCGTCGTCTTCTTCACCGTAAGGAATTGTGGTATTCCATACAATGCGGCCGTTTTCTTTATTGAATGCCAATAATTCAAAATCATTGGTTAAAACATAAACATAATTTCCGGCAACCCATGGCTGGTTATTGCTGCCCAATTCCCTTTCCCAAATCCGCTCGCCGGTGCGCAGGTCTATTGCCGTCAAAACACTGTTGTAGCCGACGGCAAAAACTTTGCTGCCGTCGATAACGGGATTCGCCTTAATTGCTGTAATATCGGCCAGAGAGTTGGTGCGTCTTTGCGAAACCAGTAAATCTGCCCACAGCGGGGTTCCCGTGCTGGCTTTGAAGGCGCGCAGTTCGCCATTTGAAAAAGCTGTGATTAAAACATCGTAATCCGAGCTGAAAGCCGGGCTGGCGCCGCCGACCAAAGTCGTAACTTCAAATTCGGTCTGATTTTTCCAGAGTTCTTCGCCGTTTTGGGCATCAAAGGCAAAAACCGTGTTGTCAAAACCCTGAACAAACACTCGGTTATTGTTAACGGTCGGCGCAATACGGATCGGCACGCCTGTTTGTTTCCGCCATTTGATGTCGCCTGTTCGCATATCCAGACAGAATACGTCCCCGAAACCGGTCGTCGCGTAAATTTTTCTGTCATAGGCTGCAATGCCCGCGCCTTTAAGCGAAACTTCCTCGGCTTCGTCATTGGTCGGTTCAAGTTCGGTTTCCCAAATTCTTTTTCCGTTATCCAGACGGAAAGCGCTGACAACGGCATCGGCATCAATCGTAAAAACAACTTTGTTGGAGATGACCGGCGCGGCAATCAGGAAGTCGCGCTTGGAGCTGCCTTCGCCGAAACTGCTGTCCCATTCTTCACGAAGCTTGCTGTCTGCGCTCAAATGTCCCATAAGATGCATGGAATTGCCGCCGTTTTGCGACCATTTGGGATTAATATACGGCGCCGGAAGCTTAATTTTGACTTCTCCAGGTTCATAGTCGGGGGAAAGATTTGAGTTTTCGCGTATAACATTAATCCGTTCGCCGTCAATATCAAGTTTTTCTTTTCCAAACAGGCCGCATCCGCTCATCAAAAAACTCATTCCAAGCAAAACAGCCAATTTATAGTTTTTGTTTTTCATGAATGTCTCCGCAGATTAATTGTTGCTCTGTCCGTCAATAATGGCAATCATGTCTTGCGCGCGCGCTTTCATGTTATCTTGTACATTCGGCGAATTGGCGAGTTTTTCATACTCGGCTTTGGCCTGTTCCAGATCTCCGTCGCGGATGGCCAGCATGGCCAGAAGTTCGCGGGCAATGTCATAACCTTGTCCGTTTTCCTCTTTGGTTAGAGGTTCAAGCAGAGCTCGGATTTCTTCTGCCGGTGCCTGTGTGTCAAGCTTATAGGAAGCAAGCTTCAGTGTGGCGATATCCCGCATTTGTTCATTAACATCATCGTCGCCGGCCAAGCTTTCCAAAATTTCCATTGCCTCCGGAATTTTCTTTTGTTCCAGGTAAACATTAGCCATTTGCAGCCTGGCAATATCGCTGTACAAGCCTGCGTTTCGTTCCGCCAGGTTTTTCAGAATATCCATGCTTTCATCAAAACGTCCCTGATTTTGCAATGATACGGCAACAGCATAAGCGTTGGAAACTTCCTGCGCTTTTTTATCGCGCCAGGAACGGAAAGTTTCAAAGCTGACGGCCGCGGTCAGCGCCAGAGCAATAAAAATGACGATAATCAGGCCATATTTGTTCCACAGACTTTTAAGCTGTTCGCTTTTGACTTCTTCGGCAATTTCTTTCAAAAAGGCGTCATGCGTCACCAGGTCTTTTTCAATTTTTTTCATGGGTATTTCTCCAATAAAACGGTCCGTTAAGCTATATATATACGAATTATGCTCATATGGCAAAGAAATTTTTCAGATAATTACATTTATTTAATGACTTCGTGAATCAAAAATTTCTTTATCCAGCGCAAATCTTCTATCGGCAGTTTGCTTCCGAAAGTAATGGTTTTGTCTTCGGAAATAACGGAAACAAAAAAGCGTCCGCTGGCCGGATTTTCGGTTACCTCGATAGATTCGATGTCTTGTTTCATCATTTCGTCGTGTTTGGTAGAAAACAGCATGTATTTATGCGTGTTGACAATTTTATTTTTTTTCAAAACCAGTTTTTCTTTTCTGAACAAAATAAAGACGGCCGCAATAATAATGGTCGCGGCTCCGGCTTCAATTCCCCAAAACGCCGCGGTTCCGGTCCGGGCAAGAGACGGGTTTAAAAACGAAGCTGCAATTCCGGCGCCCATGATGAATATAATTGCCCAGGCAGCGATATTATAGGCATCCCAAACAATTTTGCGCGCCTTAAGAACAATTTTGTCCTTTTTGCGGACATAGGCAATCGGCTCCGGCAGCGGCGCATAGGAATCAAAGTCGTCGATGACATATCCGAGTCTGGCCATTTCTTTAATTGATTTGTCAAGGTTTTTGGTATCTCTCGACATCAGCCCTTCGTCCGTATTGATCAGAGCGGGCAGTTCAAAGTAGCGGGCGTATTCTTTCCATTTGAGGCGGATGTTTTTGGGTGAGGTGGAAATGTAAAGAGGAACGATTTTCTGCGGATTTTTGTGATATAGCTCAATGATATACCTGTTGCGTGTCAAAAATCCAGACTGGAAGAACGTTATTCGAAACCGCACGCCCTCATAATTTTTGATGCTTTCTTTGATGATTTTTTTACTGCCCAGAAACGGTCGCCAGGCAATGGTCATGTTTTTGCCGTCAAAAGTGAATTTCCTGTAGCGGATGTAGGATAAGACGCTGGCGCCGGCCATGCCGAGACCGACGATAATGAAAACAATATCAAAAAATACGGGATTAAAGAAGGGTTTATAGTAGGAAATGTCGTCAAGGGGGACAACGTCTGCAACATTTGCGCCTCCGGCCCGAAAACCGTTCAACAGCTCATAAACACCGAGCAGCGCCAGCAGCAGCCCGAAGATAATACCGGGTAACAAAAAGCGCCAGTTTGTACGGTCGGATACTTTGGCGGGCAGACGGTTCAGGTTAAATTCCAGTTTGTGACCGTAATGTTCGGGAATGTTATAACTCATTGTCCATATCCTTTTGCGGTTAAGCATCTGAGGCTATGCTAGCCTAAAACGTTTAAATAATCATCAATTTTTTATAAATTTTAATTTATTTTAACAATCTTTCTTTAATCTTAAGCCAAAATCGGTTTATTGCAAGGAGCTGCCATGGGAAATATTGAAGTTTTTAATCAGGATTCCAATTTTCTGATTACCCTGTTTTCGTTATTATTGTTGCTTTTTACATGCTTTTATGACAGCCGCAGGGAAAAACTTTTTGCTCCGGTTTGGCTTTTGTTTGCCGGTCTGGTGATTGAGTTTTGCGCCAACGGAGTGGCAGTTCAGGCTTCTGACATATACAGCAGCGGTGGAACCATAGGGTTTTATGTCTTCACGGAGCTCGCCTTGCTACTGCTGGCAATGATTTTCATGGCATTGGCAGCGTCTCAGCTTCTGATCAACAATCTGCCGAATTATCTGGTCTTTATCGGGTTGTCCGTGCTTGGCGTTATCTGCATAGGGCTGTTTGTCTTCATTATTCCCGACGGTACGATGGTAAACAAAATGCGCCAGATTTTTCCGTTAGCCGGTTTTGCCTATCTGGCGGCCGGTTTTTGGGCGCAGTTACGCCAAAATCATAACAGCGGTTATTGGGCGGCGGCAGTCATAAACAGTTTGGTGGCCGTACTGCTGTTTTTGCGTCTTTTGGAAGTCGAATGGGCCTTTGCCTCCGGGTTATGGTTCGTTCCCGCGCTTTATTACACGCTGTTAGCCTTTGCTTTCGTCATGATGAAAGACAATGCGGTTTCCGAGGAGCTGGATGTCTGCCGTCAGGAAATCGAAAAATCCAACCGCCGCATTGATGAAATTATCCGTTTGTCTCCTTTTCCGATTATTATTTCCCGCGTAAGCGACGACCGGATTATTGTTGCCAACAACAATGCACAGAAGCTCTTCGGCATAAATCCGCATGAACTTGAACGCTATCGTCTGAAGGATTTTTTTGCCGATTCGGATAACCGGCAACTGTTGACCGATCGTCTGGAAAACGAAAAAGAAGTGCAGGATTTTGAAGTTTTGGTTAAAACGCCTTTGTCCGACGCTCCTTTCTGGCTTTTGACTTCCGCCAACATCATAGACTATAATTATGATGTAGCGCTTTATTCCGCCTTTCAGGACATTACTTCGCGCAAAAACCGCGAAGCTCTGCTCAAAAACCAGGCCATTCGCGATCCCCTGACTTCATTATTTAACCGCCGTTATTTTGAAAACGAGGTCAGTAAGCTGATTCTCAAGGCCAAAGCGGAAAAAGAGCCGTTCAGCGTCCTGATGATAGATGCCGATCTGTTCAAGAAAGTCAATGACACATATGGTCATAAAGTTGGTGATAAAGTTTTAATTGAATTGGCCTCCACGGCCGAAAGAGCCCTGCGCGACCATGACATTGTTGCCCGTTACGGCGGAGAAGAGTTTGTGGTTTTCCTGCCGGGCATTGCCGCGGCACAGGCTGCCGGAGTGGCGGACCGCCTGCGTGAAAGCATCAGTTCTCTTGTGGTTTATTCCGATGAAAAACAGCCGGTGCGCTTTACCGTCTCCGTCGGTGTGTCGTCTTCGGAAGTATCAGACAATATTGACATGCTGATTAAAACGGCGGACGAAGCGTTATACCGGGCTAAAAAGAACGGGCGCAACCGGGTGGAAGTTTTCAGCGCGCAGGATCTGAAAGCTTTTGCCACCCAAGGGCAGGCGGAGCGCAAAGAAGAGCGTCAAAGCCAGCACCCTGTTTTTGACAAAGAAAATACAGCCGAAATATCGCTTTTGGACGGTGTGGAAACCACTAAAATCGAAGAAGGGGCAACCTATGTCGAACAACCTGTTCCGGGAGAACGAAAATGAGTTGTGCTTATTCTGAAATCTGCGGCGGTTGCACTCTGCGAGACAAAGAAGTGGCGGAATACCGCCATCTTAAGGAGGAAAAGGTCAAAAAGCTTTTGTCGGCGCTGGAGGTTGAAGAACTTAATTTTGCGCCGCCGATTTTTATTGCCGACGGCACGCGTCGCCGGGCAGCTTTTGCATTTTCGTATCAAAACGGCCGGCTTACGATGGGTTTTAATGAAAATCGCAGTTCCAATTTGGTAGACGTCAAAGATTGCCCGTTGCTGACACCGCGTCTGAATGCCAATCTTACCAACATCCGCCGTATGGTTGAGGAAATATGCACCGTCACATATCAAATTAAAAAGGGACGCCGGACATTCGAACGTTCCGTTACGTCCGGAGACGTACTGGTTTGCGATGCGCTTAACGGGATAGATGTTGTCTTGGAGTACGACGGGCCGCTGGATCTCAGCCATCGCATCATTTTGTTTGAACTTGGGCAGTCAATGCCCGACATCATCAGAGTATCCCAGCGCCGAGGGCCTCAGGAGGTTGTCCAGCCTGTTTTGGAAAAAAGCCGTCCCTATGTCCGGATTGGCAAGTATGACATTCAAATTCCTGCCGGAACATTCCTGCAGCCTTCGGCCGAAGGCGAAGCCGTGCTGACATCGCTGGTTTCCAAATATATGCAGGGATATGAGGGGCGGATTATAGATTTGTTTTGCGGTGTCGGAACTTTCTCCTACGTCTTGGCGGAAAACGTCAAAAACAAGATTTTTGCGGTCGATTCGTCACCCGGACTTCTGAACGGTTTTAGAGAAACCATCAACCGCAATATGATACCGAACATTACCGTCATTGAGCGCAATTTATTTAAATATCCTCTGGATCAAAATGATCTGCGGGGGTTCGGAGCAGTCGTGTTTGATCCTCCGCGGGCCGGTGCCGCGGCTCAGGTCCAGAAAATTGCGGCAATGCCGGCGGCAGATAAACCGGAAAGGATTATTGCCGTTTCCTGTAATCCGCAGACATTTTTGAGCGATGCCGGACAACTTTTGAAGGGCGGCTATATACTTAATGAAGTGACAATGGTTGACCAGTTTGTTTATTCGGAGCATTGTGAATTAGTAGCATTGTTTACAAAAAAAGGATAGTTTTTGATGATTAAGTCAAAAGAAAAAATGCGCAAAAGTTTTTTGATATTGCTGGCCTGCTTTGCCGTTGCTTCCTGCGCGGTATCTTCAAAAAGCGGCAGCGGCGGGGAGTGTCCGCAGATTACAATTCCCCAGGACAAATCATACCTTGTTCAGAAGGCGGGTTATGCCGACGAGTTTCAAGTTCGTCTGACCGGTTATGAAAGCTATTGTTACCGTGATGACGTTGCCGCTCGGAGCTATGCGATGATTCGCCCGCAGTTTTTGATTCGAAGACTCCGTGCTACGGATGAAACCCGTGTTGATTTTGATTTTTATGCCGAAACCGTAAAAGGTCCTCCCGGATACATAGGCAAAAAGAGTTATCCCGTTTTTGTAAACATTGAAACCGGCGAACGGGAAAAAACTTTTTCCGGACCGGCAGCAAAAGTAAAAATCCCGTCGGGAGAGCCCGGTTTTGAAATCTTTTTGGGATTGGACTTGTCGGCTTCCGAATATGAAGCCAACCGCCGCGGTTTCAATATTGATTATCAGTTTGAAGAAGAAACGGATCTGCGGTATGTTCCGACGGTTTATGTCGAAACCGGTGACGAAACGGGCGAGCTCCGGACCGAGCCCGCGGTTTGGGAAGAAGCGCCCCGTCCGGCAAGCGGAAAAAATGATGATTGCGGCTGCAGTCTTTAAATTAAAAATATGCCATCAAGGAGGATAAAATGGATTTAAATCATTATCGGAAAATGGCGTCTGCCATTCGTTTTTTGTCTGTGGACGCCATTGAAAAAGCCAAATCCGGACACCCGGGAATGCCTCTGGGCATGGCGGATGTCGCTGCGGTTCTGTTCTCCAAATACATCAGGCTGGATCCGTCGCATCCGCGCTGGTTTGACCGTGACCGTTTTGTGCTTTCGGCCGGACATGGATCAATGCTGCTTTATTCAGTGTTATATCTGATGGGATATAAAGATATTGATATCGAAGACATCAAAAATTTCCGCCAGCTCGGTTCCAAAACGGCCGGGCATCCGGAATACGGGCATTTGGCCGGCATTGACATGACGACCGGGCCGTTGGGGCAGGGCATCAGTTCCGCCGTCGGCATGGCGCTGGCGGAAAGGATAATGGCCGCCAGATACGGTGAAGACGTTTGTAACCACTATACTTACGTAATTGCCGGAGATGGTTGCCTGATGGAAGGCATTTCCGAGGAGGCGATTGCTTTGGCCGGACATTTAAAGTTAAACAAAATGATTGTTTTTTGGGACAATAACAATATCACGATTGACGGCAGCGTCGACCATGCCAGTTCCACGGATCAGATTAAGCGTTTCCAGGCTTGCGGCTGGAATACATTGGAGATTGACGGACACGATTATGCAGCTGTTGAACAGGCAATTGCAACAGCTCAAAAAGCATCCAGACCGACCCTGATTGCCTGCAAAACAAAAATCGGTTTTGGTTCTCCTAACAAATGCGGCACTTCCAAATGCCACGGTTCTCCGCTGGGCGAGGAAGAAATCGCCTTAATGCGCCGGGATTTGAACTGGAACGCCGCGCCGTTTGAGATTCCTGAGGAAATAAAAGAACTGTGGCTGGCCGCCGGTCGCCGCTGCGAAAAAGAATTTGCCGACTGGGAAAAACGCGCCCGTGCTAAAGGAACGGAATTCCTGGATGCAATTGCCGGGAAATTGCCGCATGGCTGGGATAAGGAATTGAACGCGTTGAAAGACGTTTCAATTCGGGAAAAAACAAAAGTTGCCACTCGCAAAGCTTCGCAGATGTGCTTGGAGGCGATTGTGCCGCATATCCCGGAAATTGTCGGCGGTTCGGCGGATTTGGCAGCTTCAAACCTGACCTTGTCCAAGACGTCCAAAACTATAACGGCAGCGGATTATAACGGCAACAATATCATGTATGGCATCCGCGAACACGTTATGGGAGCGGTGATGAACGGCATGGCGCTGCATGGCGGCATTATTCCTTTTGGCGGCACATTTTTTGTTTTTTCGGATTATATGCGTCCGGCCATGCGCCTGGCAGCTTTAATGGGCGTGCGCGTCATTTATGTTCTGACACATGATTCAATTGGCGTCGGCGAAGACGGTCCGACGCATCAGCCGGTTGAGCATCTGGCATCTTACCGCTGTATGCCGAATATTCTGACTTTCCGTCCCTGTGATGTTGTCGAAACGGCGGAGGCCTGGCAGATTGCGCTGGAAACGGACAATAAACCGAGTATTTTGGCATTGAGCCGCCAAAATCTTCCGTTGTTGAGAACTTCCGCGGCAGAAAATTTAAGCGCCCGCGGCGGCTATATCATTGCCGGAGATATCCGCAAGCGCCGAGCCACCATCATTGCGACCGGTTCGGAAGTTTCTCTGGCCGTTGAAGCACATTTACATCTGAAAGATGAAGGGATTGAAACAGCAGTGGTATCCATGCCTTGTTGCGAATTGTTTGATGCTCAAAGCGATACCTATCGCGAAGAAATTCTTGGCAATTGTCCGCGTGTTGCGGTTGAGGCTGCTTCAAAATTTGGCTGGGAACGTTATGTCGGATTGAACGGCGATATCATCGGCATGGATGGCTTCGGGGCCTCCGGTCCGGCTGCGGAGCTTTATCCTTATTTCGGAATTACCGCGGAAGAAATTGCCGATTCTGTCAAAAATCTTCTAAAGTAGCAAAAAGCCCGGATAGAACCGGGCTTTTCTTAAAGGGAACTTGACAATCGGTTTCAATTGTTTTAACGTCAGAACACACAAGAGTTATATATAAATTATTTATTTAAAAGCAACTTATTATGGAAGAAAAAGAAATTTTATCGGCAAAACAATTTGTTGATGCCGTAAGAAAAGAGTGCGGTATTCCGGTGGCATTGAAGGATGTCTGTATCGGACGTTTGGAATTTATGGATGAAAAAAACCGTAAAGACGACGGATATGTGTGTTTTTTCCACCAATCGGCAGGAATGGTTTGGTACCTTAAAGCATTTAAAGGAAGTACCGAACGCAAAGTTTATTCCGTTGACGATAAAAAAGTAGTGGTAAAACAAAAATTCCGGCGGGGAGACACTTTTGCCACGGCGTACCAAAATACGCATTGGCGTGTTGTTCCTGAAGAGGACGGTTTTCATCTGATGACTAACGATGATTATGTCGAACGGAAGAGGAGAGCCGCCAAGTAGTTTAAAATTTTGTTTAATCCCCTCCAACAGAGGGGATTTTTTTTACATAACATGATATATCTTGCGTCCAGGCGGCTTAATTGATTGTTGACACTTTGCATTTATTAGGATAAAGTAATAGAAGAGGCAGACGGCCGATTGCCGCTTCCCAAACCAATTACTTATGGGGATATCCGCCATGCAAAGTTTCGCGTTCGTAATATTCGGCTCAATGTTGTTTATGAACTCCGCCTTTGCCGCGGACAATCTCATATCATCACACACCACGCATCCGGTTTTGGAAGCTTTGCCGTCCGCCTCTTCCCAAGCATCTTTCCAAATTGCCAAAACCTATTATCTTCCCGATTATCAGTATAACCTGAGCGGAGAAGGTAGCTATGGCAAAAGGGTAGACCGTGGTTCTGGAAATCGGACGGTGAGTTGTGCGTCTGGAGGATATTATAATGCGGCCAAAACTCCAGCCGGAATTATTGTTTATGTTTCCGGCAATAAAAAATCGGTCAAAGTGATGAATCTGGGCGTGGTGCATTCAATTGATAAGTATAGTATTAATCCAGATACTCCTTATCAAGGAGCGTTTTGGGGAATACGTGCTTATCCCGCGGGCACTTTATGGAAGGATATTGCGGCAATTCCCAATATAGAGACAGGTCAACCGCTTATAAAAGCTATAAAATGCGGAAAGTATGAATTTTGACATTAATCAATAGCGGATTAATTGCCGTACATGCTCAAATGCCTGGCAATACTTTCTCAAAACTTTCAAAAAATGCTTGCAAAAAAGGCGCATAAGGATATATTTGCCAATAGTTAATTTTATCAAAAAGGAGAAAATAATGCCTTTAGTCACGATGCGTCAGATTCTTGACCATGCTGCTGAGAACAATTACGGTGTTCCGGCTTTCAACATTAATGATATGGAACAGGTTTTGGCTGTTTTGCAAGCCGCCCGCAAGGTTAATGCTCCGGTTATTCTGCAAACGTCTACCGGGGCTCGCAAATTTGCCGGAGATCCCATGATTCGCCACATGATTCAGGCCGGGATTGAGATGTTCCCCGAATTACCCATCTGTCTGCATCAGGATCACGGCTCTTCGGTTAACATTTGTCAGTCGGCCATTGTCAACGGTTATTCTTCAGTCATGATGGACGGTTCTCTGGAGGCTGACGGCAAAACGCCTTCTTCTTTTGAATACAATGTCCACGTCACCAAAGAAGTCGTTGCCCGCGCCCATGCGGTCGGTGCTTCGGTCGAGGGCGAACTCGGCGTTATCGGTTCTTTGGAAACCGGTAAAGGCGACAAAGAAGACGGCCACGGTGCCGAAGGTGTCATCGATAAAAAACGTCTGGTTACTGATCCGGACGAGGCTGCCCGCTTTGTTGAAGAAACCAAGTTGGATGCGCTGGCGGTTGCCGTCGGAACGTCTCATGGCGCTTATAAGTTTACCCGCAAGCCTGACGGCGAAATTCTGGCAATTGATGTGATTGAAAAAATTCATAAAAAACTGCCCAACACGCATATGGTTATGCACGGTTCTTCTTCTGTTCCGCAGGAGCTGCAGGATTTGATTAACGCATACGGCGGCGCTATTCCTCAGACTTTCGGTGTTCCGGTTGAAGAAATTGTCCGCGGCATCAAGTCCGGCGTCCGCAAAGTCAATGTCGACACCGACTGCCGCATGGCCATTACCGGCGCAATCCGCAAAGTCTTTGCCGAAAATCCCAAAGAGTTTGATCCGCGCAAATACCTCAAACCTGCCATTGAAGAAATGCAGAAAGTTTGCGAAGCCCGCTATATTGCGTTTGGTGCGGCCGGTCACGGTGACAAGATTAAAGCTGTGCCAATGTCGGAAATGGCCAAACGTTATGCTGCCGGTGAAATTTAATATTCGGCAATTTGGCAAAAACCCTCCGTTAGGGAGGGTTTTTTTATTGCTTTTTACGTAAAATATGTTACAAAAACAACGCAATTTGATTATTTACAAACCTTTTAAAAAATTATTTTGCTATGGATGAAATGAAGCTAACGATGAACGGCAGTGTCAATATTCGACAAACTGACCTTCAAAAGGACGTGGAATACAAATTTCCCACCTACGCTAAGACAAGAAAAGTTTCTTATTTTAAACGGGACGGGCTCTGGACGGTAATATGGCAGGCGACCGAACCATATCAGGAAAGAGTAACTTTGACCGCGTATCTTGACCAGGACAGCAATCCCACGGCAGACGGTGATGGTATGAGCATCAACGGCCACCGTGTCAAGATAAATTTCCTGTTTCGTGAAAAAGGCAAGCAATAGTGTTATCGCAAAAAAGCCTGAAGATTTTAATCTTCAGGCTTTCCTTTATCCGCCGATTGTTTACCATAAGCAAATATTCGCTATTTGGAGTCTGATTATCATTTGCTTAAAAGACTTTTTCGGCCGATAAAACCCATATTTGGACGAATCAGCGACTCTCTAATTTGTCCTTATTTTGGAATATTTGTATAAATATGTCAACAAATAAAAGCCGTCCTATCAAAAATAAGACGGCTTTTTGCGTAAAAACAAAGAGTTACTGCTGCATGCTGTCGCCATACTCAATTCCGGCTTTAATATCTTCTTCAAAATCGCCGATTTCCTGTTCGTGTTCAATTTCTTCCTTGAGGATTTTGGCAGATATGCGGTAGGTTTCATAATCTTTGCCAAAAGTCATCTCGCAGATTTTTTGGTAGCGGGCGATAGCACAGCGTTCGGCCACCAGATTCTGCTGCAGCAGGTTCATAACATAAGGTTTTTCCGGGGCGTCATATTTACATTGAGCTGTTTTTTCAAATTCATTGGGGTTGAGGATCGGCGTTCCGCCCAGTTGGATAATCCGGTCGCTCAGCCACTGGGCATGTTTTAATTCTTCATTGGCATGTTCGATAAATTCGCCGATGATTGTCGAACGCATCGGACCCACCGCAACCTGGGCGCCGACCCAGTATTGATAATAAGCCAGCCATTCCTCGGCATAGGCGATATGCAGTTGTTTAAGCAGTTCTTCCCGGTCAACGCCGGAAATTTTCTGAGCCATTTCACCCATTGTCATCCTCCTAAAAAATTAAATTGGCATCGGCATTCAGATAATCATCAAAAGGCGGAAATCAAGGCATAAAATTGCTTTGCTTTTAAATTATATTATTATATCCTGAAACAAGGAAACAGGAGGAAACAATGGTCAAAATAGCTCCCAGTATTTTGTCGGCGGACTTTGCCGATTTGAAAAACGAGATAATCCGGCTGGACGAAGCCGGCGCCGATTTGATACATATTGATGTTATGGACGGCAATTTTGTGCCCAATCTGACAATAGGCCCGGCTGTGGTCAAGGCTATGCGCCCCTACACCGGTCTGCCGTTTGATGTTCACCTCATGGTCAGCCGCCCGGATGACATGATTCCCTGGTTTGCCAATGCCGGCGCGGATATTATCACCGTGCATGCCGAGGTTTGCCCGCATCTGGACAAAACGCTTGCCGCCATCCGCAAACTCGGTAAAAAAGCCGGTGTTTCCCTGAATCCTTCCACATCGGAAAATGTGTTGGAATACATTATGGATAATTTGGATTTGGTTTTGGTAATGACGGTTAATCCCGGTTTCGGCGGCCAGTCTTTTATGGAAAATCAACTGACCAAGATTGCCAAAATCCGCGAAATGATCGGCTCCGGGGCGGTTGCCCTGGAGGTCGACGGCGGCATTAACGCCATGACCGGAGCCGAAGCCGTTGCTGCCGGCGCGGATATTCTGGTTGCCGGGACGGCGGTTTTTGCGGGCGGAGACTATCGCCGCAATATTGACGCCTTAAGATAAAATTAACTTGGCTGTTCTAAACTTATGCGCAGAATACTGACGGAGGTTCAAACTCATGAAACATCTGGTGATGATTATCGAAGACGAAGAAGCTCTGGCGCTGATGCTCAAATACAATCTTGAAAAAGAGGGCTATGAAGTTGCCATTGAAAACAGAGGCAACCGGGCTTTGGCCGAGATAGAACGGCGACAGCCGTCGGTAATCCTGTTAGATTGGATGCTGCCTGAAATGTCCGGCGTTGAAATTTGCAAATTGATTCGCTCCAAACCGGATATTAAAGCGATTCCGGTTATCATGCTGACAGCCAAAGGCGAGGAGGAAGACAAGGTCAAAGGTCTCGGTGCCGGCGCCGATGATTATGTCACCAAGCCTTTTTCCGTACCGGAACTTATGGCCAGGGTCAAAAGCCAGCTGCGCCGCGCGCCCGAGCCGCAAACCGTCAAGGAACTGCTGTTTGAAGACATCCGCATGGATATGGTGGAAAAAAAGGTTTTCCGCGGCGACAACTATATTCATTTGGGACCTACGGAGTTTCGCCTGCTGCGTATGCTGCTGGAAACGCCGGGCAAAGTCTTCTCCCGTGAATTTTTGCTTAAAAACGTTTGGGGCGACAATATTTATGTCGAATCTCGCACGGTTGATGTTCACATTCGCCGCTTGCGTAAGTCTTTGAACGAGTTTGGACCCGATTATATCCGCACTGTCCGCGCCACCGGCTATGCCCTGGATGCCAATCCTGCCGCGGAAACGGAAGAAGCGTAAAGACAATTTAAAACCAATCAAAAGCCTCTTGCTTTCTGAGTGTTTCTGGGGCATTATCCTGTTAAAGAAAGGATAATTAAATGGCTTTGAAATTTGAAATATTAAAAACACAGGGTAAAAGCCGCCGTGGCAGGCTCCATACTAAACACGGCGTTGTTGATACGCCGGCTTTTATGCCGGTCGGCACCTGCGCTACGGTTAAGGCAATGATGCCGGAATCCGTTGCCGCAACCGGTGCCCAGATTTTGCTGGGTAATACCTACCATCTGATGCTGCGTCCCGGTGCTGACTTGGTTGAAAAAATGGGCGGCTTGCATAAGTTTATGAACTGGAACAAGCCGATTTTAACCGATTCTGGGGGGTTCCAGGTCATGAGTCTTTCCGGTTTGCGCAAATTAAGCGAGGAAGGTGTTGCTTTCAGTTCTCATGTGGACGGTAAAAAGTTTTTTCTTTCGCCGGAAGAGTCAATCAAAATTCAGCATAAACTCGATTCAAACATTACCATGTGTATGGACGAATGTGTCAAACTTCCGGCACCGTATGAACGGGTCAAAAAGTCGGTCGAAATGTCCATGCGCTGGGCACGCCGCAGCAAAACAGCTTTTGTTGACCGCGATGGTTACGGTATTTTTGGTATTCAACAGGGCGGCGATTATGAAGATTTACGCGCTTATTCGGCCGAAAAACTGCGGGAAATCGGTTTTGACGGCTATGCCATAGGCGGTCTGGCTGTCGGTGAAGGGCAGGAAACCATGTTCAGGGTTTTGGACTATGCGCCGGGACAATTGCCTGCAGACAAGCCGCGTTACCTGATGGGAGTCGGCCGTCCGGATGATATCGTCGGCGCGGTTTTGCGCGGCGTTGATATGTTTGATTGTGTCATGCCGACCCGTTCGGGGCGTACTTCCCAGGCCTTTACCGCCCGCGGAACCGTCAATATCCGCAACGCCCGTCATCGTGAAGATCCCCGTCCTCTGGAGGAGGAATGCGATTGCCCCCTGTGCAGAAACTATTCGCGCGCTTATATTCATCATTTGCAAAAATGCAACGAAGTTTTGGCCGTGATGCTTCTTACCTGGCATAATATCCGTTATTATCAGCGGCTGATGCAGGGATTGCGCGAAGCAATTGAAGCCGGAAAACTGGATGAATTTGCTGCCGATTTTTATCAAAAACAGCAGCAGGGAGATATTCCGGAGATAAAATAATGGAAAATTGCGAACTCAAAAGTGTTGAAGACGTCGTCGATTCCTTTAGGGCAGAAAATGCCGGAGAAGGTTTAAGGGTTTTCGTTGCCGGAGGTTCCCGTTCGGGGCAGGATGCCGTTTATGTCGATGAGGCTTATAATCTCGGCCGGCAGATTGCTAAAATGGATTTCAAACTCGACTTCGGCCTCTCCAGCAGCGGGATTATGGGCGCCGTCGCCCGCGGTGTTCTGGAAGGGTGGAATCATAAAAAATGTCAGGGGTCTCCTATTCAGGGCATTACCACCAAAGAATATTACAGCCTTTATCAAAGTGACGAAATTTTAAGCCAGGTTGAAGACATTATTGTTGCTCAGACGCTTGAAGAACGCAAACAAAAGCTGCTTAACGCCGATTTTGTGGTTTTTGCGCCCGGCGGCGTCGGCACGCTGGATGAACTGGCTTATGACTGCGTAGCCATGCAGGATGGATTTTTGCAGGTAAAGCCTTTTATTTTATATAATGTCGAAGGTTATTTTCACCATTTGGTCGAATATTTGAAGAGCATGGCCGCCAACGGTTTTTCAGACCCGATGCCGTTTATTGTCGTTGACAACAGCCATGAACTCGGTGTTGTTTTCAGACTTTTGAAACTTCATTATCAAAAAGGCAACAACACTGCGGAGGCTTATGCCGCCACCCGCCAGCTGATTTATGAATTGCCGTATTTTCTGAAAAAGAAAACTGACAATACGGTCTTTGTCGAGGATATCATCGCCGACATGAACCGTGTCAACAGGGACGGCAGCCCGGAGGAAAAACAGGAGCTGGCCAATGAGATTGAAACAGCTTATCTGGAAAAAGAAATTGAACGCATGTATGACCGTCTGGCCAAAACCGGGCGTGACACTTCGGTCGTCAGTGACAAACTGACGGCATTGAAAAAGCGCAAAAAGCTTCACGGGAACTTATAAACCTGCCTTCAGGCGATTATATTATGCCGGATAAGGAGTTTTGCCATGACCGAAAATGAGCCGCCCATTTTTACCCGCAGTTTTGTTTCCGTAACCATAATCAATTTTCTGGTTTTTTTCAGTTTCCAGATGATTTTCCCGACCTTGCCGCTTTATGTCCATAAACTCGGCGGCAGCGATTCGGTTATCGGTTTTGTAATGGGAATTTTCACGGTCACATCGCTGCTGACCCGTCCGTTTGCCGGTTTGGCGCTGGATAAACTGGGGCGCTGCAAAGTTTTTATGTTTGGTTTGTCTGTTTTGTGCCTGTCGGCTTTTTCCTATAGTTTTGCAGCCGCCATTTCCGTAATTGTGGCGATTCGTCTGCTGCATGGCATCGGTTGGGGCATTTCGGGAACTTCCAATGCCACCATTGCCGAGGCATTACTACCCAAAAAAAGATTTGCCGAAGGGATTGGCTATTTTGCTCTTTCCAACAGCCTGTCCATGGCTGTGGCACCGGCTTCCGGGCTTTATATCGCAGCGCATTTCGGCTTTGGCAAAATGTTTTTGTTTTCGGGGTTTCTGGTTACGGCGGCACTGGTTTTGTCGGCGTTTGTCAAATATCCGCCTTACCGTCCGCAAAAAGCGGCGGCAAAACATCAGAGCCTGTATGATCTGCAGGCGCTGGGGCCGACATTTTTGCTGTTTTGCACGTCGGCCACTTTTTCCAGTATTGCCAGTTTTTTGCCGTTGTTTGCGGCTCAGCGCGGGGTTGCGCATATCGGATGGTTTTTCACGGTCTATGCCGTAGCGATTTTTTTCAGCCGTCTGATGACCGGAAAACTGGTTGACCGAAAAGGCTATGCCGTTGCGCTTGTTCCGGGGTTGGCAGGCTTGATTGCGGCACTGCTTCTCGTTTCACAGGCCGAAACGTTGCCAATGTTTTTAGTTCCTGCTTTTATATACGGGTTGGGTTTCGGTGCCTGCCAGATGACGTTGCAGACCATGGTTGTCAAAAATGTTCCTTCGGAACGGCTGGGTGCAGCCAACGCCACTTTTTTCAGCGGTATGGATTTGGGCAACGGACTGGGAGCATTGACGCTGGGCACGTTGGCGGAAATCATCGGATATTCCGGGATGTTTATGGCCGCAGCCGGGTTGGTTGTCGGCGCATTGGGAATCTATGTTTTTCATCTTCGTAAAAATCCGGCTTATGTTTCTTAGGGATATTTTCACCATTTTGTCGTAAACTTCCGGCAACGGAGGAAAAATGCTGAACATTATCTGGGTTTCGTTCTTTTTATGCGCGTTTGTTTTTGCCGCTTACCAAAGCTTATGGCTGGGGCGGGGAGAAATCTGGACGCAGCTGGTTGCAGCGACTTTTGCTTCCTCCAAAACGGCTTTTTCCATTTCTTTGAACCTGACCGGAATTTTGTGTCTGTGGCTGGGGCTTTTAAAAATCGCTCAAACTTCGGGACTGACCGAACTGTTGGCCAAAGCCCTGAAACCTTTTTTTCGCAAAATTATGCCGGAGGTGCCGGAAAATTCTCCCGCCATGGGTTCAATCATCATGAATATGGCAGCCAATGTTCTGGGACTGGATAATGCGGCAACGCCGATGGGACTCAAGGCCATGGAACAATTGCAGGAACTCAATCCGCATAAGGATCGCGCTTCAAACGCGCAGGTTTTGTTTATGGTGATTAACGCCTCCGCGGTAACGCTTATTCCGATTACTATTTTAATGTACCGCTCGGAACTGGGTGCTTCGGATCCCGGAGCCGTTTTTATGCCGATTTTATTTGCAACGTCATCTTCCACGCTGGTGGGTTTTATTGCCGTAGCCTGGGTGCAAAAGCTGAATATTTTTAACCGTGTGGTATTGGCTTATTTAGGTTTGTTTGTCGCTTTTATCACGTTGGTAGCCTGCTATTTTAATTCCTTGCCGGAGGAGTCGCGTTTAAGCGCTTCCGCCGACTGTGGCAATTTTGTTTTGTTTGCCTTTATTGTAACGTTTATCTGTTCGGGACTGATAAAGAAGATAAATGTTTATGAAACTTTTATTGAAGGCGCCAAAGAAGGTTTTGAAATCGCCGTCAGAATAATCCCTTATCTGGTGGCGATGCTGGTCGCGATTGCCGTTTTAAGAAGTTCTGGCGTTTTGGACCTGGTTGTTTCGGGGTTTGAAAAGCTTTTTGCCGCTGCCGGGATGGATACAGGGTTTGTTCCGGCACTGCCGACAGCTCTGATGAAACCGCTTTCCGGAAGCGGGGCGCGGGCAATGATGATAGAAACGATGACCAATTACGGTCCGGACAGTTTTCCGGCTTTTGTCGCCGCGGTTGTTCAAGGCTCGACAGAAACGACTTTTTATGTTCTGGCAGTATATTTTGGTGCCGTAAAAATCAGTAAAGTCGGCGCGGCTTTACCTTGTGCCTTATTGGCGGACCTTGCCGGAATTTCCGCGGCCGTTTATTTTTCTTACCTCTTTTATTAGGCCGCTGTTCCGGGCAGGAAGGCGCCTGATTTTTCAGAAATGAAAAATTTTTTCTGTTAATCTATCTTAAACCTAATGGCAATATAATTATTGCAGGATTTATAAGGAAAAAAGAATGCGTGCTTTAGTACAAAGGGTATCGGAAGCAAAAGTTGTCGTCGGCGGGCAGGAGGTTTCTGCCGTCGGCAGAGGACTGTTGGTTTTTTTGGGGGTGGAAAAAGGCGACGGCAGAGCCGAAGCCGAATATCTGGCCCGTAAGGTTTCAAACCTGCGTATTTTTGAAGACAGTGTCGGAAAGATGAATATTTCGGTGCAGGATGTCAAAGGCTCCGTTTTGGTTGTATCACAATTTACTTTGGCCGGAGATACCGGCCGCGGCAATCGTCCGGGTTTTGAAAACGCGGCCTTGCCGGAAGATGCAAAAGTTTTATATGAGTATTTTACGACCTGTCTGCGGCAGGTGCCTCTGCCGGTCCAAACCGGAATATTTCAGGCAGAGATGAAAGTTCACCTTATTAATGACGGGCCGGCAACATTCTTATTGGAAAAAAGGCAGGAGGGTTGAAATGGAAGAAAATAGTCTGCAGACTCCGGATTTTGAAGCTTTGCTCGAACAGCTTTACCGCTTGGACTATAACCGCGGCGCGGAGATTATAAAAATTGAGCAGCAGATATATGCCGGAATGCGTACAAATCCCAACAACATAGAAGGGTTGATAACCATGATGTTCGAGCAGAATATGCTCGGCAACCGCAGCAAATCAAAAGCGTTGGCGCATAAAATATGGGATATCGGCGGCAGCATTTCGCCGTATTTTGAACAGGTTTATATTGAAAATCTGCTTAACTTGGGATTGGTTGACATGGCCGGTATTTTGCTCAAGCCTCGTTTTGAAAACCTGCGGGAGAATATTGAGGATTTTTATCCGGTGTTGTCCAAATTTTCGATCATAACCGGCAATATTTCGCTGTTAGAAAGGCTGTCTGCATTTCCCGGAATATATGATGACGACCCGCTGTTATTTGATTTTGCCGACGTATACCGGGTCGGAAACTATCAGGAGCAGTTTAAAAATATTCAAAAATTGGTTCTGGAAAACAGCGCGGACTACTTATGCGCTTATGAGTATGAGCTTTATGACGACAGAGGCTTTCCTGAGCTGGAGATCATTTTGTACGTCAATTTCGACGATGCTTTTTGCTCTAAAATAGAAGATTCTCTTGCTGCCAAAATAGAAGCTTTTGGGATTTCCAGCGGTCGGAAACCTCTGCGCAACATTTCGGTTGCCGTCCGCAATATCAAAACTCACGAAGCCTGGGATGACGGAACAGAAGAATAATTTGCGGCCGCCGGAGGCGTAATAATGGCTTCCGGTTTGTTTTGAGAATTTTCAATCTTGGCGGCAATATTTTTCACGGCCTGGCGTAGCAGCTTTTTCATCAGCGAGTTGGCGACGATCTGTTCGTCTTCGGAGCTTTCAAATAAAATAAAGCGGTTCTGATGTTCCAGGAAATTCTTTTTATTCCGGGTATTGACCAGCTCAACGGCAATAACCATTTGCAGGCGGTTTGTCTGACTGTTGATGGGATCAACTTTGGCACGCAGGACTTTACTTTTCAGAATATAATCCGCGTTTTTTTCACTGGCGGCAAAAGATGTGTCTTTTTCCTGGCGCAGCGCTTGTTTTATTTCTTCGGCAAAGGCACTGGTGGAGGTTTTGTTAAAAAATTCCGTCGGCTCAACCCAAACCCGAGTTTTCTCTGAATGTTCCGAATGGGTTTCATCTAAAATTTCTTCGGCGGCAATTTCTTTTTTAATGGTAATCTCCGGTTTGGGCGGCAGTTCGGTAACAATTGGCTGCAGAGCTGCTTGCCGGTCTTCTATATCCAGCGCTTCCGGATATTGAGACGTTTCTTTCTCATGTTTTTGCATATTTTCGGCGATTGCCGTTTTAATGTTTTTTTCCTGTAAATAACCGGTAACTTCGACGCATAATTGTTCTGCATCCTGTTCCGTGGTACGGATGGTCAGGTCTTCCAGATAATTGTCGACGATTTTATAAACCATGACGTTAAAATCATGAGTCGGATATTGGTTTCGGTATTCCTGTAATTGTGAAATTTTTTCAACCGCCTTAAAACAGGCTTTGTCGGTGGCACGCACCCGAGCCGAAGACTTAGCTTCTCCGTCTTTAATCGGTTCGCAGATTGTTGCGTAAATGGCCGCTGTCTCTCCTTCTGCAGCCAAGGTCGTAATAGCCGGACCGGAAGCCAGCAAAAAGGCAAACAGATATTTCTGCAGATTGCCCGGCATTACCACCAGCTTCGGTCATCGTTACGGACTCGTCTCATCGTTTCGGTCCACTCGTTAATTTTATTATTTTTACCATCAAACAAAATAAGCTTGTAAACTAAAATCGGCTCTTCCGGGGTGCCGGCGTTATCAATAACGGTTTCCAGATAGTAATCAGCTTCTTTCATATCATTGACGACTTTAAATGTCTTGGAGCCTTCAATAATATCGCGCGTTGTCCGGGCTGCTGAATAAATACCATCCGGCAGTTTGCGGTCGGCTTTCTTAATGTCCGCAATATAAAGGAACACGTCTCCGTCCGGATTTTCGTAAAATTCAGCTGTTTCATCCAACATTTTATTGGTGGCCCGGGTGGCGGCAATAGCATAAACCTGCGGATTGATGTGGTTGGCATCATAACGGTCGCTTCTGGTTTGCAGACGGTATCTGGCAGGAGATGCTGCCGCCGGAACTTTGTCCGGAATTCTGACCGCCTCGACCGACTGTTCGGCAATAACTTCGTTTCCCGTTTCGTCAAACATGATATCCTGAATCGTAATTTCCCGTGTATTGCTGCAGGAAACCAGTATCAATAAGAAAGCCGGCAAGACCATTATATTTCTTTTCATCGGAACATCCTCAGGTTTTAAATTTTCCAATACTCTGATTATAAAAACAAAAATCAAAATAACATTATATTTTTTTTACTTATTCACTATTTGCAAATTAAAAAAAATATACTAAACTGCTCGCGGATTAATTTTGAGAACAAGGAAACTCCGCAATATGGTAATAACCTTTACGGCTATTCTGCTGGGGCTGGCGGCATTAGTTTATCCGCTGCGCCGCAACCGTTTTTTTCTTTTGAGCAGCGCCATGATTATCGGTTCGGCTTATTTTATCGAAACTCACTATTTCCGCACCAGCATTTTCAGCGCCAAAACCATGCTGTTATTTGTGGTTTTTCAGCTGATATTCATAAATTTCAGCACTTTTATCGCCTACTGGGTTGACAAACGTGCGGCTGTGCGCGGTGATTGGCGTGTCCCGGAACGGGATTTGCATATGCTTGAGTTTCTCGGCGGCTGGCTGGGCGCATATGCGGCGCAACGAGTTTTTCGCCACAAAACAGCCAAAAAAAGCTACCAGATGACCTATAAGCTGATGATTGTCATGGAATTTGCCGCAGTTTATCTGATTCTCAAATTTTTGCATTTACTCTGAACCAAGGATTTAAAATGGCTTCGCATAAAGAACTCAAAGAATCTCCCAAGCTTCCATTTTTGGAACATTACAAAATTATGTGGCCGTTTGTTAAGCCCTATGCTTTTCGCGCTTTTTTGGCCATTGCACTGTGTATTCCCATCGGTGCGCTGGACGCCGTGATTGCCTTAGCGCTCAAACCGTATATGGATATTGTTCTGGTTGATAAAAGCGACCGCTCTCCGGCTTATATTCCGTTGCTGATTGTCGGTTTTACCATTGTTCAGGGAGCTTTAAACTATGTTGCTTTGTATATGAACGAATGGGTTGGCTCAAAGATTAAAACGGATGTCAAAAGAGCGCTTTTCAAAAAACTGTTGTCTTTAGAGCCGGCTTATTGCGAGCATAACGATTCGGGGTTCGTTATCCAGCGTTTTTCGACAGATGTCGATTCGGCTTGTGTCGGCCTGATGGACAACGTCCGTTTGTTTGTATCCCGCATTTGTTCATCAATTGCGTTGGTCAGCGTACTGATATACAATTCCTGGCAGCTTTCCATTATTGCAATCGTTGTTTTGACCGCTGCGCTTTTGCCTCTGGCCCGGGTGCGCAAAATGATAAAAGGCGTAGTGCAGAATACGGTCAAAGAAACAGCGGTGATTGTTACCCACTATAATGAAACCTGCGCCGGCAACAAGACCATAGCCTCTTATAACCTGCAGCAGCAGATCTTTGACAAATACGATTCGACGATTACCAAACTGTTTAAACTGACCATCAAAATGGTTCAGAAAACCGGGTGGATGACGCCGATGATGCACGTTGCCGTTTCCATCGGGGTTGGCGGTGTTATCGGCTACGGAAGTTACTTGATTGTCAACGGAACCATTACCAGCGGCAATTTTGTATCTTTTATAACCGCATTGATTATGCTTTATACGCCGATTAAGAATATCGGTAAAAATTTCAGTGCTGTTCAGGTTTCTTTTCTGGCCATTGAGCGTATTTTTGAAATTTTGCAGCTCAAACCCGCCATCAGTGACAAAAAAGGAGCCGCGGTTCTAAGAGGAATCAAAAAAGAAATCCGGTTCGATGACGTATGTTTTTCTTACGTTCCCGGAACCATGGTGCTTAAACATATAAATCTGGCGGTCCGGGCCGGAACAACCACGGCTCTGGTCGGTAATTCCGGCGGTGGCAAATCGACGCTGGTTAATCTGCTGCCGCGTTTTTATGACATCGATTCCGGCAGCATCCAGATTGACGGGAAAGATATCCGGGATTTTTCGCTGGCTAGCCTTCGCGATAACATTGCCGTTGTTTTTCAGGATAACTTTTTATTTTCGGGTACCATTCGCGACAATATCCTGATGGGCAAGCCTGATGCCGGTGAGGAAGAAATTACCAGGGCATTGGAAATGGCCTATCTGAAAGACTTTGTCGATGGACTGGAACAGGGGCTTGATACCGAGATTGGCGAGCGGGGCACTTTGTTGTCCGGAGGGCAGCGCCAACGATTGGCAATAGCCCGCGCTTTTGTCAAAAATGCTCCGGTCGTAATTTTGGACGAGGCGACTTCCGCGTTGGATAACAAAGCCGAAGCCGTTGTTCAGAAAGCAATTGAAAACCTGATGCAGGATCGCACGGTCTTTGTGATTGCCCACCGTTTGTCCACCATCCGCAATGCCGACGAAATTATCGTCATTAATGACGGGCAAATTGCCGAAAAAGGCACGCATGACGAATTGCTGCGCAACAAAAAAGGCGCTTACAGCGCTTTGTACAATGCCCAGTTCAAAAACGCCGCTTAGCGGTTGCGCTGTCTTCTGAGTAGAATATAAAGAGCGCCTTCGCCGCCATCTTCCGGACGGGCATAGGAAAAACTTAAAATCAGGGGGCGCAGTTGCGGAGCATTCAGCCAATTGGGAACGCTTTCTTTCAGAATGCCTCTTTTGTCATACCAGTCGTCGCTTTCTTTTTGCCGCCCTTTGCCCGTAATGATCAAAACGCAGCGCAATCCCTGCAGGTAAGCATTTTTTATAAAAGCCTCGACGGCGTCATAAGCGTCCTTTTCAAAATAACCGTGCAAATCAAGCGTTTTCTGAATGGGAAATTCTCCCCGCTTGAATTTTTCAGCGGTACGTTTGTCAACATTGTCGGTTGAGCCGATGGTCAGTTCTTCTAGCGAATTTCCGCCGTAAACTTTTGCATAATCAACAGTTGGGGAAATTTCTCCGATAATCAGCGGCGGAGAGGGTTTTTCCTCCTTTGGCGGAAGGCGCTTGACGCCTTTTACGGCTTCAGTCCAGGCGTCATTATCCGTCGGTTTTCCTACGTCAGGCAGCCTCTTCATGGTTTTGCTCTTCTTTTTCTTTCTTTTCGACCATCAGGTCGGAAAAATTGCGAATGACAAATTCTTTCCAGTCCGCGTCGGGAGAAACGCAGCCTGATTTTTTGTTTTCGGCATTAACCAGAACCACGCCGCCGAAATCCCACAATTTGTTGCAATTTTCAAAATCAGAAAGCAGAAAATTTTTGCTGCGCTCCAGCAACTGATGATCCTGCTTTTTACGAACCAGCGTGGAGGAAACCATAATCAGCCCGACCATAAAAAACAGCCCGAAAAGCGGTCCTACCGCCAAAATCAAAATCAGCCCGATAATAACGGGAACCAACACCGGGAGCAGCATTTCCCAAGGGTTATAAACTGGAGATGCCGGTCGATTTATGCGGCTGTTAATCAGGCAGATATGAATTTTCCCGTCTTCAACCGCCTTTTTAAAAGCTTTAAAAACAAGTTCGTCCGCCCGGTTTATTCTTTTTTTATTGGCCATTGTTTGCCACCTCCCGTTCCGCTGTTTTCGGCAACAGAATAAAATAACGTCCTTTGGCGTTCATCTTGCCGGCCAGTTCCAAAACTTCGTCTCCGCCGCTTCCCCAGAAATAATCGCCACGGACAGCCCCTTTAATAGCTCCGCCGATATCTTGCGCTGCCACCAGTTTTTCGATTTTTTCACCGTTCGGTCCGGTTGTTTCCAGCCACAACAGACTTCCCAGCGGAATAAAATGTTTATCAACGGCCAAACTTCTTCCTGCCGTCAACGGCAGTCCCATGGCGCCGATCGGCCCTTCGGCGCCGCTCAGGCGGTGGAAAACGTAACGTTGGTTTTCATTAAGGTAGCGATCGGCGTTTTTGGGGTTTTGTTTCAGCCATTTCTTTATTTTGCCCATGGAAGCTTGTCCGGGTTTCAAAACACCTTTGGAGAGCAGAATGCTGCCGATTCCCTTAAACGGGCGACCGTTGGTGTCGGCAAAAGATATTCTGACTTTGCTGCCGTCATCCAAAACGGCCAGTGCGGATCCCTGAATTTGCATGATATAAATGTCGACATAGCTGTCGCCCCAAAGGATAACCGGGGCGTTGACTCCGCGGTTGACGATTTCTTCCCGGGTATAATAAGGAACCAGTTTTTGGTTTTGTACACGACCCACCAGACGTTTTGACGGCAATGTCGGATCAAAATCACGGGGATTAAATTCAATTAAGTCAGTCGGTTTTCCGTGCACGGGGACAGAATAACTTCCGCTTTTGTTGTACGATGCTTTGATTTCCGCCTCATAATAAGATGTAAATTTGCCTTCGCTGCTGCCGTTATACATAACCAGATACGGTGTAAAGTTTTGTTCGATAAAACCTTTCAGTTCCTGCGGGCGTATGTTGGCGAATTTACGGCAGATTGACTGATACTCCGCGGTGGAAATCTTTATTTCCGCGTTGCCGAGGAACGGCGTTTTCATTTTATTAATGGCTTTGCAGTTGAGCTCAAATGCATGGAACAATTCTTCCGTCGCGTCTTTGTCCCAGGCTTGAAGTTGTCCGAAGCTGCTTTTTTTCAATGCCAGAGCCGGCATTTTTTCCGGCGCCTGTACATTTTTTTCTGTGTCCGGCATCGGCGTTTTTCCCTCTTCTCCGCATCCGGGAACAAGTATCAGCAAAAGCAAAAGTTTCCACAGGTTCTTCATCATGATTTTTTAGTCGATATCAAAAGCCAGTTGGGGGAGGTCGAGTTCAAAGCCTTTTCAAAAGTCCATACGTCCGTAATGTTCTGAATGTAGTTTTCGTCGCCTTCAATGACTTCGTCATCGGAATTACGCAGGACGTTAACTTGTTCGGAGACAAATTCGACGCTGATTTGAGCGTTTTTCTGAGTCGTAATTTTGGCGGCAACGATTTCTACTTTATCAAAGCAGATAAAGTCCGTTTCTGCTGAAATCCCTTCGTTTTTGCGTTTTTCAATAACGTCTTGGAACTTTTTGAAAATCTTTTTGTTGACCAGCATTTCCAGCGTTTCCGTATCGCCTTTGTTAAAAGCTTCGGTAATAATTTGAAAAGCTTTTTCGGCGCTTTTAAGAAACGCGCTTTTGTTAAAGTTGGGGATTTCTCGCAAAGTTTTTTCCGGTTCGCTCAAATCTCCTTCCGGCACCAATTCTTCCTGCGGTTGCAGCTGTTCTTTTTCGGCGCTTTGGCTGGATGCTTCCGTCATCAGAATATTATACAGCTTTTCAGCGTTTTCCTTACTGAGACGGATTTTGCGTTCCTCCACCGGCGGTCGGGTTCCGAGCAGGCTCCTCAGCCTTTGGAAAATCAATACCACGACAACCAATAAAACCAAAATATCCAAATGTGTCATCATCAATTTCAAATCCTTTGTTTTAATTAAGCTGAATATAGCTTATTTATAACTATTATCAACTGTTATTATCATTTGACCAGAACAAAATTTGCGTGTAAGAATATAACCATCAGCTAATTCCCAAAGGAGAATATAAATGGATAATGCAAATGAAAATAAAGCTCCGGCCATTATAATCCAAAACCAGTATATCAAGGACTTGTCCTTGGAAATTCCTCATGCGCCGGAAGTTTTCGCCGAACGGGGCCAGCCCGATATTAAAATAGATGTTGATATTCACTCTCAAAATATAAAGGACAACCAATATAATGTTGAATTAAGTTTCCGTATTGACGGGAATGTTAATGGACAAAAACTGTTTATTATGGAAATGATTTACGCTGGTTTAGTAAATTTGAATATACCGGACGAGCACAAAGAACCGGTCTTAATGATTGAAGTTCCGCACATGCTTTTCCCCTATGCTCGGCAGGCCATCAGCAGCACGCTGTTTAACGGCGGACTTCCTCCGTTAATGTTGAATCCCATAGACTTTGTGGCAATGTACAAGGCCAGACACCAGCATGCGCAAAGCAAATAAAAACTAACGATAAATTCCTCTGCTAGCAAAAAAAACGGGCTTATTTAAAAGCCCGTTTTTTTGATTATATAGTATGTAATCCGTCCAATTTACCTAATCTTTTATTAACACAGAACTTTTATTAAGCTAAATTAAAAGAAGGGGCAGGCTGTAAGAGCCGCTTTCAAAACAATTATTTATGAGGATGTCCGTCATGCAAATACGGAAACTTATATTGCTAACGGCAATCAGAAACTGCAGTATCAGCTTATACTGACAAAATTGCAAAAAACAAAAGGACTAATCTTCTGACGGGATTGGCTTTTTAATAACGAAGCATGGGATATTTGCCGGTTCTTCCCCGCGGCAGCTCATAATGCCACCATTCGTGAGCCAGAGCTTCAAGTCCGATGCTTTCCATTAATTCACGCAGGGTATCGCGATTGCGGATACTTTCCGTTTCATCGGCATTTTGATAGTCGTGCCGGGCTTTTTTCAAATATTCAAAAAAGCCTTTGCATCTGCCGGCCTGAACTTCCGCGGCATAAAACGGGTCATACGCATCAACCGGAGTCGGATAAGAAAATTCCCGGCCGTTTTCATCCGTCAGCGCAACGTCAACGGCCGTTCCCCGGCAATGCGGGGAGGTTTCCGGCATAATGGCAAAAAATCCGGGCTGAGGGATAACTTCTTTGAGCCTGACGTGAGCAGACGGCGGACGGTAAGCATCAAAAATTTTCAGTTTCATATGATGCTCTTCCAACCAGGGAATGAGTTTTTGCAACTTTTCCCACAAATCCTTATGAACATAAGCATGGTTTCCCAACCCCATTTCAGTGTAAACCGGACAGCCGGTCATATTATGGGACGTTCCGGCATACATTAATTCAATAATGAAATGGGGATCGGTAATTTCAACAAGTTGTTCACTTATCACTTTGTGCAGCCTCAACAAAAGATTTAAAGATACTCAGCGACGGCAGATCGCCTTTTTTGCAGAAAAATTCCGGATGCCACTGCACGCCCAAAACGAATTTGCTCCATGGCTCCTTCAATTCAACGGCTTCAACGATTCCGTCCTCGGATCTGGCCGTAATCAGGCATTTTCCGGGCTGCTCGGGATTGACGGCTTCGCTGTGGGCGGAGTTGGTTTCAATCGTCTCCTGTTTAATAATGCCGTGCAGCAGGGAACCGGAAAGAATATGAACTTTATGAGCAATATTTTCACCACCTTTTTTATGATTTTCGATTTTAGAAAACATCTTGGCGCCGGCGGTGCCCGCAAGCATCTGCATTCCTGCACAAATTCCTAAAGTCGGCAAACGGTGCCTGTGGGCATATTCGATTGCCTCCAGATAAGCTTTGCCACGTTTGTCTGCTTTTTCTCCGGTCGGTTCCGTATACCATGTACCCGGAGAAACAAAACAACCGCCAATCAGTAAAATACCGTCTGGTTTGATAACATCAAGCTGCTGCTTTGTTTGATCATATCCGAAAAACACAGGACAACCGCCGGCTCCAATAACCGCATCAACATAATAAGGGTGGATGCTGTAATCTTTTTCCGTACGGTCGGGGTGCTTTTCCTGAGCGAGGATAATTGCAATTTTCGGTCCGGCGCAGGTCTCGTTCAGCCGGATTAACGGAAGCTTCCCTTCCTGTAAAACCCTGTTGATGTCTTTTGCTTCAATATAATAGCTTTTTGTACTGTCTCCGGGATAGGTTGTTTCGGATAAATAAAGCGTTTCGCTATTTGTAGAGTTTGGGCAGGGGGGCATCTTCATTGGTTCTCCGGTATTTTTTGCCATAAACTTTTTCAAAGGCTTTGATAAAGGAAGCGGCATCCCAATCTTGACCGTTTTGAGCATAGAGAACTTCGGTCAGCTTGTCAAGCTCACAGCTGAAAGCCTTGCTTCCGGTTCGGTCGGCAACTTCTCCGAGGTTATGGATATTTTCGTCTCCGAAAGTCTGGCGTGCCCATTCCAGAATATTATCCCTCAGCGCTTTTAAGTCTTTGTTTCGGGCATTACGGATAATATCTTTTTTGCTAATTTTGTTTTTGGGGGAAATACTCATGAACTTCATGACCGCCCAGCTTAGTAAAATACCCAAAACAAAAGCAACTGCCAGCAACAGATAAACATCCGTATTGTCAATTTTTTCAAGGGCATACGGTGCCGGTTCATTGCTTCCTGCCGGCAAAACCCGGGCAGGCTCGGCGTTTGAAACAGCCGGAACGGGGATTTCCTGCTGCGGCAGGGCGGTATTTTCAAGAACGTTGATTTCCAACGGCGGCAATGAGGCTGTTTCAACCTTGCCGCTCCGCGTATTGAACCATGGAACGCTGACTGCCGGAAGTATAAATTTTCCGGCATTTTGCGGAATATAAACATTGGTGATCTTTTCCAAAGATACGATTTTGCCATTTTCGACGCTCATTTGTGTCTGCGGTTTTTCAGGATATTGTTTTAACCCGCTGGCCGGAGCAAGGTTAATTTCAGGAAGCTGACTGTCGATAACGCCTTCAGCCTGCAGATAAATATGCCTGCTGACGGCTTCGCCACTTTTAAAAGAGGGATTTGCCGGCTCAAATTCCGCGTACAACTTGACAGATTCCGCCGGCAGCCACCACGAACCCGGTATTTCAACTGCCGGCCGGACTTCAATTTCAATCGGTTCTGTTTTCAGAACAACCGGATTTTTGGTGGCAAAAACGTCTGTCATGCCAAAACCGGAAATAAAAATATCATCGTTGAAAAAACGTCCGAACGGATCCTGTCGGCTGTCTTTGGTCAGGTAATAACCATTAAAACGAACGGCCGGAATTTCAAGCTTTCCGCTTTTTTGCGGAAACAGAGCATATTGGAACTTGATTTCGCGGATACTGCGTCCGTTGATGACCTTGCTGTCGACATTCGGCGCCCCCAGGCTTTTGATAATCCAGTCGTTGTCATTGTCCGTCAGAAAAACAGGTTCTTCTCCTTGCAAACCACCAGTGTCCAAAAGTGTCAGCGTATAATTAATTTGCTGTTGGACGTAAGGCGTTTTGTTATCCACCCGCCCGTTGATTTTAAAACGGGGCTGGGCGCCGTTTTGTCCCTGCGTCTGAGGCGACAGGGATTCTCCATCTTTGGCAACGGTAATCTCAACGGGATTGCTGCGATATTGACCGAGGGAAATGGCGGGAATTGTCAGTTTTCCGGTCTTATTCGGCATCAGGACCAAATTCCATTGCCGCGACTGGCTCATTTGCCCGTTGATGATATTGGTACGATAGGCATTGGAAACGGAATAAGTGGTGAAGTCTTTGTTCAGGGCGCTCAAATCCGGCGCGTCGTTAACGGCTGCACCTTCCAGTTCCAGCGTCAGCAGAAAGGTTTCGCCTTCCGGCAGTTCTGCACGGTTGACCTTAGCCTGAAAAGTTTGGGCCGAAACCGTGGAAACAGACAAACAAAAAGCCAATAAGACAAATAAAAATCTTTTCATTTCAAACACCTATTTTTCATTATAACGGTTACGCTGATATTCCTGATAAATAAAGGCTCTGAGTAGACCGCCGGGATCTTCGGGAATTTCCCGGTACTGTTGAGCGCGAGCCTGAACCTTTTCATCATATTTAGGCTCTTCGCCTTCCGTTTGCAACCCGCCGCCGGAAGGATTTTCCTGTTGTTCATTTTCCTGTGACCCGGTTGCCGTCGTTTGCGGTGTCGCAGACTGGTTTTGTTCTCGGGTTTGTTGGTTTTCGTTACCATCCGGATTGTTTCCCTGAGCCTGCTCATTTTGTTTTTGTTGTTCTTGCTGATCAGGAGAAGAAGGGTTGCTTTCATCCTGCTGTTCTTTTTCTGGAGACGGCTGCTGCCGGTTGGATTGGTTTTGATCTTGAGGTTGGTTTTTCTCCTGTTCTTGCGGCTGATTCTGCTCTTGCTGTTTTTGTTGCTGCTGTCGTTTTAAATATTCCAGATTAAACCGGGCATCTTCATGGTTCGGTTCAGCTTGCAGAACCTCTTCATATTTCTTAATTGCTTCCTCAAATTTTCCGCTTTTAGCCAGAGCATTTCCCTGATTATATAGTGCGGTAAGGTCGTTTTGCCGGGAAAATTCCGCAAAAGCCTTGTCATAATCCCCCATTCTGTAAAGAGACGAGGCTTTCCAGCGCGGGTCATCAAAACGTTCTTCCGCTCGCTGATAATCTCCGGCTTCAAACGCTTTCAATCCTTCTTGGTTATTGTTCAGAAAAAAGCCCGCGTTGGCCGGTTGTGCTGCCGCAACAAAAACAATAACCAAAATGCCTTTTCGAAAGAAGTATAAACAACAAAGCAGCGGAATAATTAACAGGTAATATCCGTAATCCAGCCAAATTGACTGCCAGTTCTTGCCTTCTTTAAGATCATCGGAAGAAGAGACAGCCTGAGCGGCCAAGGGTTTGATGTCATTATCTCCGGTTTGCAGGTTGCTGTATCGGCCGCCGCCGACATCGGCAATCATCTGCAATTTTTCGACCGGTGCGGCAGTCGTGGCAATGACGTTGACTTTAAAACCTTTGTTCCGAGCTTTTTTGGCTTCCTCCAGTGCCAGGTCAAAACGTTGTCCGGCATCCGGAGCAAAAATAATGATTTCGCCCCGCTGGTAGGCAGCATTGACAAATTTTTCCACGGCCAATGCCAACGCCCGGTCAAGTCGGTCGCCGTTAACGGGCATAATATTGAAGTCAACCGCTCCCAGCAGGTTTTCCAAAATTTGCGTATCATCGGTCAGCGGAGAAATTACAAACGGTTCGCGGCTGTAAACTTCCAGACCGGCCTGAGCACCTTGGAGCATTTTGAGCAAATCGGTAATTTTATATTTAGCTCGTTCCAGGCGGGAGGGTTTTAGATCTGTTTCTTTCATGTCCGAAGACATATTCAGCAAAATCATCACCGGATTTTCAGCTTCCAGGCTCGGAATCTCGATTTTTTCCCAACTGGGGCCGGCTGCCGCGGCAATGGCAGTGCATATTCCGATCAGAGCCGTCCAGGCCAAAACCTTGCGCTGGGAGGATGAACCGCGAATCAAAAGGTAGCCGAGCAGACGTTTGTCGCAAACTTTTTCCCAGGAAGATTGGTTACGGCGTCCCCTGAAATAACGCAGATAAAAAACAACGGGTATAAACAGAAGCAACAGCCACCACGGCCGTAAAAAATGAAAAGCATTCCAAAATTCTGCCATCAGTTTATCCTCCTCAAAACGACGGCCAAAGCCATACCAAGCAAAATTGCCGCCACAAGGGGAATATAGTATAATTCCTTCGTTTCACGGATAAAACGGTCATCGTGGATATCCGCTTCCAGCTGGTCTATGGCATTGTAAATCTGCTGCAGGGCAGCCGTATTTTCGGCGCGGAAATATTCGCCGCTGGTTACCGCAGCCAGCTCAGACAGTCCTTTTTCGTCAACACCGCGCATTTGTCCGATAAGCATGCCAAAGAAAACATCCCGGCTGCCGACGCCGATGGTATAGGTCTTAATGCCTTCGTCGCGCGCCAGTTTGATTGCCTGCGCCAAAGAAAGGCTGCCGTCGTTGTTTTCGCCGTCAGTCAAAAGGATAATAACTTTGTTTTTCGTGTCTTCGTTATCTTTGAGGTTTTTGAGCGCCAGCCCGAGAGCGTCGCCGATACTGGTGGAATCTCCGGCCATGCCGGCCTGCATCGACCACAGGATTTCCTCAACCGATTGTTTGTCAAAAGTCAGCGGAGATTGTAAATATGCCCTGGTACCGAATAAAATCAGCCCGACACGGTCATTGGCGCGTTTGCGTATGAAATCTGCTGCCGTTTTTTTGACGGCGGTCAGTCGGTCGATTCGCTGTCCGTTGATGGCAAAATCCGGCTGCAGCATTGAAGTGGATATATCCAAAACCAACATAATGTCACGGCTTTCATTTTTGAGGCGTATCGGTTCGCCTATTTGCTGCGGGCGGGCGGCGGCAATGACCAGCAGCGTCCATACGGCAAACAAAAACCAGAAAAATTTTGAAAAACCGTTTCCCGCGGCCGCACTGCCCATATTCCAGATTCCGCCGGATTTAATGGAAATTTTTTCCAAATCGCCGATAAAAGGGATTTTGAGTGCATCGCCGTGCAGACCTTTGACCGGAGGCAACAGGTAACGCAACGCAAAAGGCATTGCCAGCAGTAAAAAAGCATAAGGGCAGGCGAAGTGATTCATAGGTTTTCTCCGATCCAGGCCTGACAGAACAGTCTCAGCTCAATAACGTCGGCGCTTTTGTAGCCTTTGGCGTCGGGGCGGATATATGGCGCGTCTAAAAGCAGTTGTGCCGGGCGGCCTTCCAGTTTGCTTTTGCAGTGTGCATTTAAAAAATCCAACCATTCGCGGCCGAACAAAACCGCGGCATCCGGGTATTTGTAAACACAGATACGCCTTAAAATGGCGGACATTTCAACAGCTGAGCGAATGGTATTGTTACAGTAAATGTTTTTCAAAAGATGTAAGGCATAAAGTTTTTTAGACTTTTTACGGATAATCGCAGCGGCATACAACAACAGCCCCGTCAGCAGCACAACAGCCAAAATAACCCACCAGCCGTATGCCGGCGGAAAAACCGAGACGCCGTCAGGCAAGTGAATATCCCTCAATTCCGGCAGATTATCCTGCATAGCTTTCCCCGATATATTAACAAACTATCATAAATTTAAGAAGTATTTGTTAAAATATCAAGCCTTTAAAAAAGGAAATCCCGGAATTCTCCGGGATTAAATGTCTTGGGTGCTTTTCAACTCTTTGCCGTTTATAAAAATACTGTTTTTTCCGTCTTTTTGGACAAGGGTCAGTATATCGCCTCTTTTAGGGCGCGGCAGTTTGTTGAGAGCAAAGCGCCCTTTGGGGATTTCAATTGTCGTTTGCCCGTTGTCAAAGCGACAGGTGTAAAGATAATTGCTGATAAGCACCTCTTCGATAATTACGTTTCGTATCATAATTTATAAGTTATAGAGTTACAGCATAACCATAACAAATAAAACGCCAAAAGCAACAAAAAAAGCTTTACGCCTGGCGTAAAGCTTTTAAATCTTTAAAAGTCAAAAATCAGCAATATGCTTATGATCCATCCACAAGCTGACAGCATTGGGGCCTCCTTCCGGTCGTTGCGTAAAAATAAGCTCCATCCCTTCTTGGGGACAAACACCGTTAGTTTTGTAAATGTTGATGGAAAAAGACATTCCTAAAGCTTCATCACCGATTTGGCAGACAAAATAGTCTTTAAGCCGGATGACTCTTTTGATTTTGATGCGAACAATATTAGCCATGATAATTTGTTTTTAATTAGTTAGTACTTTTAATATAACACAGCTTTCAATATCGGCAAGGGATAAAAATAAAATTCCCACAAAAAAGCCCTCCGTGCAGAGGGCTTTGCAAATTATTTGAGCTTTATCAGCCCGTGCTTCTTTTTGCCTTGGGAAAGCTTGATTTGTCCGTTGATGATGTCGCTGTCCCGTAAAAAGTAATTTTCGTCCGTTATCGGTTGGTCGTTGATTTTGAGGCCGCCTTGTTTAATTAGCCGCCGTGCTTCGCCTTTGCTGCTCACAAAGCCGATTTGCAAAAAAGCGTCCAGCACGCCCAGGCCTTCGGCGGATGTTACTTCAATGCTAGGCAGGTCGCCGCCGGCAATACCCTGTTCAAAGGTCTTGACGGCCGTTTCCCGCGCGGCTTCCGCTTCGGCTTCGCCGCGGCAGATTTTAGTTGCCTCAAAAGCCAGAATCTTTTTCGCTTCGTTGATTTCCTGATCTTTCAGCGCTTCCAGACGACGGATTTCGTCCATTGGCAAATCGGTATAAATGCGCAGGCATTTGCCGACTTCCGTATCGCCGATATTGCGGAAATACTGATAGTAATCATAAGCAGGGAGCTTTTCTTCGTTGATCCAAACGGCGTTACCTTCGGACTTGCCCATTTTTTTGCCGGCCGCATCCGTGATAATCGGGCTGGTGAAACCAAACAGTTCGACGTCATATTTCCGGCGTCCCAGCTCGGTGCCGGAAACAATGTTCCCCCACTGGTCGGAACCGGCAATCTGCGCACGACAGCCGTATTTCTGGTAAAGTTCGCAGAAGTCATATCCTTGCAACAGCATATAATTGAATTCTAGAAAACTCATCGGCTGTTCGCGGTCCAGGCGCGATTTAACGCTGTCCATTGTCAGCATGCGGTTTACCGAATAATAAGTGCCGATATCGCGCAGGAAAGACAAATAATTGATGTTTTGGAACCAATCCCAGTTGTCCACCATTACCGCATCATTTTTGCCGTTGCCGAATTTCAGGAATTTCCCAAAAGATTTTTTCAGTCCGTCAATGTTGTGCGCTAGCGTTTCTTCGCTCAAAAACGGGCGCAGCTTGTCTTTGCCGGACGGATCGCCGATTCGCGCCGTCGCGCCGCCAACCAGAGTCAGAGGCTTATGCCCGCATTTTTGAAACCAGCGTAGCATCATCAAAGGAACGATATGCCCGACATGCAGACTGTCGCCGGTTGGATCCGAACCCAGATAACCTACGGCCGGTGTCCCTGTTTTTTCGCACTCGTACAAATAGTCGTCAAACCCTTGGTCATTGGTGCATTGGTTATAAAAACCGCGTTCAACCATCAGGTTTAAAAACTGAGACTTAAATTGGGACATCGTACCTTTCCTTAAAATATGTTTCTAACCAAATTTTAACGCATATTAGCATAATATTTCAGCAATGCAACAAAGGAGTTTAATTTTTTATTATGGATGCAATCAAAATACGGCGGGCATTAGGGCTGGTCAGCGGATCTTCTCTGGACGGGGTCAGCGCTGCCGTAATTTCAACCGATGGAGTCGATGTCTTTGAACAGGGGCCTGCCCGGGAGTTCCCGTTTGACGATAATCTGCGGGAAGCCCTTTATTTTCTTCATGATTACCATGAGTTAATGAACCATGCCCAGAAAAAAGCTGTCGAAGATGAATTTACCCGCTTTAACGCCTCCGTTATTGAGGAAATATCGGACACTTGCGGCTTCAGGCCGGATATTGTCGGTTTTTTCGGACATACGGTCATGCCTGCTCCCCTGTATCAGCTTGGTGACGGGCATTTGTTGGCAGATTTGTGCCGGATAAGGGTGGTCGGGCGTTTCCCTGCCGCGGATTTAGCCGCCGGCGGGCAGGGCGGTCCGTTGTCGGCCGTTTATCACATGGCGCTCAGTACCCATTTTCAAAAACCGGTTGCCTTTTTGGACATCGGCGGCATTGCTACTCTGACTTGGATTGGAATTAATGGCGAAATGTTGGCTTTTGATGCCGGTCCCGGAAACAACGCCGTAAACGACTGGGTCTTTAAACATGGCGGACAACATATGGACTACAACGGACGTCTGGCCGCGCTGGGAAAGGTTGATGCAGATGTTCTGAATTCCCTTCTGCGTCATAAATATTTAAAACGCCTTCCGCCCAAAACCGCCGCCAAGGATATTTTTAAAGACAAGCTGGAACATCTTGAAGGCTTGTCCCTGGAGGATGGTGCTGCTACGGCAACGGCGTTTGTGGCCGAAGCAGCCGTGCAGGCGCTTAAAGACTATGTTCCGGAACCGCCCGTCGAGGTCATTGTCTGCGGCGGCGGTGCGCAAAATCCGACGTTATTGCGTTTTCTGCGTCAAAAACTATTGGGGGCGGAGATTAAAACCGGGGAAGACTTAGGTTGGAATTCTTTTGCCGTAGAAGCTCAGGCATATGCTTTTTTGGCCGTTCGCCGCACCAACCTGATGCCTGCCAGCTACCCGTTTACCACCGGTGTGCCCGAACCCTGTATTTGCGGAGAGGTTTTTGAACCGTAAGACATTGGAAATTTTATTTTAAGCCGTCGGTCAAGGGGTTGTTTTTAACGATTTTAAGCAACGCTTTGTAATCACGGGCGATGTCGTCCTGTGCAGAATTCATTTCCATGATGACGACAAAAGGCGCCTGACGCAGCAACGGCTGAATTTCGGCGGGAATATAATCAAGCAGAATGACTTCGTCGGGACGACGGTAAAAAGTTCCGTGGTTTTTGCCGTCGTAAAGAATAAAAGGCGATTGCGGATTGCCGTCTTTGTTTTTCAGGATAATAACGGGAATTTTTTCGTCGCTGAGAACAATTTCGTATTCTTCTTCATGCTTCATCGGCTAGTGGACTTTCTTTTTGAAGTCAGACAAAGCGCCAATGCCCAGATCAAAAAGCTTATTTGCGCCTTTAATGGTTCCGTCCCAAAGTTTTTCGCCGATGGAGGGGAATTCGGCGCCTTTGGCAAATTGATTAGCCATGGATTTTGCACCGCCCAGGAAAGTTTTGGCGATTCCATTGGAAAAGTTAAGGCCATGTTTGGCGGCTTTTGCCGTAATGATGGCGGCACTTATGCCAAAGCGGGCTGTTTTTTTCAATGCGTTTCCGGGCATGTCCGTTACTCCCTTGTTCTTTAACTATATTAACAATATCATAATTTTCTTTTGCTGTAAAGTCTAAAAATAGACAAAAACCCAGCCGAAAAGGCTGGGCATGGAGTTTCAGTGTTTTTTTCCGAAACGCAGCGGCTTTCCTCTCCGTTTGAACAGCAAAGGGGGCAGGATATAGCCGCGTTCTTTAAGGATTTTTTGTTTAAATTTCCAGTAACGGACTTGGTCAACGATTATGAAGAAGATAAATCCCAGCATTCCGCCAAAGAACATAATTGTTACATACAATACGGCCGCGGCAAATGCAAATTTAAAGCCTTCGGAAGCCAACATGTATCCGCAAGTGGCGGAAATAAGCGCAATATGAACGGCCAACAGATACGGCAAACTTTTTCTGTCGACATTACCGCACTGACAATAATAAAAAACCATTATGGCCGTAAAAATAAAAACGACGGCGTAAGGGCTTGCTTTAAGCAAAAACATCCAAATTTCCATGGCAAATAATTTTTAAGTAAGACATTTATGAAAATACCATAAAGGCTTCTGCACGAAAAATCAATGCAAAAATACGGTTGACTCCCTGAATTCATTGTATTATCTTAAATGCCGAATTCATTAAGAGAGAAGCTTATGTGCAAGTTTGAGATACAAATCATCGCCGTTATTATCCCCTAAGGGGATGTTATTTTGTTGCACATAATCAACCAATTTTCAGTTTTCACTACATAATCATAAATTTTAAGGTATTCAGATGACGAAACATTATGCAGATGTCAAGGCCAAGCCTGACTTTGTCGAAGTTGAAAAAGAAGTTCTCCGCTTTTGGGAGGAAGATAAAACTTTTGAAAAATCCGTCCGTAACCGTGACGGTGCCGCCGAGTTTGTTTTTTATGACGGCCCGCCCTTTGCCAATGGGACGCCGCACTATGGGCATATCATGGTTTCTTACGTTAAGGACGTTGTCGCCCGTTTCCAGACCATGAACGGCAAAAAGGTTGAACGCCGTCTGGGCTGGGACTGTCACGGGCTGCCGGCCGAAATGTCTGCCGAAAAACAGTTGGGCGTTTCCGGTCGTAAACAGATTGAAGAGTTCGGCGTTGAAAAGTTCAATGATTTTTGTCGTTCCGACGTGCTCAAATATTCCGGCATCTGGGTCGATATGTTCAAACGTATCGGCCGTTGGGTAGATTTCGGTCATGATTACAAAACCATGGACTTGTCTTTCATGGAAAGCGTCATCGGCAATTTTAAACAGCTCTACGACAAAGGCCTGGTTTATGAGGACTACCGTGTGCTGCCGTATTCCTGGGCCGCGGAAACGCCCTTGTCCAACTTTGAAGTCAATCAGGGATATCAGGACAAGACTGACAATGCCATAACCGTCATGTTCAAACTGGAAAACGGCATGAACATTCTTGTCTGGACCACGACGCCCTGGACGCTGCCATCCAACCTGATGCTGGCAGTCGGCAACGATATTGATTATTCCGTCATGCAGGAAGGCAGCGAAAAATACATCATCGGCACGGCTTTGAAAGGCCGCTATAAGAAGCAGCTGGAATACGCTGTGGAAGTGGGAACAATGAAAGGTTCCGAGCTGGTCGGCCTGAGCTATGAGCCGATGTTCCCTTACTTCAAACATCTTAAAGACAAAGGCGCGTTCAGGGTTTTGAGCGGCGAATTTGTTTCCACAGAAGATGGTACCGGCGTTGTTCACATTGCGCCCGGCTTCGGTCAGGATGACTTTGACGCCTGCCGCGCTTATGACGAGAATTTTCCGGTTGTCTGTCCGGTTGACGAGGCCGGTAAATTTACGGCAGAAGTTCCGGATTATCAGGGTAAGCAGGTTTTTGAAACCAATGAGCCGATTATGCAGTGGCTCAAGGAAAACGGCCTGTTGGTCAAAAAGGAACAGTATACTCACTCTTATCCGTTCTGCTGGCGCACCGATACGCCGTTGATTTATAAGGCAATGTCGAGCTGGTTTGTCAAAGTGACAGATTTCCGCGACGATATGGTCAAGAACAATCAGCAGATCAACTGGGTTCCGGAGCATATCAAAGACGGCCGTTTCGGCAAGTGGCTGGAAGGCGCCCGCGATTGGTCGATTTCCCGCAACCGTTTCTGGGGGACGCCGATTCCGGTTTGGAAGTCGGATAATCCGAAATTCCCGCGGATTGATGTTTTCGGCTCCGTTGCCGAAATCAAGGAAAAAACCGGATTTGAGGTCAAAAACCTGCATAAGCCGTATATTGACGAAGTAATATATCCCAACCCGGACGATCCGTCCGGTCAAACAATGATGCGCCGCGTCGGCGACGTGTTTGACTGCTGGTTTGAAAGCGGTTCCATGCCTTATGCCCAGGTGCATTATCCGTTTGAGAACAAAGAATGGTTTGAAAACCATTTTCCGGCCGATTTCATTGTTGAAGCCATGGATCAGACCCGCGGCTGGTTTTATACCCTGACCGTACTGTCGACGGCGCTGCATAACCGTCCGGCTTTCAAAAACTGCATCTGCACCGGTCTGCTGATGGCTGAGGGTGGGCAGAAATTATCCAAAAGACTCAAAAACTATCCGGATCCCAACGAGGTTCTGGATACCATCGGGTCAGACACGCTGCGCTGGTTTTTGGTTTCTTCTCCAGTCTTGAAGGGCGGCAATTTGGCTGTTGACAAAGAAGGAAAAGAAATCGCCAAAGCGGCTCGCGTAGCTCAAATTCCGTTGTGGAACGCTTTTTATTTCTTTACGCTTTATGCCAATGCCGAAGGCTATAAGGCCAAAGAAGTTTATTCGTCTTCCGAAGCCATCGACAACTATATTCTTTCCAAGCTCAAACATTTGGCGTCGGTGGTTAAAGCCGGTATTGAAAGCTATGACGTTGCCGTTGCCACGAATGAGATTGCCTCGTTTATGGAGATTTTAAATAACTGGTATATCCGCCGCAGCCGCGACCGTTTCTGGGAGGGAGATGCTCAGGCTTTTGACGTGTTGTACACGGTTTTGGTAAATTTAAGCAAAATCATTGCGCCGCTGATGCCGTTTGTGTCCGAGTACGTTTATAAAACGCTCACCGGAGAGGAAAGCGTCCATTTGGCGGATTATCCGCAGCTTTCGGAAATCCGTGCGGACGACGGGCTGGTTGAGGAAATGGACTTCCTGCAGGATTTATGCTCGGCAGCCAAATTCATCCGCGAAGAAAAAAATCTGCGCAATCGGCTGCCTCTGGCCAGCCTGACAGTCATCGGCCGCGAATTCGGTAAAGCTTATCAGGAGATTGTCAAAGACGAACTGAATGTCAAAGAAGTCCGTTTTGATGCAAATCTGAGCGCCTATGCCGAAAAGAAGATTTATCTCTATACCCCGCTGCTGGGCAAAGCGCTCGGCAAAGACATGGGCGCGGTTATGGGCGCATACAAACAGGGGAACTGGGAGCTTAATGCGGACGGAACTTTAAGCATCGGCGGACAGAAACTGCAGCCGGATTTGTTTGAAGTCCGACTGGAGATGAAGGACGGCGTCGCCGGCAAAGCTTTTGCCGATAATAAGGCCGTTGTCACATTGGACACCAATGTCACTGATGCGCTCAAGCGCGAAGGAATGGCCCGTGACTTTGTCCGTCTGGTGCAAACGCTGCGTAAGGATAAGGATTTTAATATTTCAGATCGTATTGAGCTTTGCTATTCAACCGAAGATGCCGAACTGGCGCAGGCTCTGGAAGAAAACAAAAGCTACGTGGCGGAACAGGTATTGGCCGTCAGGGTCGACAATACCTGCTCGGAAGGAACCCGTGCGGATATTGAAGGAGCATCGGTCTGCTTCAATGCTAAGGTTGCCTGAAACTGAAAACCCTTTTCCCGAAAAAGCCGCCCGTTCAGAGGGGCGGCTTTTTTATAATAAGTTGATGAAAGAAACTTGACTTTTAAATACGAATATTGTATATAATTTTTCTAATTCGTATTTTTTTAAGGGGGAACAAATGAAAAATATCTACAAACATATGCAAAACTTGGATACTAAAGATGTGATTGAGGGTTTATTCAACGGGCGTTTTCCGGTAAAAAAACAAGGAGCCGCTGCCGGAGAACAGGATTATTATTTTTATGATTATGACAGCGGCAAAGAATCGCCTTATCCCATGCGCGATCCTTTCCCAATGACTCAGTCTGCGGAACAAAAGGAAGAGGGCAGGTTGTCGGCTTCGGATTTGGAATGGAACAACCGGCTGGAAGCCGTTCCGTTGCCTTCGCAGCCCGGTATCCGTTATGCTCAAAACATGCAAACCCACTCCAGCGACGGAACGAATACGGCTTCACAACCGATTGTTTCAGATGCGTTCCTTAACCAACTGGGATTTGACGAAAGCAGCAACAATTATGCCAGCGTCAACAAAAGCGGTTCGGCAAGGGGAAAATATCAAATGCAAAAACTGGCGTTGGAAGACATCGGAATGATAGATAAAAAAGGCAATTGGCTGGGAAAATATGGTGTCTATTCTCAAAATGATTTTTTGAATAATCCCGAAGCGCAGGAAAAAGCAATTCATGATTTTTTCAATCTTTATCACAAGCGTTACAATCAAGACGGTTATCAACATATTGGCAAACAAATCAAAGGCGTTAGCGGTGAAACCTTTCCCATAACCAGGTCTGGTTTGTTAGCCGCGGCACATCGAGAAGGACAAGGTATGGTTAAAAGATATATAAATTCTCTTGCTTCGGATGCTAATGGTAATTATTATATGGATTATAATAATCTTTTAGATAATGAAAAAAATGAAGATAGTTTCCGCGCAATAGAAACGAGGCTGAGGAGATATGAGAAATTTTAAGAAGATAATAATTATGGTATTGCCGGCAATTTTACTTGCCGGCTGTATGCATCAGAGATGTGTTAATGGCCAAGAAAAATTAGTCAAAGAATATGGGTTCCCGATGTTTTATAAATGGAATGATCCAAATATAATAGAAATAGGCCTAACACCGCAACAAGTTGATGAAATTTGGAAATTTTATAAAGAACCTGATGAAAATAAAGACTATTTTTATATAGGAAGCAAAGATAAAAAATTCTATTATATTGGTCTTTATGGCAATGAGTGGATGGGATCAATAGGGGCTAGTGTTAATAAAATATATCTAAAAAGTGGCAAATGGAAATATTTTAATACTAAAAATAGGATAACAATAAATTGTGAGTTAGATCCCAATACAAACTGGGGAAATTTATGTGTTATGATGGAGTGGATTCCTTCTTGTGGATAAAAACGAAGCTGAGGAGATATGAAAAGTTTTAAGAAGATAATAGTCATGGTATTGCCGGCAATTTTACTTGCCGGCTGTACCACACGTATTCCCAATTATGATG